>CAYYIK010000062.1:0-19145 GCA_964471955.1 uncultured Thermoanaerobaculia bacterium | reverse complement strand
ACACCCGCCATGGCGTCTCGCCCGGCGGCAGCTTCCCGGCCGCCGAGATGGGCTGCACGAGCTGCCACGATCCGCACGGTCGCTCGAGCTTCCGGATGCTCTGGGGCGCCGGCACGATCCGCGACGGTCTCTTCGTCTTCGGCGCGCCGGCGCCGGAGGCGAGCGGGCTGCCGCTCACCGCCGGTGCCGTCGAAGGGCGCGGCGCCCACTCCGCCTACGTCTCCGGCATGAGCGCCTGGTGCGGCAACTGCCACGGCGATTACCACCGCACCGTCGGCACGGAGCGCTTCGAGCATCCCAACGACGCCCTGCTCACGATCGCCGTCGTCGATCAGTACAACCGCTATCAGGGCGTTCTCAACCCGACCGGCGGCGGTCCGCTCGACGCCTACCTGCCCGAGGTGCCGTTCGAGGACGTCGCCGCCGCGACCAGCTCGACGGCGGGACCGACCGCGACCAGCCGCCTCTCCTGTCTCTCCTGCCATCGCGCGCATGCGAGCTCGGCGCCGGCGGCGGGCCGGTGGGACTTCGCGATCGCGACCCTGGGCGAGGACGGCACCGTCTCGGGCTCCTGGCCGATCCCGAATCCGTACGGCGACCCGTCGCAGCCCGCCCTGTGCTGGAAGTGCCACGCCGCCGGCGCCCCGGCGCCGACGCCCTGAGCCTCCCGAGCGTACCGGAAGCCGCCGTGGCCCTCTCCCGCGCGAGCTCGCGGACCGCCGCTTCCCATCCACCGGCCCCGGCGCCGCGCCCCGCGCTCGTCCGCTTCGTCGAGCTCGTCTTCCTGCTCTCGGGCGCCGCGGCGCTCGTCTACCAGGTGGTCTGGACCCGCTCGCTCGGCCTCGTCTTCGGCAGCTCGCACCTCGCGGTGACGACCGTGCTCTCGGTCTTCATGGGCGGCCTCGCGCTCGGCGGCTCGCTGTTCGGCCGGCGCGCGCGCCGCGCGGCGCGGCCGCTCCGACTCTACGGGCTGCTCGAGCTCGGCATCGCCGCCTCGGCGATCGTCTTCGCGCTCCTCGTCCGCGCCTACCCGGTCCTCTACGTGCCGCTCGCCCGGCTCGGCGAGGGCTCGCCGCTCTACCTCTCGATCCTGCGCGTCGGCTTCGCGGCGACCCTGCTGATTGTGCCGACCACGCTCATGGGCGGCACGCTGCCGGTGCTCGCCGCCTTCGTCGGTGGACGCGGCCGGGAGTTCGCGGCGCGCCTCTCCTTCCTCTACGCGGTCAACACCCTGGGCGCCGTTCTCGGCGCCGGCGCGGCCGGCTTCCTCCTGCTCCGCTTCCTCTCGGTGAGCACGAGCCTCGCGGTCGCGATCGGCGTCAACCTGCTGCTGGGCTTCGCCTGCCTCGCGGTCGACCGCCGGGCCGGAGTCGCCGCCGGCGCGGCGATCCCCGTCGCGGAGCCGACTCCGGCGGACGCACCCTCCGGTGGGCCCGGCACGCCGGCGCTCGCCAGCCGACTGGTGCTCGTCGGCGCGGGCGTCTGCGGCTTCAGCGCCCTCGGCTTCGAGGTGCTCTGGACGCGGGTCCTGGGCATGGTGATCGGTGCGAGCGTCTACGGCTTCACGTTGATGCTGATGGCGTTCCTCACCGGCATCGCCCTCGGCAGCGCGGCCTTCGGCGCCTGGCACCGGCGCCGCGCGCGCCACGCGGACGGCGGGGAGGCGCCCGTCGCCGCCTTCGGTCTGTTGCTGGTCGCGATCGGCGCCGCCGGGCTCGCGGTGACCGGCGCCCTGCGCGACCTGCCGGCGCGCGCCTACGCCCTGCAGTGGGCGCTCCTCGGCGCACCGGCGACGAGCTTCGCGGCGCGGCAGGCGATCGACTTCCTGCTCGCCTTCCTCTACATGCTCGTTCCGGCCTTCCTCTCCGGCCTCGCCTTTCCGCTCGCGGTCCGCATCCGGGCCGAGCGCAGCGGCGAGCCCGCGCGCGCGGTGGGCGAGACGCTCGCCGTCAACACGCTCGGCGCGATCGCCGGCTCCGCCCTGAGCGGCTTCGTGCTCGTCCATCTCGTCGGTATCGAGCGCTCGCTCCAGCTGCTCTCGCTGGCGGTCGCGGGCTGGGGGCTGGTCGTCGCGGCCGGGATGCGCGGCCCCCGCCTGGCCGCGGCGACCGGCGCCGGAGTCGCCGGCGTGGCCCTCCTCGTCGCCGGAGCGGGCGACGCCCTGCGTCTCTGGGATCCGCACTACTTCGCCGTCTACCAGTCGAACCGGCCCGACAAGTTCGCGACGCCCGAGAAGACCCGCGACACGCTGCGCAACACCGACGTGCTCCACTACGCGGAGGGCGTCGAGGCCACCGTCAGCTCGATCCGGGTCAAGGGCGGAACGCAGTCGTTCGTCACCAACGGCCGGATCGAAGCCACCGACAACCCGCCCGACCTGGCCTGCCAGTACACGCTCGGGCACCTGCCGATGCTGCTCCACCCCGCGCCGCGCAACGTCTTCGTGCTCGGCACCGGCAGCGGCATGACGCTCGGAGCGACGTCGGTCCACCCGGCCGTCGAGCGCCTCACGCTCGCCGAGATCGAGCCCGCGGTGCTCGGCGTCGCGCGGACCTTCGCGCGCTACAACCACGGCGTGCTCGACGACCCCCGCCTGCGCGTCGTCTTCAACGACGGCCGGAACTTCCTGCTGACGACCCGCGAGCGCTTCGACGTCATCACCGCCGATCCGATCCACCCCTGGTTCAGCGGCGCCGGCTACCTCTACACGAAGCAGTACTTCGACCTGGCGGCCTCGCGCCTCGCGCCGGGCGGCGTGATGTGCCAGTGGCTGCCGATCTACGAGCTCGACGGCGCCGACCTGCGGTCGATCGTGCGTACCTTCCGGTCGAGCTTCGCGCACGTCCTGGTCTGGCTCACCCACTACGATGCCCACCTGGTCGGCAGCGACGTTCCGTTCCGGATCGACGAGCTCGAGCTCGAGCGCCGGATCGCCGTGCCCGCCGTCCGCGACGACCTGGGCCGGGTCGAGATGGGCTCGGCGCGCGACCTGCTCGGCTTCTTCGTCTTCGGCACCGCCGGCGCCGACGCCTACGCGGCCGGCGCCCGGCTCAATACCGACGAGAACCTCTTCCTCGAGTTCTCGGCGCCGCTCTCGATCGAGAGCTCCGGCCTCGTGGCGGAGAACTTCGCCGGCCTCATCGCGCATCGCGAGCCCTTGCTGTCCTACCTCGCGCCCGCCGACGAGGAGGAACGCGGCCGCCCGGAGGCGCTCGCGTCCTCCGTGCTCTCCGCCGCCCGCCTCGCCGATCCGATCCGACACCGCGAGCTGGCCGGGCAGATCGGCCCGGCGGAGGCCGCGCGACTCGAAGCCGAGCTCGGCCCCACCCTGGGCGACTACGGACCCTGGCGCTACCTCGTCGGAGAGTTCGAGCGCGATCGGGCCCAAGCGCCGCGGCTTCTCCGCCAGGCCCTCCTGCCGGCCGTCACGCCCGGGGGCGCCGTGGAGCCGATCCGGCTCGGCGCAGTTGCCCGGCGGATGACCGAGGTGATCACGACCCTCGACTTCGTCGACGGCCGCGACGGTCGCGTGTTCGCGCATCACCAGATCCTGGGCGGACCCGAAGCGGCGGCCGTCGCGCTCGTCGAGGCGGCGTTCCGGGACGTCGAGGACGCCTACGCCGAAGAGCGCCGCGCGGCGAGCGCGCGCGGCGAGAGCGCGCCGGCCGAGGCCCGGCTCTTCGAGCGACTCGACGCGGTCCTCCGCAGCCGCCTCGCCCGGACGGACGACGCCGGCCTTCTCGTACGTTGATGCGCCGCCGCGCTCAGCGCGGCGGCACTCTGCGGGAACCGCTCGCCCGCGGGCGCGGCACCCGGGCGGCGATCATTCAGGGCAGCTGCGGCGCCGGCGCGCTCCCGGGCGGCGCCGGCGCGGCGCCGAGGCCGGTGTAGACCTGGACGCGGCCGTCGGCCGACTGCGCCACGTAGGCCCGGCCCGCGGGGTCGAGCGCGAGGTCGTAGGGGAAGTAGAGCCAGCCGGGGGCGTTGCCCAGGCCGAGATGCTCCGACAGGCAGGTGTTGTCCGCGAGCCGCCAGCGCGTCACGACCATGCGCTGGGCGTCGAGCGCCACGACGTTCCCTTCGGTGTCGAGCGCCGCCGCGGTGGGGTAGCCGAGGTGGAGCGGGCCCGAGCCGCGCACGCCGACGCCGCCGACCCGCTCTCCTGCGAGCGTGTAGACGAGGACCCGCCCGCGCAGCGGCACCGCCACCACGACGCGGTCGCCCGAGACGTCGACGTGGCCGGGCGCCCATTCGGACCGCTCGTCCTCAGGGTCCTCGGCGGCGAGGTCGATGCCGCCGCGGACGTGGCCGTCGCGATCGGCGATCCAGACCGTCGAGTTGGCTGCGTCGCCGAGGAAGATCCGATCGCCGTCGAGCGACAGCGCGACCGAGCCCAGCGCGGGGGGCGCGCTCCCCGCCGGCAGGTCGACGAGCGGCACCTCGCGCCGGAAGCGACCGTCGAAGTCGAGCTCGACGAGCGCGAGCCCCGGGCCGCGGCGGACGAGGACGAGGAGGAAGCCCTCGGGGTCGACCGCGAGATCCTCGGGCGACGCGAGCTCCTCGCCGCCCAGGATCTGGAAGTCGAAGTAGCCGTCGCGGTCGAAGATCAGGATCCGGCTCGTCCGCGGGTCGCAGACGAAGACCTCGCCGGTGTGGGGATCCGCCGTCACGCAGTTGCCGTAGGCGATGGCGTCGCCGGCGACCGGCAGGCTCAAGCGCCCGAGGTAGCGGACCTCGGCCGCCGGCGCCGTCGCGGCCGACGCGAACGCGACGAGGAGCGCCGCGAGCGCACGGAGCGAGGCCCGCCCGGTCAACCGCCACCTCCGATCACGTCGAAGAGCTGGGTGCGTCCGTTGCCGCCGTCCGAGACCAGCAGGGCTCCGTCGGGCAGGCGGGCGAGCGCATCCGGGAAGTAGAGCTGGCCCGGCTCCCAGCCCTTGCCGCTGCCGAGGCCGAGCAGCCGGCCCTCGCCGTCGAGGACGACGACCCGATGCTGATGGCGGTCGAGGACGAAGAGGCGCCCGCCGGGCTCGACCACGACCCCCGCGGGCCAGGGCGGCACCGGGCTCTCCGAGGGGACCCGCAGCCGCCCCGCGGGTCGGCCTTCGCCGTCGAAGCGCTCGAGCACACCGCGCTCGCCGATGCCGACCCAGAAGCCGCCGGCGCCGTCGCTCGCGAGCGCGGTGACGTTGCCCGCGATCCCGGCCTGGGCGACGACGGACGACCCCTGGAGCTTGGCCACCCGCCCGCGGCGCGCGTCCCAGACCAGGAGGGCGCCGTCCGAAGAGGCCGCGATCCGGCCGGCAACGATGCCGTCCGGCAGCGCCAGCCTGCGCGGCTCCGCCGCCGACTCGCCCCCGCGCACCGCCAGCAGCTCGGAGCCGGCGCCGCGCAGGACGGCGAGATACTCCCCGCCCACGAACGCCAGCGCGGCGGGCGGCGCCGGCAGGGCGACTTCGCGGCGCAGAGGCCAGCCCGATCCGACCCGGTGGAGGATCAGCAGACGGTTGCCGTGGGCGTCGGCGACCGCGATCTCGTCGGCGCCGCCCACCGCCACCGCGACCGGCCAGCGCAGCGGGCGCTCGGCCGGTCCGTCGACGACCGCGGCGTAGCGCAGCAGGCGCTGGGCGAGCTGCTGGGCGAGGGCGGGTGCGGCGAGCGCGCCGGCGAGCGCGAGCGCGATCGCGAGCGTGCGGCCGCCCCTCCGGGAGAGGCTTCGGGCGAGCATCACTGGTTCCTCCGCGCCATCGACTTGTGGCAGCTGACGCACAGATCGGTCACCTCCCCGGCGTGGAGGTACTTGGGGTAGGGCGCCTCGTGGATCGCATGACAGGAGCCGCAGTCCATCGGCACCCCCGAGCGCGGATCGAGCTTGTCCTCGCCCAAGGGGTGGGTCACCCCGTGCTGGTGGGAGTGGCAGTCGCTGCAGATCTCGACCGGATCCTTGACGAACAGGCGCGGCCACCCGGCGCCGTGCGGCGCATGGCAAGTGGTGCAGGAGACCTGCTCCGCGTGCAGGGCGAAGCGCCCGGGCTGCCCGGAGGCGGCGCCGCCCGGATCGTGGCAGGCGAGGCAGGTCGCCTCCTCCTTGCGCTGGAGGATCGCCGCGCCCTCCCCCGCGTGCGGGTTGTGGCAGTCGGTACAGCGCCCACCCGCCGCCGAGACGTGGCCGAAGCGCGCCTGGCGCGACGCCTCCACCTGGTCGGCGTGGCACTCGCCGCAGAGCTCGTCCTCGGGCTTGACGAGAGCGAACGGGCGCTCCGCGGAGCTCGCCACGTGACAGGTCGAGCACGCGCCGCTGCCGAACGGCTCGTGGACGGTCTGGCGGAGCAGTCCGGGCCGGTCCGAGGCGTGCGGATCGTGGCAGGTCGCGCAGTCGGCCCTCTCGACCGGGTAGCCGCCGTGAATCGACCGGAAGCGGGCGTCGACCGTGTGGCAGCTCGTGCACGAGGCACCCTGCCGGATCAGCCCCGGCGTGTCGCTGGCGTGCGCTTCGTGACAGGTGGCGCAGCGGCCCTGCGCGAACGGCGCGTGCGGCGACCTGCGCTGCTTCCACTCCGCGACTTCGGTGTGGCACTCCTGACAGAGCTCGGTCGCCGGCCGCGCCAGCAGCCCGGCGAAGGGGGCGCCGTGCGCCGGGTGACAGGCGGCGCAGCGCGCCTCCGCGACCGGCGCGTGGACCACCTCGCGCGCGAGCTGGGCGGTGATCTCTTCGTGGCAACGCGCGCAGAGCGGCCCGGGTTGATCGAGGAGCAGGCCCTCGAGGCGGGAGACGTGGGGATTGTGGCACGCCGAGCAGTCGCCTTCGGCGGCGGGCGGATGCTTCACCTTCGCCGCCAGCGCGTCCGCCAGGTCGTGGCATTCGAGGCAGACGCGAAGCTCGTCGACCGCGGGCGCCTGCGCCGTCGCGGCGGTGAGCGCCGGCGTTGCGATCATCGCGAGCGTCGCGAGCGCGATCCGGATCACAGAGCTCATCGTGCACCTCCCGCGACCGCGCCGTCGGTATGGCAGGTGTCGCACGCCCGCTCGGCGAACGGCGGATGGGCGACCGGCAGCAGCAGACCCCGCTCCTTCGCGGCGTGCGGATCGTGGCAGCTGCCGCAAGCGAGCGTCTTCGCCGGCAACCCGAGGTGCGCCGCGGCGAAGTCCCTGCCGTCGCCCGGATGGCAACTCAGGCAACCTTCGGCGACCGGCTGCGCGAGCAGCGAGGGCCACGGCGCGACGTGCGGCGAGTGGCAGTCGATGCACCCCTCCGGCTCGGCGGCCGGCGGGTGCGCCACCTGCTCGTCGATCGCCTGTTCGACCGCCGTGTGGCACGAGCCGCAGAGCGGCCGCAGCGGCGCCCGCAGGAAGGCCCGCGTGGCGCTGGCGTGCGGCTGGTGGCAGGCCGTGCACGAGCGGCCGGCGCCCTCGTGGGTGGAGCCGCCGACCGGCGCCTCGACCTTCACGTCGTGGCACTCCGCGCAGAGCCGCGCGGTCGGCGCGGTGAGCAGCGCCGGCACCGCTGCCGCGTGCGGCAGGTGGCAGCTCGCGCAGTCGCCGTCGGCGAAGGGCGCGTGTTGCGGCAAGCCGTCCGCCGCCTGCATCTCGACCGCGTGGCAGGTCGCGCAGAGCTCCTTGCCCTGGGCGACCAGCAGCTTCTTGCCGCCCGCGTGGGGCTCGTGACAGGACGAGCAGGCGCCGGTGGCGACCGGCTGGTGGACGACCGGCAGGCCCGAGCGGGTGCCGATCTCGCCGTGGCAGTCGCCGCACAGCGCGTCCTGGTCGCGGGTGAGCATCGCCTTGCGCCCGGTGCCGTGCGGATCGTGACAGTCCGCGCACTCGCCGCGCGCCGGCTCGTGGACGACTTCCTTACCGGCCGCCGCCGGGTCGTCGTGGCAGCTCACGCAGAGCGCGCGCGGCTCCTCGCGCAGCAGCCCCGCGACCTGGCTCTGGTGGCCGGCGTGACAGGCCGTGCAGTCGCTCGCGGCCGGGTGGGGCGCCGGCAACGCCAGCGCCTTCGCCGCGTCGCCGTGGCAGCTCGTGCAGAGCTCGGCGGGCGCCGCGCGGAGCAGCGCGGGGAAGTCCGTCGTGTGCGCGTCGTGGCACGCGAGGCAGTCGCCGCGCACCACCGGCCCATGCACCGAAGGCGCCGAGCCGGCTTCGATCGCGGAGTGGCAGTCGAGGCAGACTCGCGCGCCACCCGGCGGCTTGTCGGCCCCTTCTGCGTGGCAGGTCGCGCAGTCCATCTCCGGATGCACCGCGGTGCCGAGCAGTCCTTCGCGCGCGCCGCCGTGCGGCCGGTGGCAGCTCGCGCAGTCGGTGCCGGTGACCTCCATCCCCGCGTGCGCGCCCGTCCAGCCGTCCGCGGTCGCGTGGCAGCTCGCGCACAGCGCGTCGCCCGCCGCGTGCAGCTGCTTCGGGTGCGCACTGCCGTGCGGCGAATGGCACGACGAGCAGCCCTCGGCGGCCGGCGCATGCAGCACCTGGCCCGCCAGCCCGGCGGCGGCGTGGCAGCCGGCGCAGAGCTCGCGCTCGGGCAAAACGAGCAGCGCCTTCTGGTTCGAGCCGTGCGGGTCGTGGCAGGACGAGCACTGCTCGACCCCGGGGTGCCGGTGCTCGGCCCTGGTCCCGAGCTTCGACTCGTCGTGGCAGGAGAGGCAGAGCGCCGGCTCGTTTTCGGTCAGGCGCAGCGCGCCGACCAGCCCATGCGGCTTGTGGCAGGAGTCGCAGCCCTCGGCGAGCGGCGCGTGCGGCACCCGGACGTCCTTGCCGACGTCGGCGTGGCAGGAGGTGCAGGTGGAGCCCTGCTCGAAGCGGCCGCCGCGCTTGAGCTGGGCGTCGGCGCGTACCGTGAAGACGAGCCCGCCGAGGCCGGCGAGAGCCGCCGCGAGCGCGAGAACGGGGATCGGTTTCCTGGTCATGGGGTCGACCTCCCGCGCCTCAGCCACCGTGACCGGGAACCGCCGGCGCCTCCTCCGGCGCCGTCGGCAGGATCTCGAAGCGGGCGAGAGCCGCCGAGTCGACCCAGATCTCGGAGCGCTCGCGCAGCTTGGCGATCACCTCGTCGATCCGCGCCACCACCTCCTGGCTCTCGAGCTTCGCCTTGACGTTGCCCGAGACGGCCTCGAACGGATAGTGGTCCTGCTCCTCGTAGACGTCGACCTGGAGGAGCACCCAGCCGTTCGGGCTCTCCCGGGGGCCGAGAACGTCGCCCTTGCGAGCGTCGAGGAGATCGTCGCGGAAGTTGAGGAGGCCCTCGGTCGCCAGCACCCAGCCGCGATCGCCGCCCGCCTCCTTGTAGGAATCGATCGAATGCTGGCGGACGAGCCAGGCGAACTCCGCGCCGCCTTTCGCCAGCTCGGCCAGCCGCTCGGCCTGCTCGCGCGTCGGCACCGTGAGCTGGAGCAGATGCAGCCGCGGCGGCTTGCGGAACTCGTCGCGGTGCTCCTCGTAGTAGGCCCGCGCCTCGGCCGGGGTCACCTCGACCCCGGCGGCGACCGTCTCCTTGAGGTACTTCGAGGCGAGATGGCTCAGTTCGAGCGCGTGCAGCTCGCGCCTCACCTTGGGGGTATCGCCATAGCCGCGGCGCAGGCCTTCGGCGATCAGCATCTCCTCGAAGATCAGCTCGTCGAGGACACCCGGCTTGTAGGCGGCGGCGAGCACCGGATTAGTGACTCCCGACCAGGCCGTGCCGAGCCGGCCGGCGAGCTCCTTGAGGGTCAGCGTGCGGCCGGCGAGCCGCGCCACGGCGCGCTCGGGCTCGCTGAACCTGGGCAGCAGCTTGCCGTCGTGCATGCGCTGGACCTCGATCGACTCGTAGGCCGCCCAGTCGACTTCGAGGCCGAGCGACGGCTTGAGCCGCTCGACCAGCGCCTGCCGGAGCGCGAGCTCCTGGCGGTGGCGCAGCTCGACCAGTACCCGGCGGGTCCGCTCGGCGAACTTCTCGGGATCGGCCGGCTGGACCTTCACCAATCGGGCGAAGGTCCAGCCCCACGGCGTCGCCAGCGGCGCCGAGAGCGCGCCGGGCTCGGCCGCCTTGGCGAAGTCGAGCAGCGACTGGTGGAGGTCGGTGAACGCCGTGTGCATGCGGCCGCCGCGGCCGGCGTAGGGATCCTGGGAGTCGCTCCCGGCCAGCTCCGCCCAGGCCTCCTCGCCGGCCGGCTCGAGCTTCGCCCGCAGCGCCTCGAGCTCGGCGAGGTCGCGCCGGGTGAGGATGCGGAGCGTCGCGAACCGGTAGACGTCCTCGTAGACCTCGCGCGCCTTCGGCTCGGAGAAGTCGAGTCGCGCCAGGATCTCCTCGCGGAACACCTCGCCGCGCGCCTTCGACTCGCGGCGCGCCACGAGCTTGCGCGCCAGCTGCGGATCCTCGTCCATCTCGAGCACCCGCGCCTCCTGGGCGAGGAGGGTGTCGTTGACGAGGCGGAACATCAGCTGCTCGAGGTCGAAACGCGAGCGCTGCCGGACCTGCTGGGAGCGGTGGATCTCCTCGAGGACGATCTCGATGTCCTCGCTGTAGAGCGCTTCGCCGTTGACGCGGGCGACGACGGTGGAGCCGGCGTCGGGGGGATCGAGCTCCTGCCCGACGCCCGGCAGCGGCGCGGCGAGCAGGGCGAGGGCGGCCAGCCAGCGGACGGGACGCGCCCCGCGGCGCGCCCGCGATGTGGATGCGCACATCAACCGGACTCCTTCATGACCTCGGTGGTCTCCCCGCCGGTGTCGGCGCGGAGCATACGCGTGGCGATTCGCTCGAGCAGATGGCGCAGATGGGCGCCGCGCGAGTAGACCCGGCCGTGACCGAACCACCCTTCCCGGTCGAAGCCGCCGGCCTCGAGCGAGCCGACGAAGAGGATGCGCCCCGACTCGGCGTCGAGCAGCCGCGCCGCCACCGCGACCACCGGCTCGGGCGAGGCGCCGCCGCGAACCTCCCAGCGCTCGACCGACCCGGTGACCAGCCGGGCGGCGCCGCACTCGTAGCGCAGTTCGGCGCGGACCTCCGCCGAGAGCTCGCCCCACCGGATGCCGCCCGGGCCACGCAGCGCCGTCGTCACGCAGCCCGGCTCGGCGAGCGGCACCCCGGCGGCGACGAGCAGCGCGCGCATCGTCTCGGTCGCCGCTGCCGCGACCTCGGTCCCGTCCGCCACCTCGTTGACGGTGAAGGGCACGATGCCGATGCGGTTGGGCGCCGCCTCGACCCCGGTCCCCGGGCTCGCCGCCGCGGCGGCGGCGAGGTCGACACCCGCCACGAGCTCGGCGACCACCGGCGGCACCAGGGCCACGAGGTCGGTGACCGCGCCGATCCCCAGCAGGCCGCGGCTGTCCAGCCCGGAGCGGGCGACCGCGCCGGCCCACGCCATCCGGCCCGTCCGCCCGTCGTAGAGCCGGGCCGAGACCGTCAGGTCCGGCACCAGCTGCGCGGGCGCGTCGTGGATCGCCGCCGAAACCAGCCAGTCGGCCCCGAGCGCCGCGGCGATCACGCGCAACCGTTCGGGCGGCGCGCCGTCGGCGTTGCGCAGGCGCTCGGCGCGCAACGCGGCGCGGGTGCGCTCGGCGTCGATCACGGCCCCGCGCCGGGTGAGCTCGGCCGTCACCGCCTGCTCGAACTCGGCGCCGAGTCCATCGACCCGGACGCCCTGCCGCACGGGCAGCAGCGCGATCGAATCGGCGGCCGCTGCGCGGCCGGCCAGGGCGCCGGCGGCGAGCAGGAGCGGAGCGAGGAGGGATCGGCGGCGCATCGCGGCCTACTGGAGCAGCGTCTCCACGAGCCGTCGCACACAGCGCCGCGTCGTCACCGAGAGCGGTTCGCCCTCGTTGCCGAGCAGGCGCGCCGAGGCGACCGAACCCTTCTCGGTGTGCGTCGCGGACCAGATGATGGCGCCCGACTCGGTCTCGACCAGCTGCGCGTCGATGGTCACCGTCGGCACGCCCGCCGAGCCCGAGCGCAGCACCTCGGACTGCAGGACGGCGCCCGCGATGACCGCCTGGACACCGAGCGTCCTGCCGAGCTCGACGATCTGTTCGGTGCTCGGACGCTGGGCCCGGCCGGTGCCGAACTTGACCGTGGCGGCGTTGACCTCGCCGGGCTCGACGACGTCGACCGCGCCGGTGGCGAGCAGCTCGGTGACCATCAGCCGGGTCACACGCGCGGCCGCGGCGGAGTCGTTCGAGTAGTTCTCGAACGGCAACACGGCCACCCTCTCGACGAACGAGAAGTCGATCTTCGGGTTGGTGAACTTCGTCGGACCCATCGAACCGCAGCCGCTGAGGGCCCCGAGGCAGGCGACGAGGAGGGCGATCTTTCGAGTCGAGCTTCGAAGGTTTCTCACGGTGCGCACCTTCCGATCAGAAGGAGAGGGTGGTGCCTGCGTTGACACTGGTGACTTCGTCCTCCGGGCCGTCCGCGATCGCCGAGCTCGAGCGCGACACCGAGCCGAAGAGCACCAGCCGGACGGCCAGCCGGTAGTGGAGGGCGAGGCTCTCGTTGCGGGTCCGCGCGCCTTCGCGCTGGGAGAAGTCGTCCCAGCCGAGCGCGAGGCCGAGCTTGGGTCCGGGGTTCCACGACAGATTGTAGCTCTGGCGAATCGTGGCGCCGGTCGACTCGTCGAACCAGGCGATCGTGCCGGCGAGGCCGAGCGCGGCGCCGGGGGTCCAGCCGAAATCGACGAACAGGCTCGAGCTGTCGAAGCGCGGCCCGCCGGCGACGGCGCTCTCCGTGCGGCTCCAGGTGTAGCCCCCGCCCAGGCGCCAGTCCCGGCGCGGGCGCATGTCGATCCGCTCCGTCCAGCTGAGCGTCTCGCGCGATCCGCCGGTCCCCGGGGTCTCGATCCGGCTGGTCGACAGGTTGCTCACGAGACGCAGCTCGTCGAGCAGGTCGAGGGCCACCGTCGCGCGCGCGTAGCGCAGGTTCGACAGCTCGTGCCGCTCGTCGGAGTCCGTCCGCACCCCGGTCGCGAGGAGCGCGTCGACGGTGTCGAGCGGATTCCAGCGCAGGCTCGCTCCGAAATCGTCGGAGATCCGGGTCAGGTCGCGCCCGGCGCCCTCTTCGAAGCGCGCATGCCGGTAGCCGACCGAGAGCGTCAGGTCGTGCGCGAGGTCGAGGCCGAGGCCGCCGTTGACCGCCGAACCGGTGGTGTCCCGCCGCACCACGCCGCCCACCGTCGTCGAGTCGTTGTTCGCGTCGGCCGAGGCGTGGAAATGGAGCCGCTCCGAGGCCTGCCACGCGAAGCTCACGGCCGCCCGGTAGAGGTCGGCGCTGCGTTCGGGCTGGAGCGCCCCGACCGCCAGGTCGCGCAGGGCAACGAGCTCGGTCACGCGGACCTCGCTCTCCGGGTTGATCGAGACGTTGACGGCCTTCAGGTAGCGCTCGGAGGTCTCCACGAAGTGGAGCCGATAGCGCAGGAGATCGGGATCCCAGGCGCGCTCGAGGATCGTCACCGGCTGCCAGACCAGGCCATCCGCACTCTGATAGACGTCCCAGACGACCCGGGCGCCCGAGAGGCGGTCGACGAGGATGTCGAGTCGGTGCGCCGGCACCGGCAGGCCGAGATCGAGGGCGATGTTGCGGAACGTGTTGCCGCCGCCGATCTCGACCGCCGGCGAGACCGGCGTCACGAGGTCGCCGTCGACCAGGCCGGGCGACGCGTCGAGCTCGCCCAGGGCGGGCGAGAGGTCGATGCCGGCGAATCCGCGCACCGCCGCGAGCGGCTCCGCGAGCTCGCCGGCGCCGCGGCTCTGCTCGGCGTCGAGCCGGCCGGCGACGCCCGCGAAGGAGAGGCGGACGCGATCGCCCGCCAGCGCGCGCGCCGCGGTGAGCCGCAGGTCGTGACGCAGCTGGGTGACGTCGAGCGCGGCCGCGCCGCCCGCGAGCTCGTTGTACCGGCCGCCGTACCCGACGCTCCAGCGCGGGCGCTCGAACATCAGGTCGACGCGCCCGACCCGCTGCTCGAGCCCGCGGCCGAGCGCCGCCACGCTCGCCGACTCGTCGGTGAGGTCGCGCCAGGAGAGGCCGAGGCGGAAGCCGCGGGGCGCGCGCCAGGAGAGGCTGGTGGTGAGCGCGCGCGACTCGAACTCCCCCGCGGCCGCACCGGTTTCGGACCGCAGGCTCTCCCAGGCGACGCGCCACGACAGGTTCGGCGCGCCGTAGCGCAGCTCGGCCACCGGCTGCAGGGTGGTGCGCGAGAACGCCTCGACACCGTCGAGCTCCGCGGTCTGCTCGCCGTAGAGACCCGCCAGGCGCAGGCTCAGGTAGGGCGTGAGCTCCTGGACGATGGCGAGGTTGGCGGCGTGATCGGTGCCGTCGACCACGGCGCTGCCGAGGTCGGTGCTCGTCCAGCTGAGCCGGAGGGCGCCGTCGAGCGTGCCGGCGCGCGCCGCCGAGGCCGCCGCCAGAGCGATCCCCGCCAGGAAGAGGCGACGCCCGGCAGCCTCCCGCGAAACCTGCGACGCGTGTCTCACCGCCGGCATTGTCACAGTCGGCGCGAACGCCGCCACTATCCGCGAGGGTGGCCCGCCGCAACCCGCGGCGCGGGGGCGGGCGGCCCCCAAAAAAAAGACCCGGGGTGCGGACACCCCGGGTCGGTGCGGGCGCCGGCAGCTGCCGGCGCCGACTTCAGATCACGGCGTGACGAGGTGGTCGAACTCGTCCTGCGTGTGGCACTTGTTGCAGAGCGACTTCTGGTCGTCGTCCGCCGGCAGCGTCGCCTGGGCGTACGGGATCTTCCAGGAGCCCGAGGTCGCGCCGTCGGTCTCGATGTTCTGGAGCGTGAAGTCCCAGCGGCCCATGTCCTGCGCCGAGGTGGCGTGGGCACGGTGGCAGGTGACGCAGGCGACCATCGAGGTGCCCGCGGTCGGGCCGGCGGTCGAAGTGGTCGTGACCGAGGGATCCTCGAACGGCACGTCCGGCAGGTAGGCGTCGACCACGGTGCCGCTGCCGCAGGGATCGGTCGGCCCGGTCGGCGGGTTGTTGACGCAGTCGGCCGTGCCGCGATACTCGTTGTACTTGGCGACGATCGTCGCGGTGAGAGCCTCGCCCGACGGGTGGATCAGGTTGCCGGACGAAGCGTGGAAGTCGCCGTGGCAGGTCGAGCACCACTCGCTGTAGCCCGAGTGGTAGGCGTTGTGATTCGCCAGACCCTCGACCGAGCTGTAGCTGATGCCCTCGGCCACCAGGGTGCCGCCGAAGGTCACGTCGTCGCCGCCGACGTCGACCGTCTGGCCGGTCTGGTAGAGGAAGCGGAAGCTGTCCTGGCCGTGCGGGTCGTGGCAGCTGGTGCACTCGAGCTGGTTGTTCGCCAGCTCGGCCTGGCCGCCCGGGGGATAGAGCAGCGTGGTGTCCCAGTTGCTGCCCTTGATGCCCGAGCGCAGGTTGTGGCCGGCGCGCTGGCCCGGGATCGGGTTGGTCGCGCCGCCGCGGCCGTCGTTGACGTTGTCTTCGAGCAGGAAGACGAAGTTGCCGGCGCTGTAGTACTCGGCCAGCGTCGGATTCAGCGGATCCGACTCGAACACGTTGTAGCTGGCGGTGTTGTTGCCGTGGCAGCGCAGGCAGGTGTCGGTCGCGTTGGGCAGCAGCAGCAGGTCGGTGTAGCCGAAGCCCGGCGCGAGTCCCGGTCCGGTGCCGGTGGCGTCGAGGTTCATCGCCACGTTGTTCGCGCTGTTGTGCATGGTGTGGCAGCCCTGGCAGTAGCCCACCGACTCGTGGTGGAAGGCCATCGCCGGGGCGGCGAGGAGGACCGCGAGCGCGGCGAGCAGAAGCATCCGGTTCTTCATCTGGCGTCTCCTTTCCGTCGCCCTCGGGCGCGGAAGTTTTCCTGTCTGTACACCTCTAGCGCAACGAACGTGCCCGCTGCGCTGCGCGCCGCTGCGCGAGGTGCAGGATCTGGCCGCAAGTCGCGTGTCGAGAACGGGTTGCGGGAAGAGCTCGCGACGCCGGCGAGCGCGCCGGCGGCGCCGGGGCGGCGCGGCGTTGCGCAAAGTTCCCCGCGACTCGCCGCGGCGTGCGAAATATCCCCCAGCCTCGCGGGGCGGGCCGCCAGCACGGGCACCCGGGCCGGCGAAGGGGCCGACGCGCCCGCGGCTTCGATCCGGGAGGAGCGGCTGGGACGGCGGTTGAGCACGCGGTCAACCTACGCCGCGGCCGGCGGCGACAGGCCGCCCGGGCGGGCGGCGGCGGCCTGCTCGCCGGGTGGCGGTGATCGGCGGCGACCGGCGGGGGGTCAGCCGTGGCCGAGCCGGCGGGCGCGCCGGGCGAGCATGGCGTGGGTCGTCGCCTCGACCGGCGCGCGGTCGTCGGTCAGCACGGTCGCCCCGCCCGCGCGCGCCGGCTCGAGGCCGGCGGCGGTCCGGCGCGCCACCTCCGCGAGGCCGGCCGGCAGGTCGGCGGCCGCCAGCCGCTCGCGCGCCGCCGCCGCGGTCGTCGCGGACCGGAAGGCGAACAGCACGCTCTCCTCCGAGAGCGGCACCTCGAGCACGCTCGGAAAGACCTCGGCGAGCGTGGCGACGACCGGCTCGGCGAGCGCCCGGTCGCCGCCGGGCGCGTAGACGTTCATCGCCAGGACGCCCTCCGGCGCGAGGCGGCTTGCCGCCGCCGCGAAGAACTCGCGGGTCAGGCAGTAGAAGGGCGCGTAGGGGCCGCCCGCGAAGACGTCGACCTCGATCAGGTCGAAGCGGCGCCGGTCGCGCGCGAGGAACGGCCGCGCGTCTTCGATGCGCACCTCGAGGTCGTCGCCCGCCGCGAGCCCCATCTGCTCGTGCGCCGCGCGCACGACGACCGGGTCGATCTCGACGGCGGTGATGCGCGCGCCCGGATAGAAGCGGCGGTAGCCGCCGACGGTGGTGCCGCCGCCCATGCCGAGGACGAGCAGGTCGCGGCCGCCGGCCAGGTGCGGCCCGAGCAGCAGGACGTCGTAGTAGATGCCGGTCAGCGGCACGCCGGCGAGCTTCACCGAATGGAAGCCGCCGCCGCCGTTGAGGCGCAGGAGCCGGGCGCCCATCCGCTCCTCGACGAAGACCGAGTTGTAGGGCGACTCGGCGGCGAAGACGACGCCGGGGCCGAGCGGCGGGTCGGGCACGGTCGCGGCGGCGGCGACCAGGCCCGCGGCGACGGCGGCGCGCGCCCAGCGCGCGCGCGGCCACGCCAGGCCGGCGACGCCGGTCACCGCGAGCACGCCGATCACGATGCGCAGGCTGGCGCGGCTGCCGTAGTCGGGGATCCACCAGAAGGCGGCGATGAAGGTGCCGGCGAGGCTGCCCGCCGTCGACAGGGCGTAGATGCGGCCGGCGGTCGTGCCGATCGTGGCGAGGCGCGCGTCGAGCCGGATGACGAAGGGCGACACCGAACTGAGCAGCACCATCGGCACGCCGAGCAGGACGAGGGTCGCGGTGATCGGCCCGCGGGTCGCGCCCATCCGCTCGCCGGCGGCGAGGACGGGCCCGGCGACGAGGAGATCGAGCAGCACCCAGCCGGCGGCGGCGATCAGGAGCGCGAAGAGGTATGGCGCGCGCGGCCGCCGGTCGGCGAGCGCGCCGCCGAGCAGGTAGCCGGCGGCGAGCGCCGCCATGATCACCGCCAGGGTGCCGCCCCAGACGTAGCTCGACGAGCCGAAGGTCGGCGCCAGCAGGCGCAGGCCGACGAGCTCGAGCACCATGATCGCCGCGCCGGCGACGAACGGCGCGAGGAGCACCGGGGCGCGCGCGCCGCCCCCCGGGCCGCCGCCGGCGCCCGGGGGGGCGGCGGCAGGCTCGGCGGGGGCGGGCCGAGGGGCACGGCCGCGTCTCATCGCCACGCATTCTGACTCACGCGCCCCGGCCCGCGCGCACCCTCGCCGAGTGGCAGCTCCCTCCCGCCCCGAGGTGGGCCGGGCGATCGCAAACGCGCGACTTGAAGCCGGTAGCGCGTGCGGAATTCGCCCTCCGCGGGGAGCCCGCTGGCCCACGCGAGCCAGAGCAGCTCGCGCTTCGGGTGGCACGACGGGCCGAGGCAGCGCCGCCTGCAAGAGAAGGCGAACCGGACGCCTTTCGACCTTTCGAGGTGGAGACCGGGCTGGCACCTTTCGGCACCTTTCGAGCACCTCTCGACCCTTCAACGTCTCCGGAGCCGGAAGAGGCTCTGGAGGCCTAGGACCCCGGTTCGACCGCGACCTCTCTCTCCACCAGCCGGAAGCCGTCGCTCACCAGGAGACGGAGGGTGGGGCGCTCGGCGGCTCGCAGGCGGGTGGTGTCGAGCGGGAGCTCACCCTGCGGCTCGAGACCGGCGCCGAGAACGCTCCACTGGTCGAGGCCGTCCGGGCTGAAGAGCAGCGAGATCGCGAGCGGGTCTCCGTCGGCATCGGCGACCGACCAGCGGGCGGCGACGCCGCCGGCCCCGTCGCGGCTGCCGCGCAGGTCGAGCGTCGCCACCGGGGCGCTCGCGCTGCGGTTCCGGCTGGCGAGGAGCTGCCCGTCGCGTCGCACCTCCAGGCGGACGGCGTTCGGATTTCGCGGGGCGAACGCGCGGAAGGGGCGGCCGGCGCGCGAGCCGCGGTCGGGCTCGAGGTAGCCGGGGCCGCGGCCGAGCTCGTGGCCGTCGGCGTCCACGAAGACCAGCTCGAGCTCCTCCTCCCTGGGCTGCCAGCCGCGCAGGCGCTCCGAAACCAGGGGACCCAGGACCGCGACCCGACCCTCTTCCGTGAGGATTCCGGCGAGGCCGGCCGTTCCTGAGTTGACGCTCGCTCGCTCCCCCGAGGCGGGCGCGTCCGCCACGGCGAGGGAAGCCAGGCGCGGCCCGGCGGGCGCGGGCAGGAGCGCCCAGCGGCTGCCGGGCGCGGCCATGAGGTCCTGCATCGCGAGGTACTGCTGGCGGGCGATCATCGCGTCGTTCTGCGGGACGCTGACGGGGAACATCAGGGGCACCAGCGAGCTCGACTGCTCGTTGCCCTCCGACGACGACTTGTTCCAGCCGAGCGTGCCGTCCCGCGCGAGACGGAAGGCCTCGATGCCCTGCCACCAGAGCGGGTCGCCGCCCTCCCAGGCGGCGTTGCGTGCCGCTTCGAGGCGCGAGCGCGTCGTGCCGCTCACGGCCGGCAGGTGCTCGAGCCAGAGCGCGTGCCCCATCTCGTGAACCAGGCCGTGCACCAGACGATCGCGGTGCTCGGCGACCGCGTCGAGCCCCATGCCGACGATGCCGAAGCCGA
>CAYYIK010000061.1:5493-20140 GCA_964471955.1 uncultured Thermoanaerobaculia bacterium | reverse complement strand
CGGCGTCCTCACTCTGTATGAGTCGCCGACTGCGCTTTCTCCCCCCCAACAGCCTCGTCGAGGTCACCACCCGGACCCTTCAGGGTCGACTTCTGCTCCAGCCGAACCGACGGATCGCGGAACTCTGCCGGGGCGTTCTCGCCCGCGCGGTGCGGTGCTATCCGGTGGACATCCACGCCTTCGTCTTCCTGGGCAACCACTATCATCTTCTGCTCTCGGTCGCGGACTCCCAGCGCCTCGCGGCCTTCATGAACTACCTGAACTCCAATCTCGCCCGCGAGGTCGGCCGAGCAGTCGGCTGGCGCGAGCGCTTCTGGGGACGGCGCTATCAGGCGATCCCCGTCTCCGGGGAGGAGCCCGCCCAGGTCGAACGTCTGCTCTACCTTCTCCGGCATGGCTGCAAGGAGAGCCTGGTCCGACGACCTGGGGACTGGCCCGGAGCCACATCGATTCAGAGCCTGCTGACCGGCAAGCCGATCTCCGGGCCCTGGATCGATCGCAGCCTCGAGTACGAACTCGCGCGCCGCCGACGACCCTTCGACCCCCTTGCGTGCCTCTCCAGGGAGAGCTTCGAGCTCGCACCCCTGCCTTGCTGGCGCCACCTGCCTCCGGATGCCTGTCGGGCCCGAGTCACCCGGCTGATTCGCGAAATCGAACGGGAAACCGCCCGCAGGCTCAAGCAGAGCGGACGGACAGTCCTGGGAGCCGAGCGTGCAGCACGCCAGAATCCTCACCGCGCTCTGACTCGGCAGCTCAAGAAGAGAGCCGCGCCGCTGATTCACGCGGCGTCGCAGCAGGCACGGCGCGCCTTTCGCGACGCCTACCGCCAGTTCGTCCAAGCCTTCCGATCCGCCTCGCAGCGTTTCCGATCGGTTCAGGGGTTGCAGGAACGCTTCGAACTCTTCCCTTTGAGATCTTTTCCGCCGCCAGGACCTTTCATCGTGCCCGCGTGATCGAGAAGGGATCGTCGAAATCAACCTCGATGCAGCGCCGGGCACGCTCAGGCTGCGAGTTCCCCCGCTCGGCTCAAAGTGTGGCTGCGATTCGACTTCGGATTGAGCGCTCGCTGCCACTTGGCGGGCAAGCGCCAAAAGACCTCGCTGCGGACCTCAATCGTAATGAGCCACGGCCCCGGGTAGGGCGCCTCGACCCCGGTTGATCTCCGGCTCTGATCTCCGGCTCGGCTGGCACCAGTTGAATTGACCAGCACCTGTGGACTGGGTCTCCGAATCGGGTGGCACCTGGAACCTGGACCGGCTCTCCGAATCGGGTGGCACCTGGAACCTGTTGACCGTGCCGGTCAGAGGGAGATCGAGCCCTTGCGGAATTCGGACGGCGCCAGCAGCGCGTTGATCAGCACCGGCCAGCCGCCGGCGGCCGACTCGCGGGCGCGCTCGAGCACCGGCCGGATCTCCTCGGCGCTCTCGATTTTGTAGCCGCGCGCACCCAACCCTTCGGCGGCGAGGTGATAGTCGGCCGGCACCAGCCGCGTGCCGACGTCGTCGCCCAGCGCCGGTACCTGATCGCGCGCGATCTGCGCCCACGAGGCGTCGTTTCCGACCAGCGCGATCGCCGGTATGCCGTGCCGCGCATAGCTGTCGAGCTCCGACAGGCTGTAGCCCAGCGACCCGTCTCCGTAGAGAATCCAGACCTCACTGTCCCGCCGAGCGATCGACGCACCGGCGGCGAAGCCGCCGCCAACGCCGAGCGTGCCGTAGGCGCCGGGATCGAGCCACGACAGCGGCGAGCGCGGCCGCACGGTGTAGGAGGCGGTGCCGACGAAGTCGCCGCCGTCGGCGACCAGCACCGCCCGCTCGTCGAGGAAGGCGTCGAGCTCGGAGAGCAGCCGCAGCGGCGAGACTCCCTTCTCCGGCTCCTCTGCCGCGAGAGCGGCGATCTCGGCCTCGCGCGCGGCGTCGCGCTCGCGCAGGACGGACAGCCAGGGGTCGAGGTCTGTGCCGCGCGCTCGTTGCGCGAGCTCGCGCAGGAAGAGGCCCGGGTCGCCGAGCGTGGCGATCGACGGCGTCCGGTTGCGGAAGAGCTCCTCCTCGCTGCGATTGACCGCCACCAGCCGCGCGCCGCGGCCGATCGAGCGCCCGTAGTCGAGGCGGAAGTCGCAGGGCACGCCGGCCAGCAGCACGAAGTCGGCCTCGCGCAGCGCCTCGCGGCGGCGGTGGCGCAACAACAGCGGGTGCGCCGCGCCGAGCAGGCCGCGCGCCATTCCGGAGAGCCAGACCGGCACGCCCAGCCGCTCGACCGCATCGGCGACCCCGGCGATGCCGCGCGCATCGAGCGTCGCCTGGCTGCCGACCACCAGCACCGGTCGGCGCGCCTTCGACAGCGCCCGCGCGGCGCGGGCCAGCGGCCAGCGCCCGGGTAGCGGCGGCGACGGTGGAGCGATCGGTTCGCCCCGTTCCGGTCGGCCAGCGGCGAAGATCCGCTTCAGGTGGCGGTCGAGGTAGAGCCGTTCGAGCCGCTTGCCGAGCGTCGGCGGCTTCTCGCCCGGCTGCGGCGCGACGCCGTACCACTCGCGCACCAGCGCCTCCGGATAGAGCAGGTCGACCGCGCACTCGACGAAGACCGGACCGGGGACGCCGCCGGCGGCAATCGCGAAGGCGCGCTCGACCAGCGGCGCGAGGTCGGCGACCCGCTCGACCCGCGCCGTCCACTTGAACAGCGGCCGGGCGAGCGCCTGCTGATCGATGTCCTGCAGCGAGCCGCGGCCGCGCAGCACCGTCGCCGTGGCGCCGCCGAGCACGACGACCGGCGACTGCGCGAGGCGCGCGTTCTCGACCGCGGTGACGGTGTTCGTCACTCCGGGGCCGGCCGTGACCGCCGCGACCCCCGGAATGCCGGTCAGGCGCGCCGTGGCGTCGGCGGCGAAGACTGCGGCGGCCTCCGAACGCAGATCGACGACCCGGATGCCGCGCTGCTTCGCGCCCACGAGGATCGGCGAGATGTGGCCGCCGCACAGGGTGAACAGCGTCTCGACACCGGCGCGACGCAGCACCTCGGCGACGCGGTCGCCGCCGTGCCGCAGGTCACTCATCGCGCCCTCGCTGGCGGCCGGGCGGCATGGAACGGGCCGGAAGAGATCATCGCCTGCCAGCCTGACACACCGCCCGCCCGCTCCCCAACCCCGTCCGGTCTCTCAGAAGCGGCCGGCGAGACCGAGCAGGGCCGTGCGGCCCGGCGCGCGGTCGGCGCTCTCGTCGGGCGAGCCGGTGTAGGCGCGATCGAGCGCGTTGCGCAGCGACAGGCGCAGCTCGAGGCGGTCGGTCATCTGCCAGCCGCCGCCGAGGTCGAGCAGAGCGTAGCCGGGACGGGCCACCTCCGTCGGGCCGGGGTCGTTCTTCTCGGCCACGCCGCCGAGCCGGCCGAAGGCGTACCAGGCGCCCCCGGCCCAGCGCGCCCCGAGCCAGGCGTTGGGTGCCGGCGCGTCGTCGATCGCCGCGCCGCCGCCCCTCGCCCGCGTCCAGGCGGCCCCGCCATCGACCGACCAGCCGCCGGCCAGCTGCCGCCGTGCCTCGAACTCGACCCCCTCGATCGCCGCCTCGCCGCGGTTGCGGAAATGAAAGTCCCCCCCCTCGCGGAAGCGCTCGATCAGGTCGCGGATCTCGTAGCGGTAGGCGTAGAGCGCCAGCGCCGAGCGGCCGCGGGTGCGCCGCAGAGCCAGGTCCAGCTGCAGGCTCGTCTCGGGGTCGAGCTCCGGGTTGCCGGTGACGAAGCCGCGCCCGGACGGGCCGCGGAAGAAGCGGTCGGAGAGGGTCGGGGCCCGGAAGCCGCGCGCCACCTGACCGGTCGCCGACCAGCCCGGAGCCGGGGTCCAGGTCAGCGAGAGATTGCCCGAGAGTGCCTGGTCGGCGGTCGAGCGGTCGCCGAAGTAGCCGCCGCGGTTGCGCGCTTCGATGCGGTCGCCGCGCGCCCCGACGCCGAGGCTGAGCGACGGCGAAAGCGGCCGCGTCCAGACCGCGAAGAGGCCGGTCGAGAGCTGACGCGCCTCCTCGATGGCGGCCGTGCGCGTCGCCTCGACCACCGTCCTCCCGTCGGCGTCGAAGCTCGTGCGGCCGACGAGGCTCTCGAGCGCGAAGCGGCCGCCCGTGTCGACGCCGACCTGCAGCCGGCCGCCGGCCAGCGGCCGCGCCGCGACGCCGCGCAGCGCGGCATCCTGCGCCTCGGTGTCCGAGGTGTCGACGCGGCGATTCGACGTCGCCGTGGTGGCGCGGTCGCGGTCGAGGACGACCCGGTAGCGCCCCCAGAAGAGCGTCGATTCGAGCGACTCCCACCCCCCGCCCGGCGTCCCCAGCCAGGCGAGGACGAGACGGTCGGAATCCTCCCGCGGATAGACCGCGCGGATCTCGCGCGAGTCGATCGCCGCCTTGCCGAGATCCTCGACCCGGTCGAACTGCAGGCTGGCGCGCAGCCGTCCGGGACCGAGCGGTGCCGCCCAGCGCAGCGCCGCGCCGGCCGAAGCGAAGCCGCTGTTGAAGATCTCCCGCCCGTCCCCGCCCTCGGCGTCGTCGGCCTCGGCGGCGTGGGCCGCTACCAGCAGCGCCCCGTCGCCGAAGGCGAGCGAGCCGGAGGCCGAGGCGGCGAGCTGCGGCGAGCCGCCGGCGCTCCCCTCGACGGTGAAGCGCACGGGGACTTCCGGGTCGGGGTCGCGGGTGACGGCGTGGATCACTCCGCCGAAGGCGTCCGAGCCGTAGACCACCGAGCCCGGGCCGCGCAGCACCTCGACCGCCGCCAGCGCCGCCGGATCGACGAAGGTCGCCGACGGGCCGGCGCGCCGCTCGGCGGTGACCCGCGCGCCGTCGACCAGGATCAGGGTGCGGCCGCGCGCCAGGCCGCGCAGCGCCGGCACGCTGTCGGCCCCTTCGCCCAGCTTCGAGGCGCCGGCCACCCCGTCGAGCGCGTCGACGAGCCGCTGCGGCGGCTTCTGCTCGATCGCTTCGGCCGAGATCACCGCCGCGGCGCTGGCCGGCAGCAGGTCGAGCCCGGGCGCCACCCCGGAGAGCACCGTGACGCTGTCGCGCGAGATCGGCGCGAGGCGCAGCTCGGCGACGCCGTCGCCGAGCGCGGTGACCTCGAGGGTCGCCGACAGGGCGCCGTCGGGGGCGGTGGCGACGAGATGGAACGGCGGCCGCGGCGCCGGGTCGAGGCGGAAGCGCCCCTCGGCGTCGGTGGGAACCGCGAGCGCACTGCCGACCACCGAGATCACGTGCCCCGCCGCCGGACGGCCGTCGGGCAGCAGCAGGCGCGCTGCGAAGATCTCGGCGCGGGCGGGCGCGGCGCCGGCCAGGCCCGTGGCCAGCGCGAGCGCGACCAGGAGCCGGCGGAATCCGTGAACCCCGCGACGCGCGGGCGAGGCCGGCCCCGTCACTCCTCGTCCATGTGCGGGTAGGCGACCGCCGTCGGCGGCACGAAGTTCTCCTTGATGGCGCGGGTCGACACCCAGCGCATCAGGTTCCACAGCGAGCCGGCCTTGTCGTTGGTCCCCGAGGCGCGGGCGCCACCGAACGGCTGCTGGCCGACCACCGCGCCGGTCGGTTTGTCGTTGACGTAGAAGTTGCCCGCCGCGTGGCGCAGCCGGCGGGTCATGCGGACGATGGCGGCGCGATCCTGCGCGAAGACGGCACCGGTCAGCGCGTAGGGGCTGGTCGTGTCGCACAGTTCGAGTGCCCGGTCGAGCTCGGCATCGTCGTAGACGTGCACCGTCAGCACCGGCGCGAAGATCTCCTCCTCCATCAGGCGGAAGCGGGGATCCTCGGTCACCACCACGGTCGGCTCGACGAACCAGCCGACCGACTTGTCGCTGCGCCCGCCGATGCGCACCTCCGACGACGCCGAGGCGCGCGCCAGGGCGATCGACTCGACGGTCTTGTCGAACGAAGCCTCGTCGATCAGCGCGCAGGTGAAGTTGCGGAAGTCGGTGGGCGGCCCCATGCGCAGCGCGGCCAGCTCCTCGCGCAACCCCTCCTCCACCGTCTTCCAGAGCGACTTGGGCACGTAGGCGCGCGAGGCCGCCGAGCACTTCTGCCCCTGGTACTCGAAGGCTCCGCGCACCAGCGCGACGACCAGCGCCCGCGCGTCCGCCGATGGGTGGGCGAAGACGAAGTCCTTGCCCCCCGTCTCGCCGACGATCCGCGGGTAGGAAGCGTAGCGGGGCAGGTTGCCCGCGATCGTCTTCCACATCCCCTGGAAGGTCTCGGTCGAGCCGGTGAAGTGCAGGCCCGCGAAGGCGCGACTGGCGAAGACCGGGTCGCCCACCGCCGCGCCGCGGCCGGGGACGAAGTTGATCACCCCGGGCGGCAGGCCGGCCGCCTCGAGAACCTTGAGGACGTAGTAGTTCGAGAGGATCGAGGTCGAGGCCGGCTTCCACAGCACGGTGTTGCCCATCAGGGCCGGCGCGGTCGGCAGGTTGCCGCCGATCGAAGTGAAGTTGAACGGCGTCACGGCGAAGACGAACCCTTCGAGCGGCCGGTACTCGGCGGCGTCCCAGATGCCACGCGCCGAGATCGGCTGATCGAGATAGAGCTGCTGCGCGAAGTACGGGTTGAAGCGCCAGAAGTCGATCAGCTCGGCGGCCGAGTCGATCTCGGCCTGGTAGACGTTCTTCGACTGGCCGAGCATGGTCGACGCGTTGACGGTGTCGCGCCACGGCCCGGCCAGCAGGTCGGCGGCCTTGAGGAAGACGGCGACGCGCGCCTCCCAGGGCATCTCCGACCACTCCAGCCAGGCCTCGTGGGCCGCCGCCACCGCCGCCTCGATCTCGGCCGGGCCGGCCTGGTGGTAGGTGGCGAGCACCTGCTCGTGCTGGTGCGGGCAGACCACCTTGCCGAGCTTGCCAGTGCGCACCTCGCGGCCGCCGATCACCAGCGGGATGTCGATCGTCTCGCCGCTCATCGCGGCCAGACGGCGCTGGATCGAGGCGCGCTCGGGCGAGCCCGGAGCGTAGGAGAGAACCGGCTCGTTGACCGGGGTCGGGACACGCAGGATGCCGTTGTACATCGAATGTCTCCTCGAAGCGGCCGCGGCGCGGAGCCTCAGCCGGAAGCGCCGCGCAGGACGGCGAGCGCGAACAGGACCAGCCCGGCGATCATCGCCGCGCCGCCGAGCGGCGTCATCGCGCCGAGCGCGCGCGGCCCACCGAGTGCCAGGCCGAACAGGGTGAGGGCGAAGAGGGCGCCGCCGGCCAGCACCAGGCCGGTGCCGGCGGCGGCGCCACGGCCGGCCAGCTGCGCCATCGCCAGCCCGGCGAGGCCGGCGTACGCGAGGTAGCGGGCGCCGGTCTCCCAGAGCTCGCGCTGGCGCGGATCGAGGCGGTCGGCCAGCGCGTGGGCGCCGAAGGCGCCGGCCGCCACCGCCGCCGCGAGGACCAGCGCCGCGGCCGCCACGAGGCGCGCTCCCGGCACGGCTCAGTCTCCGGCCAGGCGGCGCACGCTGGCGACCCGTGGTGCGGGGACGAGGACACGGCGGTGGCGGGGCCAGACGCCGACCTCGCCGGCGCGCGCCAGCCAGCCGGCCAGATCCCCCTCCGACTCCCCGGCGCGAAAGACGTCGGCGTCGCGCAGGATCACCCCGGCGTCGACGATGTCGTCGCAACGGCCGACCCAGGTCTCCTCGCCGTCCGTCTCGACGATCACCGTGATGCCGTGCAGATCGTGCTTGTGCTCGTGTTCGTGGAACGTCCGCACGGCCGGACTCAGGCGGGCACCGCGCAGTGCTCGGCGAAGGCGGCCCGCAGATCGCCGGCGACCGCCAGGGCGTCGCGCCCCTCGATCCGGTGGCGCGGCAGGAACCAGACCAGCTCGCCGTCCTTGAACAGCGCCATCGAGGGCGAGGAGGGGGGGATCTGGGCGAACGCGGCACGGGCGCGCGCCGTCGCTTCGACGTCGTGGCCGGCGAAGACGGTCACCAGGCGGTCGGGGCGCGGCCCCTCCTGCAGCGCCAGGCGGACGCCCGGCCGGGCCATGCCGGCGGCGCAGCCGCAGACCGAGTTGATGACCAGCAGGGCGGTTCCGGAGCGGTTCTCGAGGAAGCGCTCGACGTCGGCGGCGGTGGTGAGCTCTTCGAAGCCGACGGCGAGCAGCTCCTCGCGCATCGGACGGATCATCAGCGGGCTGTAAGGCATGCGGCGGTCTCCTGGCGGGCGGCGCGGCGCCGGACGCGGCGTCGCGGGTTGTGAGCCGGACGATTCTAGCGAACCCGGCCGCCCGCTGCCGGCCGCCTAGCGGCGCAGCTCGGCGAGCACGCCGGACAGACTCTCCCGCACGCCGGCCGGATCGTCGAAGCGCACGCCGATGCCGGCCAGCACGTTGCGCCCCCCGCCCACCGCGGCGTCGGGCTCGAAGCGCTGGACGACGCGCGCGGTGAAGCGGTGCACGCCGGCGCAGGGCGCCGGGGGGTGAATCTCCACCGTGACCGCCTCCCCCACCGCCGCCGCCAGCAGAGTCGACACGAAGAGCGAGCCGGTGGCGAGGTCGCGATGGTAGGCGGAGAGGAAGGCCGAGCGATCGGGAAACTCGACCGCCACGACGGCGGGACCGTCCGATTCGGCGGCGGGACCGTCCGACTCGGCGGCGGGAGCCGGCTCTTCGTCGCCTGCCGGCCCGACGGCGGAGGCCACCGGTGCGGTCCCGGCGTCCCGGCGCACCGGCGGCGGGGCGGCGGCCGCCGCCGCGCTCTCCTCCGCCCCGACCGCCTCGCGCACCCCGGGCACCAGTCCGGTCACCAGCTCTTCGGGCAGCAGAAACCGGACCCCCGCCCCGGGCTGCAGGACGTGGCGCAGCGCCATGGCGACGCGGTGCACGCGCACCACGACCCCTTCGACGGCGAAGCCGCTGTCGCGATCTCCGACTTCGAGGCGCAGGCGCTCCCCCGGCGCCAGCGTGAGGGACGTGCCGAGGAAGAGGCCGGTCGTCGAGACGTTGGTGGTGAAGCCGGCGGAAGGTTGCGCCGTTCCGCGCCGCCAGAAGCGGACATCGATCCGGCGCGCCACCCTGCCGTTGGCGCGGCGCTCGGGAGACATGGTCCGATTCTATCTCCGAAGGCCGCTCAGCGGGTGAACACTCGTGGCAGAGGCTCCGGCGCGATGCCCGGAGTCCCGCCGCCACCGGCGACCTGCGGCGCCGGAGCCAGGCCGAGCAGCAGCATCGGATCGAGCGGCTGCCACTGGTCGCCAGCGCCACGGCGGCGGACCTCGTAGTGCAGCTGCGGCGCCGGAGCCCAGCCCGAGGCCCCGACCTCGGCGAGCGTGGCCCCGGCGCGCACCCGCTGGCCCCGGACCACGCGCAGGGCGCCCAGGTGCCCGTGCAGGGTCAGCCAGTCTTCGCCGTGCCGCACCACGACGACGCGGCCGAGGCGCCACCACGTGGGGCCGGCGCTCGGCGGCGCCTCGCCGGCCCACAGCACCAGGCCGGGCGCCGCGGCGAGGATCGGCGTACCGGCCGGCAGAGCGAGGTCCACGCCGGCGTGGAACTCGAGCTCACTGCCCCCGGCCACCGCCCGGCGGACGCCGTAACCGTGGATCGGCACGACCAGGTCGACGGTGAATGGTCGTCGCAGCGGCAGTGCCGCGAACTGCTCGGCGTGGTCACGCTCCCAGGCGGCGAGCGCCGCGAGCTCGACGTCGATGCGGTCGAGACGTGCCGCAAGCTCGCCCGCCAGGCGCCGGCCGTGCACGATCGAGCTGGCGAAGATCGATTCGGCCTCGGCCGCGGTTGCGACGGCGGCGGCCGGCGCGACGGCCGCCGCGGCCGGCACGCCGGTGATCTCGCGGGCGCGCAGGATCTCCCCCTCGAGTCCGCGCACCGCCGTCTCGAGTCCGGTGAGATCGTCGACCAGGGCGCGCAGGCGGTTGCCGAGCTGCACCCGGCGGTCGAGCTGCAGGTCGTGTTCGCGGGCGGCCCGCATGGCGGCCAGCGCGCTCGGCAGGACGGCCGCCGCGGTCAGCAGGGCCGCGAGCAGGGCGAGACCGCCGGCCGCGAGCGCTGCGCGGGCGCCCCGCGACAGCGGGATCGAGCGACTCGATCCTCCGGGCTCGCGTTCGATGCGCAGTTCGACCGAGGGGGGGCGATGCTCCGGCATGCGAGCCGCGAGACTACCAGCGCCGCCGGGCTCAGCCGCGCGGCGCGAGCGCGTCGATCCGCGCCTCGTCGAGGCCGCTCTGGCGCGCCGCCTCGAGCAGGCCGGTGAGCACCCCCGGCGCGCCGGCGAGCACGTTGCCGGAGACGAGGAACTCCTCGCCGCCGTCGAGGTCGGTCAGCCGGCCGCCAGCCTCCTCGATCAGCAGCGCCCCGGCGGCGATGTCCCACGCCGAGAGGCGCAACTCGAAGAACCCGTCGTAGACCCCGGCCGCCGTCCAGGCGAGATCGAGGGCCGCCGCGCCGCAGCGCCGCACCGCGCGAGCCCGCGCGAAGACGGCGCGCAGCAGCTCGAGGTAGGGGTCGACGACGGCGCGGGCGCGGAAGGGGAAACCGGTGGCGAGGAAGGCTCCGTCGAGCGCCGGCCGGCTCGAGATCCGCAGAGGCAGGCCGTTCCGGGTCGCCCCGCTGCCGCGCGCCGCGGCGAAGAGGTTGTCGCCCGCGGGATCGAGCACCACGCCGGCGAGCCGTTCACCGCCGCGCCGGCAGGCGATCGACACCGCCCAGACCGGCAGCCCCTGGAGGAAGTTCGTCGTGCCGTCGAGCGGGTCGATGACCCACTCGAACTCGGAGGTGGCGCCCGGATGCGCCGTCCCCTCCTCGGCGAGGATGCGGTGGTCGGGAAAGCGGCCGAGAATCGCCGCCACCACCGCTGCCTCGCTCTCGCGGTCGGCCTGGGTGACGAAGTCGTTGGCCCCCTTCGTCCCCACCTCCAGCCGTTCGCTGCGGAACCAGCGCGCGAGCACCGCGGCGCCGGCCCGTGCCGCTTCGACCGCCGCGTCGCGCAACTCCTCGGGCGACGGTTCCCGCCCGGGCTCGATCCCTGCGCCGGCGCTCACGAGGACACCCGGACGATCCCCGGAACGTCGTCGAAGCCGCGATCGAAGGTCAGGATGCGGCGAATCCCCTCGCGTTCCATGATCGCGACGTGAAGCGCGTCGCGGGCCGAGAGCCGGGGGTGTCCCAGCACGACCGTCTTGGCCCGGTCCACGTCGCCGAAAGCGACTGCAAAGACCTCGTCGACCACCGCGCGGAGCGCGTCGAAGGCGGGCTGGAGCGCGTCGCGCCGGCCGATCGCGACATAGCGATGAAGCATCTCCTGGAAGACCTCCGCGTCGGTCACCAGCCGCTCGCCGGCGGCGACCGCCGACTCGAGCAGATGGCGCGCCTCGGCCTTGTGCGGGTGCGGCGCGCCGATCAGGTACATCGGAACGTTGGAGTCGACGAAGATCATCGGGGCGGCTCGGCGACGTAGCCGCTCTCGATCTCCTCGAGCATCCGGTCGATGTCGCCCGACGGAAACGCGTGCGCGCTCGCCGCCCGGATCGCCTCGAGCTTGCGCCCGGCGTCGCCGCGCGGCTGCCGCCGGGCCGCCTCGCGCAGGGTGCGGCGCACCCACTCGGAGACGGTCAGCCGCTGCCGCTTCGCGATCCGGCGGATCTCGGCGAACTCGCCCGGCTCGAGCAGGACCTGGAGGCGTTCACTCATGGCATGAGTATAGTCGCGTGCTGTGGATGAGTCCACGGCGCGGGGTCGCGCGCGGTCAGGCCAGGCGCCAGACGACGCGGCCGCCGACGATCGTCGCCACGGCGCGGCCGCGCAGCTTCCAGCCGGCGAACGGCGTGTTGCGCGACTTCGAGGCGAAGCGGGCCGCCACCACGTCGAGCTCGCGCTCGAGGTCGATCACCGTGACGTCGGCGGGCGACCCCGGGGCGAGCGTGCCGCCCGGCAGTCCCAGCACGCGCGCAGGTCCGGTCGACATCAGCTCGATCAGGCGCGCCAGCGGAATCACGCCGGTGCCGACCAGCCGGTCGAGGCCGAGGGCGAGCGAGGTCTCGAGCCCGACGACGCCGAAGGGGGCGCTCTGGAACTCGAGCGCCTTCTCGTCCGGGGTGTGCGGCGCGTGGTCGGTGGCGATGGCGTCGATGGTGTCGTCGGCCAGCCCGGTGAGCAGCGCCGCGGCGTCCCCTTCGGAGCGCAACGGCGGTTGCATCTTCCAGTCCGCGGCGAGCCCGGAGTCGAGCACGGCGCGGTCGGTGAGCAGCAGGTGGTGCGGCGTCACTTCGCAGGTCACCGCCAGGCCGCGCTCGCGCGCCGCGCGCACCAGTGCCAGGCTGCGCGCCGTCGACAGGTGGGCAACGTGGTAACGGCCGCCGTACTCGGCCAGCAGCACCAGGTCGCGCGCCACCATCACGTCCTCGGCGACGCCCGGGATCCCCGGCATGCCGCAGCAGGCCGAGGCGACCCCCTCGTGCATCACCCCGTCGCCCGACAGGTCGAGATCCTGGGCGTGCTGGACGACCGGAATGCCGAAGTGCTGCGAATACTCGAGCGCCCGCCGCATCAGCTCGGCGTTCATCACCGGACGGCCGTCGTCGGAGACCGCCCGACAGCCAGCGGCGACCAGCTCGCCGAAGGGAGCGAGCTCGCGCCCCTCGAGCCCCTTCGAGATGGCGCCGATCGGGTGGACGCGGCAGAGTCCGGCACGCCCGGCGGCGGCGAGGATCGCCTCGGTGACCAGCGCCGAATCGTTGACCGGCTGCGTGTTGGCCATGCAGGCGACGGCGGTGAAGCCGCCGGCGACCGCCGCCGCGGCGCCGCTGGCGATCGTCTCCTTGGCCGTCTGCCCGGGCTCGCGCAGGTGGACGTGGATGTCGATCAGCCCCGGCGCGACGACCTTGCCGGCGGCCTCGAGCACCTCGCAGCCGGCCGGAGGCTCGAGCCGCTCGGCCAGGCGCGCCACCCGCCCCTCCTCGAGCAGCAGGTCGAGCGGCGCGTCGATCCCCTGCGCCGGATCGACCAGCCGCCCGCCGCGCACCAGCAGCCGCGTCACGCCCGCGCCTCCCGCGCCCCGGCCAGCAGATAGAGCGCCGCCATGCGCACGGCCACGCCGTGGCCGACCTGCTCGAGGATCATCGAACGGTTGCCGTCGGCGACTTCGCTGGTGATCTCGACGTTGCGGTTCATCGGTCCCGGGTGGAGGACGATGGCGTCCGGCGCCGCCAGCTCGAGTCGCCGCGAGTCGAGTCCGAACAGGCGCGAGTACTCGCCGAGAGAGGGGAACAGGACGCTGCGCTGGCGCTCGAGCTGCAGGCGCAGCATCATCACCACGTCGGCCCCCTCGAGGGCCGGCTCGACGGCGTGATGGACCTCGACACCGAGCTCGGTGATGCCGCGCGGCACCATGGTGCGCGGCCCGGCCACCCGCACCCGTGCGCCGAGCCGGGTGAGCAGGTGGATGTTCGAGCGCACCACGCGGCTGTGGGTGATGTCCCCCACCATCGCCACCGTCAGCCCGCCGATGCGCCCTTTGTGGCGCCGGATCGTCAGCGCGTCGAGCAGCGCCTGGGTGGGGTGCTCGTGAGCGCCGTCGCCGGCGTTGATGACGCCGCAGCGCAGCCGGCGCGCCAGCTGCGCCGGTACTCCGGCGTGGGCGTGTCGGACGATGACGAAGTCGGGGGACATGGAGGCGATGGTCGCGGCGGTGTCGGCGAGCGTCTCCCCCTTGCTCTGCGACGAGCCCTCGCTGCCGAAGTTGACCACGTCGGCCGAAAGCCGCTGCGCCGCCAGCTCGAACGACACGCGGGTGCGCGTCGACGGCTCGAGGAAGAGGTTGACCACCGACTTGCCGCGCAGCGTCGGGACCTTCTTGACCGGCCGGCTCGCCACTTCGGCGAACGACTCGGCGGTGGCGAGCAGCAGTTCGATCTCGTCGACCGTGAGCTCGGCGATGCCGAGCAGGTCCTTGCGGGTCCAGGCCGGGCTGGTCATGCCCCCGCCGGCCGGTCGAGGATCTGCACCTGCGAGGCGCCGTCGGTCTCCTCGAAGGCGACCTTGATCACTTCGGTGGCCGAGGTCGGCACCTTGCGGCCGACGTAGTCGGCGTGGATCGGCAGCTCGCGCCAGCCCCGGTCGATCAGCACCGCCAGGCGCACCACGCGCGGCCGCCCGAAGTCGGCCAGCGCGTCGAGCGCGGCGCGCACCGTGCGGCCGGTGTAGAGAACGTCGTCGCACAGCACCAGGGCGCGCCCCTCGATCGGCTCGGGGAAGCGGCTCTCGCGCACCACCGGCTTGGGCGCCACCAGCGACAGGTCGTCGCGGTAGAGCGTGATGTCGAGGATGCCGATCGGCGGCCGCCGCCCCTCGACCTTCTCGATCGCCGCCGCCAGCGCCTCGGCCATCGGCACGCCGCGGGTGCGGATGCCGATCAGCATCAGCTCCTCCACCCCGCGATGCGTCTCGACGATCTCCCCCGCCATGCGGCGCACGATGCGCCCCATCTCGGCGGCGTCGAGGATGGTGGCCTTGGGGACGAGCGGACTCAATGGACTCCCGGGGTGCGGCGGACTGGAGCCGCATCGTATGGCGGCCGCCGCGGCGCCGTCAAACGCATGCCGGCCTTCCGCGCCCGCCGGGCCCTCGGAGCCCGGGCAGCCCGGGCCGGCTCCGAACGGCGCCGCTTGGAGTGCGCTCGGGAACCGCGACGCCGGCCCCGGCCCCGCCGG
>CAYYIK010000061.1:0-5393 GCA_964471955.1 uncultured Thermoanaerobaculia bacterium | reverse complement strand
TTCAACCCGCCATCTCGGAACCCACTGCACAGAGTCTCTTTGTCTTTCCTCTCCGGGCTCCTTTCTCTTTTCGTTCCGACCCGTTTTCCAGCCGGTTCCCCCTACTGTCGGTCTCGGCAGCGGCCAATATGTGGGGTTCGATCCACGGGGGACCACAACATCTTGTAGCCCACCGGGGGTTTCTGCTACCTTGGCCCTCTACCGATCAAGGGGTCCGGGGCATGCTGAAGCTGCAGCGGTTGGAGGTTTCGGGATTCAAGTCGTTCGTCGATCCGGTCGAGGTCCGCTTCGCCGGGGGGGTGACCGGGATCGTCGGTCCCAACGGCTGTGGCAAGTCCAACATCTCCGACGCCATCACCTGGGTGCTCGGCGAGCAGAGCGCCAAGTCGATGCGCGCCGACACGATGGAGGACGTCATCTTCAGCGGCTCGGAGAAGCGCCGGCCGCTCGGCATGGCCGACGTCACCCTCACCTTCCAGGCCGACCCGGGCTTCGCCGGCAGCGACGACGGCCGGATCACCATCTCCCGGCGCGTCTTCCGCAGCGGCGAGAGCCAGTACCGGCTCAACGGCAAGGTCACCCGGCTCAAGGAGATCAAGGACCTGCTGATGGACACCGGCCTGGGCGTGCGCGCCTATTCGGTGATCGAGCAGGGCAAGATCGGCCTCATCCTCTCCGGCAAGCCGCAGGAGCGCCGCCGCCTGCTCGAGGAGGCCTCCGGCATCACCCGTTACAAGGCGCGCAAGAAGGTCGCCGAAGTCAAGCTCGAAGAGGCGACGCAGAACCTGTTGCGCCTCGACGACATCCTCAGCGAGGTCGAGCGCAACCTGCGCAGCCTCAAGCGCCAGGCGGGCGCCGCCCGGCGCTTCCAGGAGAAGCGCGGCGAACTGCAGGGGCTCGAGCGAACCGTCTACCTCGGCCGCTGGGCGAGCCTGTCGCGCCAGCTGACCGATCGCCGGCTGGCTCTCGGCGCCGGCCAGGAGGCGGAGGCCGAACTGGCGGCGACGGTGCACCGCGGCGAAGCCGACCTGGCGGCGCTGCGCGAACGGGTCGAGGCGCAGGCCGGCGAGCTCGCCGAGAGCGTCCGCCATCAGGCCGAGCTGGCCGGAGTGATCGAGGGGCGCCAGCAGCTGGCCGCCGGCGCCAGGCGGACGATCGCCGAGATCGACTCGCGGGTCACCTCCGGCACCGCCCTCGCGGCCCGCCTCGCCGGCGAGCTGGAGGCCCACGCCGCCGCCCTGGCCGAGCTCGCGACGCGGCGCGCCGAAGTGATCGGCGAACACGACGCGGCGGCCGCGCGCGTCGAGGCCGACGGCGCCCGCCTGCGCGAGATCGAGAGCGCGGTCACCGCGGGCGAGACGCGCCTCGAGGAGCTGCGGCGCGAACTGCTCACCTCGCTCGGCCAGCTCAACGACCTGCGCCAGAAGATCCACCGCGAGCAGATCGAGAGCGAGAAGGGGACGTTCCGCCAGCGCCACCTGCTCGACGAGCTCGCCCAGCGCAGCCGCGAGCTCGGCGAGGCGGCCGGCGAGCTGGAGTCGACCGGCGGTCGCGCCGCCCGCCTCGAGGAGGAGGTCGGCGGGCGCGAGACCGAGCTCGCCGCGGCGCGCGGCGAACTCGACGGCATTCTCGAGCGCGAGGCGGCCGCCGCGGATGCGGTGCGCGGCCTCGAGCACGAGCGCGAGCGGACCGCCGAGCGCCAGCGCTTCCTCACCGAACTGGCCGAGCGGGCCGCCGACGAGGGGCGGAGCCTGGCGGCACGCCTCGCCGAGATCGGTCTCGGCGACGCGCCGCGGCTCGGCGCCCGCGTGCGGGCGCTGCGCGGCTGGGAGCGCAGCCTCGACCTCTGGCTCGGCGGCCTGGTCGACGCGGTCCTCGTCGAAGGTGAGGGGACGGCCCTCGCCGCGGCGGCCGACCTGGCCGGGCGCGGCCGCGCCGGCGCCAGCTTCCTCACCCCCCTCGCCTCCCCCGGCGGGACGCGGCCGGACGACCCGGCGATCGTCGCGGCGGTCGGCGAGGCGCTCGGCCTCGACGCCGCGATCGCCGGCGCGCTGCCGCCGGCCTGGCTGGTCGAGTCGGCCGCCGACGCCGAGCGGCTGGCGCGCCGGCATCCGGGGGCGACCTTCATCGCCCGCGACCGTGTCCAGGCGCAGGGCGGCCTCGTCCACCTGGTCGGCGAGCAGGCGCAGCCGGGCCTGCTCGAGCGCTCGAGCGAGCTGGCCGACCTGGCCGAGGCCCTCCCCCGACTCGAAGAGCGCCTCGCCGCCGAGCGCGCCGGGCTCGCCGGGCTGGTCGCCGGCCGCGCTCGCGTCGCCGAGTCGATCCGCCGCCTCGAAGGCGAGCTCGCGGGCCTGCGCCAGGAGCTCGCCGTCGTCCGCTCGCGGCGCGACGAGCTCGCCGGCCGCCACCGCCGGCTCGCCGAAGGGGAGGCCGCCCTCGAGCGCGAACGCGTCGCCCTCGAGGGGGACCTCGCCCGGCGCGCCGAAGCGCAGCGCTCGATCGGCGAGGAGCTCGCCCGACTCGAGGCGCTGCACGCCGGGCGCGAACGCGCCTTCGACGCCGCCCAGGCCGAAGTCGAGGCGGCGCGCGGCGAGCGCGAGCAGCAGCGCGCCCTCGGCGCCGGCCGTCGCGGTCAGCTCGACGTGCTCACCGAGCGCCTCCGCTCGCTCGACCAGCAGGCCACGCGCCTCGAACGCGAGAGCGAGGCAGCGCGTCGCCAGATCGCCGGCTGGGAGGAGGAGGCCGCCGGCCACGCGACGCGGCGCGCCGAACTCGAGACGGCCATCGCCACCGCCGAGCGGGAGCTCGCCGACGCCTTCACCCTCGCCGAAGGGAGCGAAGAGCGCATCCGCGCCGGGGAGGAGCGGCTCGAGGCCGGCCGCCAGGCGGTGCGTGACGCCGCCGCGGCGCTGGTCGAGCTGCGCGAGCGGCACGACGTTGCCCGCCGCGAAATCGAGGAGCTGCGCGTCTCCCTCGCCGGCCTCGAGCACGACGCCACGCACCTCGACGCCGAGTACCGAGAGCGGTGCGCCGAGCAGCTGCCGGAGATCCCCGGCGAAGCGCCCCCCAATCTGGCCGAACTCGAGGTCGACCTGGCGCGCCTGCGCGATCAGCTCGAGGCGATCGGCCCGGTCAACGTGCTGGCGGCCGAGGAGTACACCGCCGAGGAGGAGCGCCAGAAGTTCCTCGGCGAGCAGCGCGCCGACGTCGCCCGCTCGGTCGAGTCGCTGCGCCAGACGATTCGCGAGATCAACGAGACCTCGAGCGCCCGCTTCCGCGAAACCTTCCAGGCCGTCAACGAGCAGTTCTCGAAGACCTTCGTCGAGCTGTTCCGCGGCGGCGAGGCCGAGATGCGCCTGATGGACGAGGAGGATCTGCTCGAGTGCGGCATCGAGATCGTCGCGCGCCCGCCCGGCAAGCGGCTGCAGAACCTGATGCTGATGTCGGGCGGCGAGAAGGCGCTCACCGCCATCGCGCTGCTGTTCGCCCTCTTCCGCATCAAGCCGTCGCCCTTCTGCATCATGGACGAGGTCGACGCGCCGCTCGACGACGTCAACACCCTGCGCTTCGTCGGCATGCTGCGCCAGCTGTCGCAGGAGACGCAGTGCATCGTCATCACGCACAACAAGCTCACCATGGAGGTCGCCGGCACGCTCTACGGCGTCACCATGGAGGAGCGCGGCGTCTCCAAGCTGGTCGCCGTCGAGCTCGAGGACGTGCAGCCGGAAGCCGCGACGGCCTGACGCCGCTCGACGCCGGAGCGCCGGCGCGGCCGCGGCGGCCGCTTCGCGGTAGGATCGCCGCCGAGCAACCCGCACTGCGAAGGAGCGCGACGATGCCCTGGTGGGGATGGTTCCTGTTCGGCTTCCTGCTGCTCGCCGGCGAGCTGCTGACGCCCGGCGGCTTCTGGCTGATGTTCTTCGGGCTCGGCGGCCTCGCCGTCGGGGTCCTCGGGCTGGCCGGCCTCGACCTGCCGATCTGGTCGCAGTGGCTGCTGTTCACCGTCGGCTCGCTGGCTGCCACCCTGCTGCTGCGGCCGCCCCTGCTCGCCCGGCTGCAGCGCCACGCGCCGGCCCGACGCGCCGACGAGCTGACCGGCGAGATCGCCACGCCTACGGACGGCATCTCCCCCGGCGGCATCGGCACGGCCGAGCTGCGCGGCACCGTCTGGCGCGCCCGCAACCGCACCGACCGCGCGCTGGCCGCCGGCGAGCGCTGCCGCGTGGTGAAGGTCGACGGCCTGCTGCTCGAGCTCGAGCCGGAGTGACCGCCGCCGGGATGCCCGGCGCGGCGGTCACTCCGTCCGCATCGCTTCGAAGGGAGGAAACCCGATGTTGTCCATGAGCGTCATCGTCCCCGTCGCCCTCGCCATCCTGGCGCTGATCGTCATCGCCAAGACCGCGGTGGTGGTGCCGCAGCAGTCGGCCTTCGTCGTCGAGCGTCTCGGGCGCTACGCCGGCACGCTCGACGCCGGCTTCCACTTCCTCGTGCCGTTCATCGACGTCCTGCGCTACCGCCACTCGCTCAAGGAGCAGGCGCTCGACATCCCGGAGCAGATCTGCATCACCCGCGACAACGTCCAGGTCGGCGTCGACGGCGTGCTCTATCTCAAGGTGCTCAACCCGGAGCGCGCCTCCTACGGCGTGCAGGACTACTTCTTCGCCATCTCCCAGCTGGCCCAGACCACCCTGCGCTCGGAGGTTGGCAAGATCGACCTCGACCGCACCTTCGAGGAGCGCGCCCACATCAACTCCCAGGTCGTCTCCGAGCTCGACAAGGCTTCCGACCCCTGGGGCGTCAAAGTGCTGCGCTACGAGATCAAGAACATCATCCCGCCCAAGGACGTCCTCGGCGCGATGGAGAAGCAGATGCGCGCCGAGCGCGAGAAGCGCGCCGTCATCCTGACCTCCGAAGGCGAGCGCGATGCCCGCATCAACGAGGCCGAGGGCGAGAAGCAGCAGGTGATCAAGGCCTCCGAGGCCGCCCGCCAGCGGCAGATCAACGAGGCCGAGGGCCAGGCCCAGGCGATCCTCGCCGTCGCCGGCGCCACCGCCGAAGGCCTGCGCCGCGTCGCCGAAGTCATCCAGAACGCCGGCGGCCGCGAAGCCGTCCAGCTGCGCGTCGCCGAACAGTGGGTCACCCAGTTCGGCAACATCGCCAAGACCACCAACACCGTCGTCATCCCCGCCAACCTCGGCGAGCTCTCCGGCATGCTCGCCACCGCCATGAGCGTGCTCAACGAGACGAAGGCGAGAGGCTGAAGGCAAGGCCTTTCTGTCAGAAGCAAGAAACAAGAGCTTCCACAGAAGGAAACACAGGGCTACCGGGTGGAGGGGGCCGGCAGGATGCGGCCTCCCCGCCACCGGTCGCCGCGCACTCCCCGAGGCGGGCCC
>CAYYIK010000060.1:0-20444 GCA_964471955.1 uncultured Thermoanaerobaculia bacterium | reverse complement strand
GCCTTCTTCCACGCCGCGTACGGCGCGCCGGTGGTCACGGCGCGGATCTTCATGAGCTACGGCCCCGGGCAGCGCGACCGCGCCAAGGTGATTCCGGCGTCGATCCTCGCGGCGCTCGGCGGCCACCCGCCGCACATCTCCTCGGGCACCCGCCCGGTCGACTGGATCTACGCCGGCGACGTGGCGCGCGGCCTGGTGGCGCTCGCCGTCGCCCCGGATCTCGAGGGGGCGACGCTCGACCTCGGCTCGGGGGAACTCGTCACCGTGCGCGAGGTCGTCGAGCGCATCTGCCGCGCCACCGGCGCGCCGCCGCCGGTCGTCGGCGCGCTGCCCGACCGGCCGCTCGAGGCGGTGCGGCGCGCCGACGTCGCGGCGACTTTCGCGCGCTGCGGCTGGCGGCCGCGGGTCGACCTCGACGGCGGCCTGGCGCGGACGATCGACTTCTACCGCGGCGAAGCCGGAAGGAAGAGCTGAGATGGGAATTCCGCGCGGCACCGCCCGCCTGCTGCTCGACGAGGCGAGGCGCCGCCCCTTTTCCGGCTCGGTGCTCGAACTCGGCCGCATGTCGGTCTTCGCCACCGACGCCGAGCTCGGCCGCTGGGCGCGCCAGCAGAAGGTCGAACTGGCGCCGCTCGCGCGCGTCGAGCTGTCGCACGACCCGCGCCTGGCCGCCCTCGGCTGCCTGTCGGACGTCTCCTTCTTCCGCCGGCTCGGCTTCTCCGACGTGGTGACGCTCGATTTCTCCGACTGGGAGAAGCCCGACCTGGTCTGGGATCTCAACCGGCCGGTGCCCGCCGAGTGGCACGGTCGCCACGACTGCGTCTTCGAGTCGGGGACGATCCAGCACGTCTTCCACCTGCCCAACGTGCTGCTCAACATGCACGACCTGCTCAAGCCCGGCGGCCGGGTGATCCACGGCCAGGCGCCGTCGCACAACCACGTCGACCACGGCTTCGTGATGTTCTCGCCGACCTTCTTCCACGACTACTGGTCGGAGAACGGCTACACGATCGACGCGGCGTACTGGTTCGAGTTCGAGCCCCACTGGTACCGCTCCTGTTTCGCCTCGCCGCCCTGGAAGATCCGCCGCTACCTGCCCGGCTCGCTCGATCATCTCTCCTACGGCGGCTTCGGTCGCAGCCAGGTTTCGCTCTTTTTCGTCGCCGGGCGGACGGCGGAGGCCAAGCGCGGCGTGGTGCCGCAGCAGAGCTACTACCGGCGCTTCTGGAGCGACGAGGCGGGCGAACGCATGGACGCCGGGGCGCAGGCCGAACGCGCCCGCCGCGGCAGCCGGCTCGAGCGCTTCGAGGCCGGCCTCTCCGGGCGGCCGCGGCTCGACCGGCTCTGGCGCGCCTGGAAGCGGCTGCGGTCCTGGCTGGCGCACCGCATGCCGCGCCGTCTGCCGCCGGTCGACCTCAGGTACTGAGCGGCCCCTCGGCGAGACCGAGCGCCGGTCGGCGGGCGAAGAAGTCGCGCAGCTCGCGCCGATGGCGCAGCCAGCTCCAGCCGACCGCCGCGAGCGCCGCGACCGCCGAGAGAGCGAGGCGCAGCCAGGGGCGCTCGCCGGCGGCGAGCCAGACCAGGCCGAAGGGGACGAGCGGCACCAGGTAGATCTCGGCCAGTTCGCGCGCCAGCTGCGCCAGCGCCCGGCCGCCGCCCTCGCGCAGCAGGCCGACGAGGATCACCGGCGCGCCGAGCGGCAGGAAGTTCGCCCACGCCATGCCGAACGGGCTGCCGAGCGCCAGCGACAGCAGCACGCCGCCGACCACCAGCGCCGCCAGGTGCAGCACCAGCGACAGGACGCGCGGCCGGTCCCGGTGGCGGGCGATCAGCAGCTCGCCGCCGAAGCGGCCGAGCGGGTCGACCAGCGGGGCGAAGGCGAGCAGGCGCAGGTAGGGCGCGGCGTCGGCGTACTGCGCTCCGAACACCAGCGTGACGACCAGGTCGGCGTTGAGGGCGAGCGCCAGCGCGGCGGGGACTTCGAGCGCCACGAACGCCACGGTGCCGAGGCGGAAGGCGCGGAACTGCTCGTCCGGCCGGTCGCGGAAGGCGATGAAAGCGGGGTAGAGGCTGCGCCCGAAGGGGAGCTGCAGGATGCGGAAGACGAAGAAAGCGAAGAAGTAGGCCGCGCCGTAGAGGGCGATCTGCTCCCGCGCGAAGAGGCGTCCGACGATGAACATGTCGGCGTAGGTCACGACGCCGGCGAGCAGCCAGACGCTGCCCACCGGCAGGCTCTCGACGAGCAGCCGCAGCGTGGCACCGGGGATCACGTGCAGCTCGATGTCGCGGCGGGCGCGCCGCCAGAGCTCGGCGGCGAAGAGGACCTGCGAGACGCCCTGGGCGATGACCAGCGACCAGAAGCCGAAGCCGCGCCACGCGGCGACGAGGGCGATCGAGCAGTAGGCCGCGGTGCGCAGCATCTCGGCGCCGAGGGTGCGCTCGATGCGCAGGCGGGCCTCGAACCAGGAGAGCGCCACCGCCCCGATCCCCTCGATGACGAAGCCGACCGCGAGCACGCGCAGGGCGAGGGGGAGCGCCGGGTGGGGCTCGGCCATCAGGCCGGCGATCTGCGGCGCGAAAGCGGCGAGCAACCCCGCCAGGCCGAGACCGAGCACGAGCTCGGCGCGCAGCAGGTTGCCGAGCGGCATCGGGCGCAGGCGCACGGCGTGGCTGGGGAAGCCGCCGTCGCGCAGCGTGGCGAGGACCAGGAAGAACGCCGCCAGCCAGTCCCAGGCACCCCAGTCGTCGACCGGCACCATGCGGCGGACGACGACGTGGGTGAGCAGCAGCGCCAGGGTGCGGACCAGGTTGGCGAAGGCCGCCGCGCCGCCCGAGCGCAACAGCCCGCGCGAGGTCTCTTCGTGACTCATCGCGACGGGCGGCGCGAGCTGCGGGCGGGGTTCAGGGCCGCGGCCTCAGGGCGCGACGACGCGCACCGGAAAGAGCGGCGCCGACTCCGGGTGCCGGTCGGAGAACCAGGCGACATGCTCGCGCACCGGGTTGAGCCGCAGGAAGTAGTCACCCGGCTGGTCGGGGACCTGCACCTTGAGGTCGACCTGCGCGGCCTTGCGCGGTGCCAGGTCGCGCGGCAGCAGGGTGCGCGCGCCGTCTCCCACCACGACCTCGCCGCGCGCGTCGAGCCAGTGGTAGGAGAGGGTCACCCGGGTGGGGCCTCCCGCCGGCCAGTTCGAGTCGCTGACGTTGATTACCCGCACCGGAATGGTGATCTGGGCGCCGGCCGGCAGGGTCGGCGGGACCGGCGCCTCGGCCCACTCGGCGCGGAAGATGTCGACCGCCAGATCGGCCTCGGTGCCGAGGTAGGTGAGGATGACGCCGACGAAGAAGCCGCTCACCTCGTCCCGGTTGGGCGCCTCCTCCCAGGGCCGGATGCGCATCGCCTCCGACTCGACGACCATCCGGTAGTGGTAGACGTCGGCCAGCCGGTCTTCGACGTCGACGACGCTCGGTTTCGGCGTCGTCGGTTCGAGCGTCACGAGGGTGGCGTTGGCTCCCGGAGCGGTCGAGTCGAAGACCAGCTCGCGCCGGTCATCCTCCATCTTCAGCCGCACCCGGTTCGGGACGCGCGGGCTCTCGACGCGGAAGACCGGTCGCACGAGCGGCTTGCGTGCCCGGGCCCAGATCTCGACCGGCTGTCCGCCGTGGATCCACATGCCGTCCTGGTGGGGGAGGAACTGATCCTTGCGACCGGTGAACCAGGCGCCGTCGGCGCCCGAGCCGCGGTAGCCCGGCACCTGTTTGCCGAGCGTCAGTTCGAGCGGGAAGAGGGTGTACGGGACGTTGCGCGTGTGCGATTGCAGCGTCGGCTGGGGCACCATGGCGCCGTACGGGGTGAAGAAGATGTCGCCGATCAGCAGGCCGCCGAGCGCCCAGGCGGCGGCGACGCTCCACGGCGGCGTGATGCGGGTGACCAGGAAGAGGAAGACCGGCAGCGCGTTGACGAAGTAGCGGTTGCCGACGAAGCCGCCGCCGCCGTGCCAGTTGAAGGGGATCCAGATCAGGAACGACAGCGCCACGATGGCGGCGGCGACGAGGATCAGCCAGCGCTCGCGCGAGCGCCGCGCGTGGACGAGGAAGAGCAGCAGCGAGACGAGGACGAACGGGGCGTAGAGGAAGAGGCCGGTGTGGCGGCCGATGAAGAAGAGGCCGAGGTTGGGCAGGGTGCGGGCGTCGAGTGGCGGCAGGCGGAAGATCCACCACCAGGTGTTCTGCGGCCGCTCGGAGAGCGCGGCCGCCGCCGCGCCGCCGGGAGCCGGCTTGTCGGCCACCGGCTCGAACGGCACGCGGGTGAAGTCGCTGATCTTGAACCCCGCCCGCTCGCCGCCGAGGTAGGCCGAGGCGTGGCCGGTGAGGGCGATCGAGGTGGCGCACAGCAGCAGACCGGCGGCCGCCGCTCCCGCCACCCAGCGCCCGGCGCCCCGCCAGCCGCCGCGCCGGGCGAAGACGAAGAGCGCCGGCAGGCCGAGAACGGCGAGCTGCGGCTTGTTGTAGGCGGCGACGACGATCACCGCCCCGGACAGCCAGGCCCGTCCCGATTCGCCGCGCAGGCGATCGAGGTGGCGCCGCCAGCCGCGGCCCGCACCCAGCCCGTCCGGGGCCGGGGTGAAGGCGAAGTAGAGGCAGGCGGTGACGGCGAACATGTTGAGGATCTCGGTGTGCATCCAGAACACGTACGCCCAGGTGTTCGACAGCAGGAAGAAGCCGGCGGCAAAGAGCAGCGCCACGCCGTCCGGGTTGTAGCGCGCCAGGTAGAGCGCGCCGAGCCCCACCATGCCCATGAGCAGCAGCATGTTGAAGGCGACCATGCCGTTGGCGTGGAAGAGGAAAGCGAACGGCGCGGCGAGCAGGGAGTAGAACCAGGGTTTGCCGAAGTGCGCCGTCTTCCAGCCGTCGTCGGTCATCAGGATGACGTTCTCGGCCGGCAGGTAGGGGTACTCGGCGCCCAGGCGCGCGATGTCCTTCGCCTCGCACAGGAGGTCGCCGTCCTCGGCCAGCGAGCGCGCCATCAGATAGTAGGCGCCCTCGTCGGCCTTGATCGTCCCCGGCATGCCGGGCTTGTGGATGGTCAGCGGGAAAATGAACAGAAACAGCGTGGCCGCCACCCACGTCAGACGGGTCGTCGAAGACATCCGCCGGATGATATCCCGCGGTCGGCGGCGGGCCCGGCGCCGCTTCAGAGGTAGCCGAGAGCTTCGAGTTGGCGAATTTGAGCGGCGGAGAGTTCGGCCTGGCCGGAGGGGGCGAGGGGCTGGTGGCGGATGCGGGCCAGCTCGGCGGTGAGGTCGCGCAGGCGGGTCGGCTCGCGGTCGGAGAGGTCGGCGGTCGAGTCCGGGTCGCGGTCGAGGGCGTAGAGCTCGACGCGGGCGGGTGAGGGGCCGCGGACCTTGAACGACAGGCAGCGGTCGTCGTCCCAGCCTCCGGCTTCGCGGGCGATGCGGCACTCCGGGGTCGCCAGTTCGATGGCGTGCTTGCCGTTGCCGGACAGCGGGATCGCGTGGTCGCTCCAGTCCTCCGTCAAGGTCACCGTCGCCACGGTCCGGCCGTCGGCGCGCACCTCGACCTGGCGCGGCCCGGCGAAGGCGACGGCGGAGAGGTCGAGGCGCGCTCCGCGATGGTCGAAGCGGATCCGCCGCGAGACCCAGAAACCGTCCGGCTCGGCCTCGGACCTCGCCCGCACCAGCTGCCAGGTCTCGCCGTCGCGGCGCACCAGGACGCTCTCCTCGCGCCCGCCGGGCGGGTCGTTCTCGGCCCAGACGATGCGGTCGAGCGGCAGGTCGGGCCGCCCGAGCCAGGGCGCGAGGCTGGTCCCGGCGAGCACCGCCGGCCGCTCGAGGCCGGCGAGGTCGACCAGCGTCGGCAGCAGGTCGACCAGCCCCACCGGGGCGCCGATGCGGCGCGGCACGTCGATGCCGGGTGAGAGGACGAGCAGCGGCACGTGCAGATTCTCGCGGTAGATCTGCGTGTGGGCGAGCCGCCCGTGCTCGAGGAACTCCTCACCGTGGTCGGCGGTGACGATCAGCGTCACTTCGCCGGCGAGGCCCAGCCGTTCGATCTCCCCCCACAGCCGCTCGAGCGCCGCGTCGACCTGGCGCACCGAGGCGTCGTAGAGATCCGAGTACCAGCGCGCGGCCTCCTCGTCGACCACCAGCTCGCCGCGGTTGAAGGCGGCGAGGTGCTCGCCGGTGGGCTCCGGAGCGCCCGGCGGCCGCGGCCGGACGCCGAGCGCGGCGGCGAACTCGGGCGACGGCGCGTAGGGGTCGTGCACCGCGTAAGTGTGCAGGAAGAGGAAGAAGCGCTCGCCGGGGGCGAGGCCGCGGAGGAACTCGGCGCCGCGGCCGAAGGTGCGCTCGACGTCGCTGTCGGCGCCGTACTCGCTGTCGGTCCACACCTCGAAGCCGCGCGCGAAGCCGTAGCCGCCGGCCATGTAGCCCCCCTCGCTGTGCCCGGCCGTGCGGTAGCCGGCGGCACGGAAGAGCTCGGGCAGAGTGGGGATCCCGGGCGCCAGGACGCCCGACGGCGGATCGACGTCGTGCTGCCCCGGCTCGAGGCCGGTGAACATCGACAGGTGCGCCGGGAGCGTCGCCGGGATCGGCGAGTAGGCGCGCTCGAACAGAGCGGCGCGGGCGGCGAGCCGATCGAGAAACGGCGTGGTCGGCCGCCCGTACCCCCAGGCGCCGACCCGGTCGGCACGCAGCGTGTCGATCGACACCAGGATGAAGCCGCGCGACGGCGCCGGGCGCGGCGGCGCCGCGGCCGGGTCGGGGCGCGGCGCGCCGCCACAGGCCGCGACGCACAAGGCGGCGAGGAGCGGAGCGGCGGCGCGGCGCATGGAGCGATCCTATCGTCGCCGGTCGGCGCGGCCGGGGCGCGGCGATAAGCTCCGCGGGCCGTGTCGAGCCCCTCTGCCGTGCCGCGTCGCCTGCCGCCCACCGCCCTCTGGTGGGCGGTGGCCGTGGGCGCGGTGGCGCTCGCCGCCGTGCTGGCCGCGCTCCGCCCGGCGTCGCCGACGCTGCGCGGCGACGAAGGGTCGTACGTGGCGATGGCCGAGAGCCTGGCGCGCGACGGCGACCTGCGCTTCGACGAGGCCGACGCGACGCGCGCCCGGGCGCGTCCCGGGGGGCTCACGGTCATCCTTCAACGCACCGGGCGCGGCGTCGTCTACTCCAAGCCGATCCTCTACCCGCTGCTCGCCGCCCCGGTCTTCGCTCTCGCCGGAGAGGCGGGCCTGCCGGTCTTCAACGCCCTCGTCGTGCTGCTCGCCCTCGCCCTCGCCCGGGCGCTGCTCGTGCGGGTCGGCGCGCCGCCGCGGGCGACCGCAACGGTGATCGTCTTCGCGGCGGCCTCGATCGTCCTGCCCTGGATCGGCTGGAAGATGTCGGAGTCGCTGGTCGTGGCGCTCGCCCTCGCCGGACTGGCGCTCGCCCTCGCCGCCGAGCGGCCGGCGACGGCGCCGCCGCGGGGCCTCGCCGGGCGCCTGCTCGCCGGGCGCGCGGCGGCGCTCGCCGGCGCCCTGCTGCTCGGCCTGCTCGTCTCCCTGCGCGAGCCGCACGCCGCCATCGCCGGCGTGCCGGCACTCGCCGCGCTGCTGCGCGGCCGGCTCGCCGCGGCGTTGCGCTCGGCCGCCGGCGTTGCCTTCGGCTACGCCGCCGTCCTGGCGCTCACCTGGGCGTTGACCGGCGCCATCAACCCCTACAAGGCGGTGCGCACGACCTTCAACGCCGAGACCGGCTATCCGGCCGGCGGCGCCCCGGCGGCGATGGCGCGCTTCGAGCGGCCCGACGACCTGGCGACCTCGAGCCTGGCGCTGCGCCCGGTCTGGCAGCCGCGCAACAGCCTGTACGCGGCGCTCTACTTCGTCGTCGGCCGCCACTCGGGGCTGCTCGCCTACCTGCCGCTCGCGCTGCTGCTGCTCGTCCTGCTGGCGCGGCGCGGCGACGCGGTGAGCGCGGCGACGCTCGCCGGCTTCGCGGTGCTGGCGCTCTTCTACCTCGTCTGGTGGCCCGCCAACTACTTCGGCGGCGAGACCTTCATCGGCAACCGCTACCTGCTGGCGGGCTACGCGGCGCTGCTCGCCGGGGTGCCGCGCCTGCCCTCGGCGCGCCAGCTCGCCGCGGTCGTCGCGGTGGCGGCGCTGTTCGGGCTGTCGGCCCTGGAGTCGGTGCGGCGCACGGCGGGGGTCGACGCGACCAGCCAGAGCCACGCCCACGCCGGCCTCTTCCGCCTGTTGCCGTACGAGTCGACGGCGTCGAACATCGACGGCCGGCGCGACCGCTACTGGTCGGGCGACTTCGTCCGTTTCGTCGACCCCTTCGCCGCGGTCGGCCCGCAGAGCTTCGAACTGCGCGCCGGCGCGCCGCCGGCCGAGCTCGAGATCGCGACCCGGCGCCGCAGTGGCGAGATGAACTGGCTGGTGACCACCGACGCGCCGCGCGCCACTCTGGTGGTGCGCGACTGGCGGCGCACCCGCCGCCTGCCCCTCGGCGAGACCCCCGGGGGCGGGGCCGGCGGGCTGGTTTCGGTACGGCTGGCACCGGCCTGGCGGGTCCACCCCTTCTGGTGGTCGCAAGGGGAGTCGGTACCCACCCGGCTGGTCCGGCTCGCCCTCGAGACCCCCGACGGGGCACCGGCGACGGCGCGCCTGCGCCATCTGGGCCGAGGCGGCCTCCCTGGCCGGCCGGCGCGCGAGCTCCTCGCCGCCGGACTGCCCGTCGAAGGGATCGCCGGCGGCCGGGGCCACGTCCACCTCGAGCTGCGCAACTCCGGCCGCTGGGACTGGGCGCGCGACGGCGTCCTGCCGGTGCTGGTCGGCTGGCGGCTGCGCCCGGCGGGTGGCGGCCAGCCCGTGGCGCAGGGCCGGGCGCCGCTGCCGCACCGCGTGGCCGCGGGCCGGCCGGTCGCGATCGACTTCGAGCTCGACTGGCCGGCGGCCACCGGGGCGCACCAGCTCGAGGTCGACCTCCTGATCGAGGATCTCTTCTGGTTCGCCGACCGGGTGGGCGCTCCGCTGGCGGGCGGCCCGGTCGACCTGCGCCCCGCCGATCCGGTACGCTCGGCCGCCCGCTGATGCGCCGCCTGCCCGCCGTCGCCCCCCTCCTGCTGCTCGCCCTCTCCGCCTGCCGGCCGGAGCGCGGCGGGGTCGAGCTCGTCCGCCTGCTGCCGACCGCCGAGCTGCGCACCGAAACCGCCGCGGTGGAGATCGGCACGCCGGCCGGACGCCTGCAGCTGCACGAAGGGTTCGGCCGCGACGAGCGCAGCCTCGGGGGCGGCTGGTCGTGGGCGCTCGGCGAGCGCAGCGCGGTGGCCTTCCACGTCGTCGAGCCGCGCCCGGTGCGGGTGGCGATGACCGGCTGGTCGGCTCCCGAGCCGGGTGGCAACGTGCCGACGATCGGCATCGCGGTCAACGGCGTCGAGCTCGAGCGCCGGGGGCTGCCGCGCGAGGAGACGACCTTCGAGCTCGACCTGCCCGCCGAGCACCTCGTCACCGGCGAGAACCTGCTCGAGTTCACCTACCCCCCCGGCTCGACCGGACCGGTGGCCGGCATCGCCTGGCGCCGCTTCCGCTTCGCCCGCCTCGAGAGCGCCGGAACGCCGGCGGCCGCCCCGGAGGGCGCAGCGCTCGAGCTGCCCTGGCGCAGCGCGGTCGAACTGGCCCTCGAGCCGCCGGCCGGAGCCCGACTCGTCTGGAGCGGGGTGGCGACGATGGGCACCGGAGACGGCCACTTCGAGGTGGCGGTGGCCACCGACGAGGGGGGCGAGCGCATCCTCTACCGCGGCGGCCCGGGCGGTCGCGGGCGGGTCGAGCTGCCGGCCTCCGGTGGTGAGCCGCTGCGCCTGACCCTGCGCGCCCTGCCGGCGCGCGGCGCGGCGCTCTCCGGCGGTTTGCGCGTCGAGCGGCCGCGCCTGGTCGGGGCGAGCCCGGCCGAGCCCGCGGCGCCGCCGGCCGCGGCGCCGGCCGCCGCCGGGGCGCGGCGGCCGAACGTCCTCGTCTACCTCGTCGACACGCTGCGCGCCGACCACCTGGGCGCCTACGGCTACCCGCGGCCGACCTCGCCGGCGATCGACGCGCTGGCCCGCCAGGGGGTGCTGTTCGAGCACGCGCGGGCGCACAGTTCGTGGACCCGGCCCACTGCGGCGGCGATCCTCACCGGCCTGCATCCGCTGTCGATGCAGATCAGCGGGCGCGCCAGCCGGCTGCCGTCCGAGGCGGTGACCCTGGCCGAACACCTGGCTCCACTCGGCTACCGGACCGGCTTCATCACCACCAACGTCAACACCTCCGAGCCGTTCGGCTTCCGCCAGGGGAGCGAGATCTTCCGCTACCTGCCGGGTCAGGCGCACGGGGTGCGCGGTAAGACGCGGGCCGACCGCGTGACCGCCGAGGCGCTGCGCATTCTCGACGAGACCGACGCCGCCAAGCCGTTCCTGCTCTACCTGCACACGGTCGATCCGCACGCTCCCTACCTGCCGCCCGAAGAGCAGCGGCAGCGCTTCGTGCCGCGCCTCGACAACCCGCGTCTGGGGGACCGCTCGACGCTCGGCGCGCTCGAGCGCGGACGGATCGCGGCCGACGCGGAGACCCTCGCCCAGCTGCGCGGCCTCTACGACGCCGAAATCGCCGCCAACGACGTCGCCTTCGGCACGCTGGCCGCGGCGCTCGCCGAGCGCGGCCTGTGGGACGAGACGGTGGTGGTCTTCGTCTCCGACCACGGCGAGGAGTTCCTCGAGCACGGCAAGGTCGAGCACGGCCGCACGCTCTACGAGGAGCAGCTGCGCGTGCCGCTGATCTGGAAGCTGCCGCGGGGAGCCGCCGCCGGCACCCGCGTCGCGACGCCGGTCGAGCAGGTCGACATCCTGCCGACGCTGCTCGAGCTGGTCGGCGCCCCGGTGCCGGCGGGGCTGCCCGGCCGCAGCCTGGCGCCCGCGTTCGCCGGCGCCGACCTCGCCGAGCGCCCCTCCTTCGCGCACCTCGACCGGCTCGGCTACATCTACGCCTCGGTCCACGACCGCGGCTACAAGCTCATCCGTCGCCTCGACCCGGAGGTCTTCCGCTTCCGCACCAGCCGCGAACTGTTCGACCTCGCCGCCGATCCGGGCGAGCAGGTCAACCGCTTCCACTCGCTGCGCGTGCGGCGCGCCCTGCTCGATTCGCGCCTGCGCGCCTTCGACCTCGCCTGGGGGCACCGCATCGCCGAGGAGACGGGCGAGCTCGACGGCGGACTCGAGGCCGAGCTCAAGGCGCTCGGCTATCTGAACTAGAGAGGAGCGAGATCCGCCGTGAGCGACGCGCGAAAGAACCCGCGCGGTGCCGGAGCCGGCAACCGCGTCCGGACCATCGAGATTCCGCTCTCCGACCGCGAGCGCGTCGCCTCCTACAAGCAGGGGGCGATCGACTACGCGCGCAATCTGCCCGACTGGGCGCGGCAGGAGCTGTATCGCAAGCCGTTCTTCACCTTCACCGCGGGCCCGCAGGAGGTCTCGCTCGTCTACCTGCGTGACCTGGCGAATCTTCTCGAGCTCGCCGCGCTGCCGGGCGGCTCCTCGATCCTCGACGTCGCCTGCGGACCGGGCTGGCTCTCGGAGGCCCTCTTCCGCTTCGGCTATCGGGTGACCGGCGTCGACATCGCGGACGACCTGCTCGACGTGGCCCGGGAGCGCATCCGCTCGCTGCCCTACCTGCCGCTCGACCGGGACCGCAGCTGGATCGACTTCCGCCCGCTCGACATCGAGACGGAGAGGCTCGACCGGCGCTTCGACGCGATCATCCTCTACGACTGCCTGCATCACTTCCTCGACGCCGCGACGGCGCTCGAGAATCTGCATTCGATGCTCTCTCCGCACGGCCTCCTGCTCATCAAGGAGGGCGAGATGCCGCCGCCCGGCAGCGAGGGCGAGCGCGAGCTGCTGGCCGAGTCCGAGGAGTTCACCACCCTCGAGGCGCCGTTCCGCCCCGAGGCGCTCGAGGCACTGCTGCGCGGTGCCGGCTTCGCCGAGGTGCGGCGGCTCCTCCCCGCGCCCTCGCTGATTCCGGCCGGCGAAGGGATCCGGGCCCGGCTGCGCCGCGCCTTCGCGCCGCCGCCCGGCCCGCCGGTCAACTTCTTCGTCGCCCGCAGGGAGCAGAGGCCGCCGGCGGACTCCGGCGCAGCCCCGGAGCGCTGGCGGGCAGCCTGCGAGCTGCGCCGGTCGAGCGAGACGGCGGACGGGCTCGAAGTCGTCGTGCGCGTCGAGAACCGGGGCACGTCGGTGTGGACGGCGGGCGATGACGAGAAGCCGGGGACGATCGGCATCGCCTGCCGCCTGTTCTCGGCGGCGGGCGAGAAGCTCGACGAGTTCCGCGGCCGGGCGCCGCTGCCGCGGGACCTGGCGCCGGGCGAGGCGGCGGAGGTGACGCTCTGCTACCCGCGCGCGGCGGCCCCGCCGTCCGGAGGCCGGTTGGCGATCGACCTGATCGCGCGCGGCCAGTTCTGGTTCGGCGACCAGGGGTCTCCGGTTCTCCTGCTGGATCTTCCCGGTCCGCGGTGAGCTCGCGGCGGCCGGATCGCGCCGCCGCGGCGGCCCTGTTCGGCCTGGCGTTCGCGCTCTTCTACCTCGCCATCGGCCGCGGCGCCCTGGTCTTCGGCGACGACGTGCTGATGTACCAGGTCACCGAAGCGATCCGGGAGCGCGGCGAGGTGAGCGTCACCGCCTCGCTCTCCGACGACTCGCCGGTGCGGCCGGTGTCCGGCCGCGACGGGCGTCGCTACGCCAAGTACGGCATCGGCCTGTCGCTCGCGGCGATCCCCTTCGACGCGGCCGGGGAGTGGCTCGCAGGGCGCGGCTTCCGTCTCCCCGAGACGCGGGATCGCGCAGGCAATCTGCGCACCGGCACGCGCATCTGGGCCGTCCATCTCACCGGCGCCGCGCTCGGCGGCGCCACGGTGGCGGCGCTCTTCCTGCTCGCCACCGCCTTCGGCTACGCGCCGGGCGTGGCGGCGGCCACCGCCGCAGCGCTCGGCGGCGCCACGGTCTTTGCCCATGCGGCGACGACCTTCCTCTCCGAGCCGCTCTCGGCGCTGACGATCACCGTCGCGCTGCTCGCGGCCGTCGAGGGGCGCGCCGGGGGTCGATCGGCGGGCGAGTGGCGCGCCGGGTGGCTCGCCCTGTCGGGGTTCGCGGCCGGGCTGGCCTTCGCCACGCGGGCGGCGAACCTGGTCGTCGTGCTGCCGCTCGCCGCCCTGCTCGCCCGGGAGCTGGCGCGCAGCGTCGCGCCGGTGCGCCGGCGGCTGGCCGCGGCCGCCGCCTGGGCAGCGCCGTTCGCCGCCTGGGCCGGCGCGGTGGCGGCGTACAACTTCCAGCGCTTCGGCAGCGTCTTCGAGACCGGCTACGGGGCCGAGGCGGGGCAGTTCTCGCAGCCGCTGCCGGCCGGACTGGCCGGGCTCCTCGTCTCGCCCGGGCGCGGGCTGCTCTGGTTCGCCCCGCCGGTCCTCCTCGCCCTCTGGGGGTGGCGGGCCTTCCTCGCCCGGGGCGGGAGGGTGGCCTGGCTGACCACCGCGATGGCGGCGGCGCTGCTCCTGCTCGCGGCGAAGTTCTACCAGTGGCACGGCGGCGGCGTCTGGGGGCCGCGGCTGCTCGTTCCGGTCCTGCCGCTGCTGCTGCTGCCGGCGGCGGAGGTTCTTCACCGCGCCGCGGCCGGGTCGCGGCGGCATCGCTTCGCCGCGACCCTCTGCCTCGCCGCCGGCGTCTTCACCGTCGCGCTCGCCGTGCTGGTGCCGTTCGAGCGCGCCGTGCAGGCGGTCTGGAAGCGGCCGGCCGATCTCGACTCGCCGGCCTTCCGGGCGAGCCTCTGGTCGCCGTCGGCCTCGCCGCTGGCCGTCCACGCGCGGGCGCTGCCCGGCGCGGCGCGCCGCACGGCCCGCCTGCTCGCCGGCCGCGAGGCGCTGCCCGGTCCGGCGGAGAAGGGCTCGGCCGGCCTGCCCGACCTCGCCTTCGCCCGCTACGGCTCCCACGCGCTGCTCGAGGTGACGCGCGTCGCGCTGCTCGCCGCCGCGGGCCTCGCTGCCCTGCTGATCTGGCGGCTGCGGGCCGGCGGGCTCGCTGCCGCGGCGAACGGAGAGTGCAGCTCCGGGGAGGAGCGGATACCCTAAGAAGATGACGCTCCGCTTCTTGGTCCGACGTTCGGTCGCCCTCGTCCTACTCCTGCAGGGTCTCGCCGGCCCGGTCGTCGCCTCCGAGGCGGAGCCGGTCGCCGCCGACGCCGCCGCGCCGGCGGCCGAGGCGCCGCGCTCGATGACCGGGGAGTGGATCCGCGCCCGCCTGCCCGCCGAGTGGCTGCGCGAGTCGAGCTTCATCCTCGAGAACTGGCAGTGGCTGGGGCTGCTCGCCCTGGCGCTGGTCGGCATGGTGATCGACCGCGCGGTGGTGCTGGTGCTGCGCGGCATGCTCGGCCGGCTGCTGCGGCGGCGCGGCGGCGAGCTGACGCGCGACGTGCTGCGCCAGGGGCTGCGTCCGCTCGGCTACTTCGCCATGGCGCTGGTCTGGTGGATCGGCTTTCCCGTCCTCAATCTCGAGGGCCAGGCGCGCGAGATCATCGATTTCGCCGTCACCCTGATCATGGTCTCGGCGGTCGTCTGGAGCCTCTACCGGCTGGTCGACGTCGGCAGCGCCTTCGCGCAGGCCCGCGCGGCGCAGACGGCGACGCGCTTCGACGACCTGCTGGTGCCGATGCTGCGCAAGGCGATCAAGGTCTTCGTGGTCGCCTTCGGCCTCGTCTTCATCGCCGACAACCTCGACGTCGACATCTCCTCGATGCTCGCCGGCCTCGGCATCGGCGGCCTGGCGATCGCCCTCGCCGCCAAGGACACGGTGTCGAATCTCTTCGGCTCCCTGACCGTGCTGATCGACCGTCCGTTCGCGGTCGGCGACTGGGTGGTGATCGACGGCGCCGACGGCACGGTCGAGGAGATCAGCTTCCGCAGCACGCGGATCCGCACCTTCTACGACTCGCAGATCACGATGCCGAACGCGAAGCTGCTGACCACGGTCGTCGACAACTACGGCCGGCGGCGCTACCGCCGGTGGAAGACCACGCTCGGCATCGCCTACGAGACGCCGCCGGAGCGGATCGAGGCGCTCTGCGAGGGCATCCGGGAGCTGGTGCGCGTCCACCCGCACACCCGCAAGGACTACTTCCACGTCTACGCCAACGAGTTCGGTCCGTCCTCGATCGACGTCATGATCTACGTCTTCCACGAGGTGCCCGACTGGAGCGCGGAGCTGCGCGAGCGGCATCGCCTGCTGCTCGACATCCTGCGCCTCGCCAACCGGCTCGGCGTGACCATCGCCTACCCGACGCGGCTCGTCTACCACGCCCCGGACCCCGGCAGCGCGGAGCCCGCGCCCTGGCCGGAAGCGGAGCGGATCGCCGCCGAGGGCGAGCTCGGCCGGCGCGAGGCGCGCGCCATCGCGGCCCCCCGGACGAGCTGATCCGGTACCATGGCCGGGATGAGGAGCGACCGGCGCCCCTGGCGCGCCCGGCGATCCCGGGAGGCACGGAGCGGGTGATCCCGCTGCGCCCCGTGCTCTGCGGGGAGATCCTGTTCGATACCTGGGCCGACGGCTCCGCCGTGCTGGGCGGGGCACCGGTCAACGTCGCGGTGCACCTGGCGGGGCTCGGCGAACGGCCGCTGCTGATCGGCCGGGTCGGCGCCGACGCCGCGGGCGGGCGCGCCCGCGCCACCCTCGCGCGCTGGGGCGTCGACACCGCCGGCGTCCAGATCGACGAGAGGGCGCCGACCGGCGAAGTGCGCGTGTACCTCGAGGGGGGCGAGCCGCGCTTCGAGATCGTGCCCGGCAGCGCCTGGGATGCCCTCGATGCCGGCGAGGCGGAGGCCGCCCTCGCCGCGGCGGGACCGGCGATCCTCTACCACGGCGTCCTCGCGGCGCGCGGCGACGCGGGCCGGCTGGCGCTCGAACGGCTGCGCGCCGCCGCGCCGCGGGCCGTCTTCGTCGACGTCAACCTGCGCCCGCCCTGGACGCCGCCGGCGCGCGCGCTCGCCCTCGTCCGCCGGGCCTCCTGGATCAAGCTCAACGAGACCGAACTGGCGCTGCTCGCTGGCCGCACCGCCCCCGGCGGCGCGGCGGAGCGGGCCGTCGATGCCCGGCGCCTCGCCGCGTCGTCCGGAGCGAGTCGCGTCGCGGTCACCCTCGGCGGGCGCGGCGCCGAGCTCCACGGCGCCGCCGGGCGGCTCGCCGCGGTGCCGGCCGCGCCGCTCCCGCCCGGCGCCGCGGGCGATCCGGTCGGCGCCGGCGACGCCTTCGCCGCCGTGCTGCTGCTCGGGCTGCTGCGCGACTGGCCGGAGGCGCTGGTGCTCGCGCGCGCCGCCGAGCTGGCCGCCGCGGTCTGCGCGCTGCGCGGCGCGCTGCCGGAGGATCCCGGCTTTCACCGCCCTTTCCGCAACGCCTGGGGAGAGGCGTGACCCGCGCGCCGATCTACGTGCTGATGCTCAGCCCCCACGGGCTGATCCGTGCCGGGGACCTCGAGCTGGGGCGGGACGCCGACACCGGCGGCCAGACCAAGTACGTCGTCGAGCTGGCGCGCGCCCTGGCGGCCGATCCGCGGGTCGACCGCGTCGACCTGGTGACGCGCCGCGTCGAGGACCCTCGCGTGGCGCCCGACTACGCGCGGCCGGAAGAGGAGCTGGCGCCGGGCGCGCGCATCGTGCGGGTCGACTTCGGTCCGCGGCGCTACCTGCGCAAGGAGAGCCTCTGGCCCTACCTGGACCAGTGCGCCGACCGCGTGCTCGCGCATCTGCGGCGAATCCGTCGCCTTCCCGACCTGCTGCACAGCCACTACGCCGACGCCGGCCTGGTCGGCGCGCGGCTGGAGAGCCTGCTGCGGGCGCCGCTGGTCCACACCGGCCATTCGCTCGGCCGGGTCAAGCTGGCGCGTCTGCTCGAGCAGGGGCTCTCGCGCGAGGAGATCGAGGAGCGCTTCGCCATCTCGCGCCGCATCGAGGCAGAGGAGGTGGCACTCGACCACGCCGCGCTGGTGATCGCCAGCACCCGCCAGGAGGCGCAGGAGCAGTACGGCCTCTACGAGAACCACGATGCGGGGCGCATCGCCGTCATCCCTCCCGGCACCGACCTGTCACGCTTCCATCCGCCGGCACCGGGGGACCCGGAGCCGCCGATCGCGACGGCGATCGACCGCTTCCTGCGCGACCCGGCGAAACCGCTGGTGCTCGCCATCGCGCGCCCCGACCCGCGCAAGAACCTCGCAGCGCTCGTCGAGGCGTTCGGGCGCAACCGCCGCCTGCGCGAGCTCGCCAACCTGGCGATCGTCGCCGGCACGCGCGACGACCTCGAGCAGATGAAGCGCGAGCCGCGCCGCGAGCTGCGGCGGCTGCTCCTCGCCATCGACCGGCACGACCTCTACGGCCACGTCGCCTACCCGAAGCAGCACGGCGCCGACGACGTCCCCGACCTCTACCGCCTGGCGGCGATGCGCCGCGGCCTGTTCGTCAATCCGGCGCTCACCGAACCCTTCGGCCTGACGCTGATCGAAGCGGCGGCGAGCGGCCTGCCGGTGATCGCCACCCACGACGGCGGGCCGCGCGACATCCTGGCGGCTTGCGGGCACGGTGTGCTGGTCGATCCCCTCGACGTCGACGCCCTGGCGGCGGCGCTCGAGCGGGCGCTCACCGACGAGCCGCAACGGCATCGCTGGGCGCTCGCCGGGCCGCAGGGAGCGAGCCGCCACTTCCGCTGGTCGGCGCACGTGGATCGCTACCTCGAGCGGGCACTCACCCTGCTGCCGCGTCGCCCGACGATCCACCCGCCGGGGCGCCGGGCGCCGCTCACCCTGCGCGAGCGCTTCCTGATCTCCGACATCGACGGCACGCTGATCGGCGACCGGGACGCCCTCGCCGAGCTCGTCGAGTGGCTGGAGGCGGCGGGCTGGGGACTCGGCATCGCCACCGGGCGGCGCCTCGAGAGCGCGCTCGGGATCCTCGAGGAGTGGGGGGTGCCGGCGCCCGACCTGATGATCACGGCCGTCGGCGCCGAGATCCACTACGGAGCGCACCGTGACGAGGACGACCTCTGGGCGCGGCACCTCGACTTCCGCTGGCGGCCGGAGGAGATCCGCGACCGCCTGCTCGAGGCGGCCGGGGGCGCCCTCACCCTGCAGGCCGACAGCGAGCAGCGACGCCACAAGATCAGCTTCGAAGTCGATCCGCGGCGCCCCGTCCACGCCGGACGGCTGCGCCGCAAGTTGCGCGAGCGCGACCTGCACGCGCACCTGGTCCTGTCACACGGCCGCTACCTCGACGCGCTGCCGATCCGCTGCTCCAAGGGGCAGGCGATCCGCTGGGTGGCGCAGCGCTGGGGGATCGACCTCGAATCGATCGTCGTCGCCGGCGATTCGGGCAACGACCGCGACATGCTCACCGGCGTGACACCGGCGATCGTCGTCGGCAACCGCTCCCCGGAGCTCGCCGACCTGGTCGAGCTGCCCACCGTCCACTTCGCGCGGGCAGCGCACGCGGCGGGCATCCTCGAGGGGCTGCGCGAGCGCGGCCTGCTCGCCGGAGGGGCGCCGGGAAGGGGGGAGGAATGAGCACCGAAGCGATCCGCAGCCGCGGCCAGGCACTGCTCGACGAGCTGCGCCGCTGGTCGCGCGACGAGCCCGGCCGGGCGGTCCCCTTCCTGCGCCGGATCGCCGCCGCGGGCCGCCCGGTGCTGCTGCGCACCGAACTGGCCGCGGCGCTGGCCGAGGAGGCGGCGCGCGATCCACGGGTCGCCGGCTCGCCACTCGAGCGCTGCGTGGCCCTCGTCCAGGAGGCCGCCACCGACGGTCATCGCGTGCTGCTGGCGCTGCGGCCGCGCATCGGCGAGTGGCTCCACCTCCAGGGCGAGATCGACAACGGCTACTTCGACCCGGTGACGGCGGAGGCCTACCTGCTGTTCAAGGAGGGGCTCGTCCTCGGCCGGCCGGGGGATCCCTGGGCGCCGGTGTTCGACATCACCCCCTTCGCGCACGAGTTGCCACGCCCCGGCGAGACGCGGTGGATCGGTCGCGGCGCGGAGTTTCTCAATCGCACCCTGTCGAACCGGCTCTTCCAGGCCAACGGCGAGGGCAACCTCAGGCTGCTCGAGTTTCTGCGCCTGCACCAGGCGGGGGGTCGCCAGCTGCTGCTCTCGGACCGGGTTCGCAGCCTCGCCGAGCTCAAGACGGTCGTCCGGCGGGCGCTCGAGGAGCTCGTCGAACGGCCCGCCGACGAGCCGTGGAGCGCCGTCGCGCCGGCCCTCGGCGCGCTCGGGCTCGAGCCGGGCTGGGGGCGCACGGCGGGGTCGATCGCCGAGACGCTCGCCCTGCTCGCCGACCTGCTGCAGGCACCCGACCCCGAGACGGTCGAGCGCTTCCTGGCGCGCGTGCCGATGATCTTCTCGGTCGTCATCGTGTCGCCGCACGGCTGGTTCGCCCAGAGCGACGTGCTCGGGCGCCCGGACACCGGCGGACAGGTGGTCTACATTCTCGACCAGGTGCGCGCCCTCGAACGCGAAATGCGCCGCCGCCTCGACGAACAGGGGGTGGACGTGGCGCCCCGCATCCTGGTGGTGACCCGGCTCATCCCCGAGAGCGAGGGGACGACCTGCGGCGAGCGCTGGGAGCCGATCGCCGGCACCGACCACGCGGCGATTCTGCGGGTCCCCTTCCGCGACGAGGGGGGGGAGGTGCACCCGCGCTGGATCTCGCGCTTCGAGATCTGGCCCTGGCTCGAGCGTTTCTCGACCGACGTCGAGCGCGAAGTGGTGGCCGAGCTCGGCGGCCGGCCCGACCTGGTGGTCGGCAACTACTCGGACGGCAACCTGGTCGCCACGCTGCTCGCGCGCCGGCTGGGGGTGACGCAGTGCGCCATCGCCCACGCCCTCGAGAAGTCGAAGTACCTGCTCTCCGACCTCCACTGGGAGAGCATGGAGGGACAGTACCGGTTCTCCGCCCAGTTCACCGCCGACCTGATCGCCATGAACGCGGCCGATTTCGTCCTCGCCAGCTCGTTTCAGGAGATCGCCGGCACCGCGACCGCGGTCGGCCAGTACGAGAGCCATTCGACGTTCACTCTGCCGGGGCTCTACCGGGTGCTCGGCGGAGTCGACGTGCACGATCCGCGATTCAACATCGTCTCGCCCGGCGCCGACGCGCGCATCTTCTTCCCGCACACCGAGACGGAGCGGCGGCTCGAGGCGCTCCACGAGGAGATCGAGTCGCTGATCTTCGGGGGTGCCCGGCCGGACGCTCGCGGCGTGCTCGCCGAGCCCGACCGGCCGCTGATCTTCACCATGGCGCGGCTCGACCGGATCAAGAACCTGACCGGACTGGTGGAGTGGTTCGGGCGCCATCCGCGCCTGCGCGAGGCCGCCAACCTGCTGGTCGTCGCCGGCGCCGTGTC
>CAYYIK010000059.1:0-20709 GCA_964471955.1 uncultured Thermoanaerobaculia bacterium | reverse complement strand
GACCTCCTCGGACGAAGCGCCGCCGATGCTACACTCGCCCCCCGCCCGAGGCGAACCCGCTTGCCCTCCCCCGCGCCGCTCGACATCCACCTGATCGCCATCGGCGGTACCGGCATGGCGCCGCTCGCCTGCCTGCTGGCGGCCGACGGACACCGGGTGCGCGGCTCGGACGGGCCGCTCTACCCGCCGATGTCGACCCTGCTCGAAGCCGCCGGCATCCGCCCGACCGTCGGCTTCTCGCCGGCGAACCTCGAGCCGCGCCCGGATCTGGTGGTGGTCGGCAACGCGGTGCGGCGCGACAACCCCGAATCGGTGGAGGTCGAGCGGCTCGGCATCCCCCGCCTGTCGATGCCCGAGGCGCTGGCGCGCTTCTATCTCGCCGATCGCCGGCCACTGGTGGTCGCCGGCACGCACGGCAAGACGACCACCGCGGCGATGGCGGCCTGCGTCTGGAGCGGCTGCGGGCGCGATCCCGGCTTCCTCGTCGGCGGCGTGCCGATCGATCTCGGCACCAGCTTCCGGCGCGGTGGTGGCGACCGCTTCGTCATCGAGGGGGACGAGTACAACGCCGCCTGGTTCGACCGCGGCGCCAAGTTCCTCCACTACCGGCCAGAGACGCTGCTGCTCACCTCGGTCGAGTACGACCACGCCGACCTCTACCCCGATCCCGCCGCCCTGCTGGCGGCCTACCGCCGGCTGGTCGGCCTGCTGCCCGCCAGCGGACTGCTGGTCGCCTGTGGCGATTCGCCCGAGGTCCGCGAAGTGGCCGCCCACGCCGCCTGCCCCGTGGTCTTCTACGGCGAAGGGGCGGGCAACGACGTGCATTTCGCCGCTCCCCCGGTCGCCGGCCCGGACGGCGCACGGATGGAGATCGTCGAGGCCGACGGCGCGCGGCACGCCGTGCGGCTCGGCGTCTGGGGGGCCCACAACGCCGGCAACGCGCTGGCGGTCTGGATCGCGGCGCGGCGCGACGGCCTCCCCCCGGACGACATCGCCGCGGCGCTCGCCGACTTCCACGGCGTGCGCCGGCGACAGGAGCTGGTCGGGGCAGCGGGCGGCATCACGGTGATCGACGACTTCGCCCATCATCCGACGGCCGTCGGCAAGACCCTCGACGCCCTCGCCTCGCGCTTTGCCGGCCGGCGGCTGATCGTCTGCTTCGAGCCGCGCAGCCTCACCGCGGGCCGCGCGTTCTTCCTCGACGGCTACCGGGCCGCCTTCCGCGCCGCCGGCGCCGTCCTGTTCGCCCCCGTCTTCCACCGCGACCGGCTGGCGCCGGAGGACCGTCTGGACGTCGCGGCGCTCGCCGCCGATCTGGCCGCCGGCGGGATCCCCGCCGAGGCCTGTCCGGACATCGACGCCGTGGCGACGCGCGCGCTCGCCCTCGCCCGCCCGGGTGACGTCCTGGTGACCATGTCGTCGGGCTCCTTCGGCGGCCTCGCGGCGCGCCTCGCCGCCGCGCTCGCGCCGGGTTGAGGGGGCAGGAAGGCCTCTGCTACCATTGCCGGGCACTTCCGATCCACTTTCGCCGACGCGGCCGAGACCATGACCTATCCGGGAAACACCTCCCTCTCGCCCGACGTTCAGCAGCGCATCCTCACCACCTACCGCCAGTCGCTCCAGAGCGCCGCCCGGGGCAACCGGGACGAGGCGCTGCTCGGCTGCGACTTCGTCCAGCGCCTCGACCCGCAGTTCCAGCCCGCCCGGGTGCTGCAGCAGATGCTGGCGGCGAACCGGGAACCGGAGGTCTTCGCGCAGATGCTGGACGCCCTCGACGGCGGCGGTGGAGGCGAGGGCGACGGCGAAGAGGACCTGCGCGCGCTGTTCGCCCGGCTGCTCGCCGAGCGCCGCTTCCCCGAGATCCTCAACGCCGCCGAGCGCGACAAGCGCCGCGTCGCCGCCGACCCCGAGCTGCTCTCCCTGGTCGAAGCGGCCCAGGGGCGGCACGAGGCCGAGCCGTACGTGACCAGGTTCCTCGGCGAGGCCGCCGCCGCGCTCGCCGAGCAGCGGCGCGAGGACGTCGCCCGGCTGCTCGACAAGGCGCGCGCGCTCGACGCCAGCCATCCGGGGATCGCCGAAATCGAGAGCCTCCTCCACCCCGGAGCGGCGCCGGCCGGCGAGGCGGCCGACGCCACCGTCGCGCTGCCCGACCTGGATTTCGACGCCTTCCAGCTGCCGAGCCCCGACGAGGCCGGCCTGGGCTTCGACACCCCGGACCTCTCCGCCCCCTCCTTCGACACCCCGGATTTCGCCGCCGCCACGCTCGAGCCGGGGGGCGCCGAAGAGGCGCGCCCGGCCGAGGAGACCTCCGGCCGCATCGTCAGCCTGCTCGCCGAGGGGCAGGAGGCGTTCGACCGCGGCGACTTCCAGCCGGCCATCGACGCCTGGTCGCGCATCTTCCTCATCGACATCGATCACGAGGAGGCGGCGCGCAAGATCGAGCGGGCCCGCCAGCTCAAGTCCGAGCAGGAGCGCGAGGTCGAGGAGATCTTCCACGACGGCGTCGCCCGATTCGACGCCGGCGAGCTGGCCGCTTCGCGCGCCGCGTTCCAGAAGGTGCTCGAACTGCAGCCCTCCTACGCCCTCGCCCGCGAGTACCTGGACAAGCTCGACGAGCGCGAGTCGGGCGTCGAGCTGCCGGGCGGCGGGCTGCCCGAACTCGCCCCGCTGGCGCCGGCAGCCGCCCCGGCGGCCGAGCCCCGGCGGCCGAGCGGTGAGCTGAGCGTGCCGCCGCCCGAGGCGCCGCGCCGCGATCGCGGCCGGGCGCCGGTCGGCCAGGGCTACGTCGCCACGGCGAAGAAGGGGGGCGGGGCGCCCTCTCCCCGCTTCCTGCTGATCGGCGGCGGCGTCCTGGCGCTGCTCGCGGTCGGCGGCTGGTTCCTGTTCAGCCAGCGCGAGCGACTCTTCCCGAACGCCGAGCCGGCCGCCACCAGCGCCGAGCCGGCGCAGGCCGATCCGCTGGCCAGGGCCCAGGAGCTCCACGCCGCCGGCAAGACGCCGAACGCGGTGGCGATGCTGCGGCGCATTCCGGGCACTGACCCGCGCTATGCCGAGGCGCAGTCGCTCATCTCGCAGTGGGAGAAGATTCCGGCTCCGGAGGAGGCGGCGACGGGCGACCCGCTGCTCGCGGCGCGGCGGCGGGCGCTGCTCGAGCAGGGGCAGGCGGCGCTCGAGGCCGGGGAGAACTTCCGCGCCCGGCGGCTGTTCACCCGCGCCGCGGAGCTGGCGCCGCTCGATGGCGACTGGATCACCCTGTCGACGACCGCCGAGGAGCGCCTGGCGCCGCTCGCCAGCGAAGTGCGGCAGTTCACCGACGGCGACTACGAGTTCCTCATCAACGCCCTCTGGCGGCGACGCGAGGCCGAGCCGGACAACCGGGATCTGCAGCGGATGCTCGTCGACGCCTACCACAACCTCGGAGTGCTCGACCTGCAGCGCGGCGATGCCGCCTCGGCGCGCGAGAAGTTCCGCGAAGCACGGCTCATCGACCCGGCCGATCCGGCGATCCAGCGCCTCGAGCGCTTCGCCGTCCTCTACGAGCAGCGCGGCCCGGACCTTCTCTACCGGATCTTCGTCAAGTACGCTCCCCTGCGATGAGTCCGGACTGGCGCGAGGAACCGGGGCTGTTCGACCTTCCGATCTCCCGGCCGGCGCCGCCGCCGCTCGAAGACGACGCGGAGGAGCTGGCCGCGCCGGCTCCGCCGCGGCGGCCGCGACGCCCGGCCGCGGCCCGTCCCGAGTCGCTGCCGCTCTTCGGCGAGGACGACGAGTTCGAGGAGGAAGAGCGCCTCGCCTCCGCCGCAGCGATGGACTCCGTCGCCGCGCCGGCGCGACCGGGGCCGCGGCCGGTACCGGAGGTGGCGGCGCCGCCGACCGCCGGGCTGCTGCCGCGGCTGCGCTCGGCGCTCGGGGATCTGGCGATTCTCGGCGCGGTCGGCGTGCTGGCCGCCACCGGCGCCGGCCGGCTCGGGGCGCCGCTCGGGGCCGGGTCCTTGCCGGGGCTGCTCCTCTTCCTGCTCTCCTGGAGCTTCCTCTACTTCGTCGTCTCCCTCGCCTTCTGGGGCCAGACTCCCGGCATGGCCTGGGCCGGTCTGGTGGCGCACACCGGGGTCGCCGAGCCGCTCTCGTTCGGCCAGACGGCACGGCGCTGGGCCGCGACCTGGCTGACCTGGGCGCTCGCCGGCCTGCCCGGACTGCTGGCGCTGTCCGGCGGCTCGCTCGCCGACCGGCTCTCCGGCTCGCGAACCTACGAGCTCGAGCTCGCCGGCTCCGCGTAACGACGCCGCGCCACCGCCAGCGCGATCCAGAGATTGCCCGCCGCGCTCGCCGCCGCGAAGGCGACGAGGGGCGAAACGCCGGGCATCAGCGCCGCCACGCCGCCGAGCTGATAGACGATGCCGGCCCGCCGCATCGCCGGCAGCGCGAGCGAGCCGAGAGCGAAGAACGAGTGTCCGAGCAGGAGCAGCCAGAGTCCGGGCAGGAAGCGCGCCCCCCCGAGAGCCAGCAGCACCGCCGAGAGCGCCGCGCCGACCAGCGACAGGTTGCCCTGCAGCGACATCGCCCAGCCGCCGAGCGGGCTGGCGCCGCCCCGCCGGCGGGCCCGCAGCAGCGCGCTCCCTTCGATCAGGCCGCCGAGCAGGATGGCGCCGCACCAGAGCAGCACGACACCGCGCCGGTCGGCGAAGCGTCCGGCGGCGGGAGTGAGCAGAGCGGCGGCCGGCAGCAGCACCGCCCAGGCGAGCCAGGAGACGGGTGTCGAGAGATAGGGGCGGCTCGCGGCGGCGAAGGCCCGGCGCACCGCCGCGAGATCCTCCGCGCCCTCGGGCGTGGCGCGGCGCGGCGCGAAGACCGGTTCGTATTCGGACACGCGGCGACTCCGGAGACCGGGGCCGACGCCCGCCTCAGCCGCGGGCCTTGCGGCCCAGGGCGCGGGCGCGATCGAGCGCCCGCTGCTTCTTCTTCCACGCCTCGTCGGCGCCGGCCGGCAACTGGCGGGCCGCCTCGAGCTCCTCGCGGGCCCCGGCCGCGGTGAGCTGCCCCGGCTCGAGCGCCTCCTCGGTGAGTACCGAGAGGCGATCCTCGATCATCTGGGCGAAGCCGCCCGAGACGAAGAGCGATCTCCGCCCGCCGCCGGCCTCCTCGAGGCGCAGTTCACCCGCGCCGAGCTGTACCAGCAGCGGCGCGCGGCGCGGCAGGATGCCCATTTCGCCGTCGTAGGCGGGCAGCGCCACGGACCTGACCTCGGCGGCGAGGACCTCGCGCTCGGGGGTGACCACGGAGAGGTGAAACGTGCCGGCGGCCATCGGTTCAGTCCTTCATCGTCTCGGCCTTGGCGGCCGCCTCTTCGATCGACCCGACGTACATGAAAGCCTGGTCCGGCAGGTGATCCCACTTGCCGTCGCACAGCTCCTCGAAGGAGCGGATGGTGTCCTCGCGCTTGCAGTAGATCCCCTTGAAGCCGGTGAACTGCTCGGCGACGAAGAATGGCTGCGAGAGGAAGCGCTCGATCTTGCGCGCCCGGCGGACGATCAACTTGTCGTCCTCGGACAGCTCGTCGACGCCGAGGATGGCGATGATGTCCTGCAGATCCTTGTAGCGCTGCAGGATCTGCTGCACGCGGCGCGCCACCAGGTAGTGGCGCTCGCCGAGCACGTCGGGGGCGAGGATGCGGCTCGACGAAGCGAGCGGATCGACGGCCGGGTAGATGCCCTTCTCGGCGATCGAGCGCTCGAGGTTCACCGTCGAGTCGAGGTGGGTGAAGGCGTTGGCCGGCGCCGGGTCGGTGTAGTCGTCGGCCGGCACGTAGATCGCCTGGATCGAGGTCACCGCGCCACGGGTGGTCGAGGTGATGCGCTCCTGCAGCTCGCCCATCTCGGTCGACAGCGTGGGCTGGTAGCCGACGGCCGAGGGCATGCGGCCGAGCAGCGCCGAAACCTCGGAGCCCGCCTGGGTGAACCGGAAGATGTTGTCGATGAACAGCAGCGTGTCGGCACCGGTCTGGTCGCGGAAGTGCTCGGCCATGGTCAGCGCCGAAAGCGCCACGCGCAGGCGGGCGCCGGGCGGCTCGTTCATCTGGCCGAACACCATCACCGTCTGGTCGATGACCGACTTGCCGGTGTCGCCGATCTTGGCCTCCTGCATCTCGAGCCAGAGATCGTTGCCCTCGCGCGTGCGCTCGCCGACGCCGGCGAAGCAGGAGTAGCCCGAGTGGAAGCGGGCGAGGCGGGCGATCAGCTCCTGGATGATGACCGTCTTGCCGACGCCGGCGCCGCCGAACAGGCCCGCCTTGCCGCCGCGCACCAGCGGGCAGAGCAGGTCCATCACCTTGATGCCGGTCTCGAAGATCTCGGTCTTCGAGGACAGGTCGGCCAGCTCGGGGGGCGTCTGGTGGATCGCCCGGCGCGCCTTGGCGGGCACCGGGCCGCGGTCGTCGATCGGCTCGCCGACCAGGTTGAAGACGCGGCCGAGCGTCTCCGTGCCGACCGGCACGGTGACCGGCGCGCCGGTATCCAGGATCTCCTGGCCGCGCATGAGGCCGTCGGTCGAACCGAGCGCCACGGCGCGCACCTGGCCGCCGCCGAGATGCTGGGCGACCTCGCACCAGAGCGTCTCCCGGACCGTCTCGCCGAGGACGGTGCGTCCGACCTCGATCTGCAGCGCGTTGTAGATCGCGGGGAGCTGATCCTCGGCGAACTGCGCGTCGAGGGTGGAGCCGATCACCTGGGTGATGCGGCCGCGGTTGCCGGCGGAGCTGGGAGTCGTCATCTGGAAACCTCTCAAGCCAGGGCGTTGGCGCCGCCCACGATGTCGAGCAGCTCCATCGTGATGTGGGTCTGGCGCGCCCGGTTGTACTGACGGGTCAGGTTCTTGATCATCTCTTCGGAGGCGTCGGTGGCGGCCTTCATCGCCGCCATACGGGCGATCTGCTCGGACACCGCCGCGTCGAGGAAGGACTGGAAGAAGCGCACGCGGACGGTGGCCGGCAGCAGCTCGGCGAGCAGCGTCCGCGGGTCGGGCCGGAACTCGTACTCGACCGGCGGCGCGACGCCCTCGTCGCCGGAGTGTCCGGCCTCGAGCGGCAGGAGGCGCGCCACTTCCGGGCGCTGCCGGCCGGCCGAGTAGAAGCGCATATAGGCGACCTCGACGCCGGAGATGCGGCCGGCGAGGAAGTCCTCCATCAGCTGCGCCGCGACCTTCTCGACCTGCTCGAAGCGCGGCACGTCGCCGATCGAGGTGTCCTGCACGGCCATCGGCTGGCGCTGGAAGCGGAAGTAGGCGATCCCCTTCTTGCCGTGGACGCGCAGCTCGACGGCCCGCCCGGCGGCGCGCAGCTCCTCCGCCCGCGCCTGCGCGGCGCGCAGGACGTTGGCGTTGTAGCCGCCGCACAGGCCGCGCATGGAGGTCAGGACGACCAGCGCCACGGGAGCGTCCGGATTCGGCGTCGCCATCAGCGGGTGGCGGATCTCGCCGACGCCGCGCGCCAGATCGTTCACCAGCTCAGCGAGCTTCTCGGTGTACGGCCGCGAGGCGACGGCGCGGTTGAACGCCGCCTGGAAGCGCGCCGTGGCGATCAGCTGCATCGTCCGCGTGATCTTGCGGATGTTGCGGACCGCCTTGCGGCGCTTGACGAGGAGTCGACGATTGGCCATCGGTTCGCGTCCGCCCCGATCAGGGCTTGACCGCCTCGGCGGCGCGCTTGAGCCACTGCGCCTTGAAGTTGGTCAGCACCTCGAGCAGCCGCTTCGACAGCTCGCCCGGCAGATCGCCGGTGCGCCGCATCTCGTCGAGGATCTCCGGAAACTCGTTGCGCACGTGGGTGAGCAGGTCGCTCTCGAAGGGGAGCACGTCGGGGATCGGCAGGTCATCGAGCACGCCCTGGGTGCCGGCGAAGATCGCCACCACCTGCTCGAAGGTGTCGTAGGGCCGGTACTGGGGCTGCTTGAGCAGCTCGACCATCCGCTTGCCGCGATCGAGCTGCTTCTGGGTCGCCGCGTCGAGGTCGGTGCCGAGCTGGGCGAACGCCTCGAGAGCGCGGAAGGAGGCGAGGTCGAGCCGCAGCGTGCCGGCGATCTTCTTCATCGCCTTGCGCTGCGCGTTGCCGCCGACGCGCGACACCGAGATGCCGACGTTGACCGCCGGACGCACGCCGGCGAAGAAGAGGTCGGGCTCGAGGTAGATCTGGCCGTCGGTGATCGAGATCACGTTGGTCGGAATGTAGGCCGAGACTTCGCCCTCGAGCGTCTCGATGATCGGCAACGCGGTCATCGAGCCGCCGCTGTCCGGGAAGCGGTGGACGCGGTAGGCGTCCCGGTCCGCAAGCGTGGCGAGGAAGGCCTCGGCGCGATGCCGGCCGTGCGGGCGGTGGAAGAGCCCGAGCTCGTCGTCCGGCCGCTGATCCTCGGGCGCCGCGAGCCCTTGCGGGTGGCGCACCGCCTGGCCGCGGTCGGTCGAGTCCTCGGCGAGGCCCTTCGGCACCACCGCGTACTCCTCGCGCAGCTTGACGGCGCGCTCGAGCAGGCGGGAGTGGAGGTAGAAGACGTCGCCCGGGTAGGCCTCGCGGCCGGGCGGACGGCGCAGCAGCAGCGACAGCTGCCGGTAGGCGGCCGCCTGCTTGGTCAGGTCGTCGTAGACGCACAGGGTGGCTCGCCCCTGCCCGTACATGAAGTACTCGGCCATCGCAGCGCCGGCGTAGGGGGCGATGTACTGCAGCGGCGCCGGATCCGAGGAGCCGGCCGAGATGACGATGGTGTAGTCCATCGCCCCGTGCTCGCGCAGCTTCTCGACGATGCCGACCACCGTCGACTCCTTCATGCCGATCGCCACGTAGACGCAGATGACGCCCGTCCCCTTCTGGTTGAGGATGGCGTCGATGGCGATCGCCGTCTTGCCGGTCTTGCGGTCGCCGATGATCAGCTCGCGCTGCCCGCGGCCGATCGGAATCATCGAGTCGATCGCCTTGATGCCGGTCTGCAGCGGCTCGGTGACCGGCTGGCGCTGCGCGATGCCCGGCGCCTTGTACTCGAGCGGCCGGCGGTGCGGCGTTTCGACGATGCCCTTGCCGTCGAGCGGCCGGCCGAGCGGATCGACGATGCGGCCGATCATCGCTTCGCCGCAGGGCACCGAGAGGAGCTCGCCGGTGCGGCGGACCTCGTCGCCCTCCTTGATCTCGAGGAAGTCACCAAGGATGACGACGCCCACCGAGCTCTCCTCGAGGTTGAACACCTGCCCGTAGGCGCCGTTGGCGAACTGCACCAGCTCGCCGGACATGGCGTTGGAAAGCCCGTAGACACGGGCGATGCCGTCGCCCACCTCGAGCACCTTGCCGACTTCGGCCAGGTCGAGCTCGGTGCGGAACGAGCGGATCTCCTCGGCGATGACCGAGCTGATCTCGTCGACGCGGAATTTCATCTCTTCTCCTCGGAAGGCTGGGTCCTGCCCTGAATGATCTCGTGGGTGGCGCGCTCGAGCAGCGCGTGGCGCATCTTCTCGAGCCTCGTCCGGAGACTGGAATCGAACTTGGAATCACGTACCCGCACCACCAGGCCGCCGAGCAGCGACGGGTCGAGTCGCTCGATCAGGCGCGCCTCGAGCCCGGTGCGCCGGCGCACCGCCGCGCCTACGCGCTCGCGCTCGGCCGCGCCGAGCGGCGCCACCGAGACGACCTCGACGTCGACGATGCCGCGCGAGGCCTGGAGGGCGGCGCGGTAGGCCCGCGCCACCTCCGGCAGCAGACCGGAGCGCCCCTTGCGGTCGAGCACCTGGACGAAATCGGCGAAGACCTCGCTGACCCGCCCGCGCAGGATGCGCTCGAAGGCGGCGCGCCGCTGCTCGGCCGGGCCGACCGACGAGAGGAAGGCGCGCGCGAAGCCGGGGTTCGCCTCGCCGTAGCGGGCGACCTCCTCGAGCTCGCCGAGCACCGCGTCGGAGACGCCCTGCTCCTCGGCCACGCGCAGCAGCGCCGCGGCCCAGATCCGCGCCAGATCGCCGGTGCGCTCGTCGCCCGCCATGGTCAGTTCGTCCCGCTCTCGATGCGGTCGATCGATTCGCGGATCAGCCGCTCATGGTCGGCGGCGCTGACCTCGCGGCCGAGCAGCCGGCCGGCGAGTTCGGTGGCCAGGCGGGCGGACGTCTCGTAGAGCTCCTTCTTGGCCGTCTCCGCCGCGATATTGACCTCACGACGCGCCCGCTCGACGATCGCCGAGGCTTCGGCGCGCCCCTCGTCCTCGATGCGCCGGCGTACCGTCTCGGCGTCATTGCGCGCTTCGTCGACGATCGCCGTCGCCTCGGCGCGCGCCGCGGTCAGCTTGTCGCCGTACTCGCGCAGCCGGGCCTCGGCCTCGTCGCGATCGCGCTTGGCCTGCTCGAGCGAGGTGCGGATGAACTGCTCGCGCTGCTGGAGTCCCGCCAGAATCGGCTTCCAGGCGAACTTGCCGAGCACCAGCACCACGAGGGCGAAGATGATCAGCGTCCACAGCGCGTTGCCGATGTTGCCCTCGAAGGGGCCACCGGTGGCGCCCCCTTCGGCGGCCGCGAGCGGCGCGGCCAGCAGTCCGGCGCCGAGGAACGCGAGGCCGGTGGTCAGTCTCGTCATGATGTCCTTCCCGTCCAGTGCAGGTGTTCGAGGCGCCCCGGTCCCGTGCGCGGGGCGGGGCGCCGAAAGGTCCGGCGTGGCCGGCTCAGAGCGCGGCGAGCAGGCCGACGACGACGGCGAACAGCGTGGCGCCTTCGATCATCGCGGCGGTGACGATCATCGCCGTGTTGATCGTGCCGGAAGCCTCCGGCTGGCGGGCCATCGACTCGACCGCGGAGCCGCCGATGCGGCCGATGCCGAGCGCGCCGCCGACCACGGCGAGGCCGGCGCCGAGCGCGCCGCCGAGCTTGGCGAGCCCGGACGAGGCGGCCGCCGAGACCGCGGCGTCACCGGCCGGGGCGTCGGCCGCGAAGGCCGCCGGAGCGAACATCAGGGCGAAGCCGACGACCAGCACGCCGAGCACGAGCTTCGAGTAGTTCTTGCGGTTCATGAGCGTTTCCCTCTCCTTGTCGGGTTTGTCAGGGTCAGTGATGGGCTTCGGCGCCCTCGGCGTGCTCGTGGTGAACGTTCACCGACATGCCGATGAAAAGCGCGGTGAGGAAGGTGAAGATGAAGGCCTGCAGGAAGGCGACGAAGACCTCGAGCAGGGTGATCGCCACGCTGCCGAGGACGACCACCGCGCCGACTCCGTAGCCGCCGGCCGGACCGAGGCTCTGGCCGGCCGCGAACACCAGGCCGAGCAGGGCGCCGAGCAGGATGTGGCCGGCGATCATGTTGGCGAACAGACGGACAGCCAGGGCGAAAGTCTTGGCGCCGAGGCCGATGATCTCGACCGGCACCAGCAGCGGCGCCAGCCAGAGCGGGCCGGGGCAGAAGTGCTTGATGTAGTCGAGGCCGCCGAGACGCAGGCCGTTGATCACCATCATCGCGAGGGTGAGCAGGGCGAGGGTCGCGGTCACCCAGATGTTGCCGGTGGCCGTGCCGCCCAGATGAGTCCCGAACAGCGCCGAGATCGGGTGCAGCGGCAGCAGGCCGAGCAGGTTGACCGTCAGGACGAAGAAGAAGGCGCTCCAGACGTAGGGGATGAAGCGGTCGGTATGCGCGCCGAGCACCGGGCGGGCGACTTCACGCCGCAGGTACTCGCAGATGGTCTCGAAGAAGTTGGCGCCGCCGGTCGGCACCAGGCGGCCGATCGGGTCGCTGCCGGCGCGCTTGCGCACCAGCACCGGCACGAACAGCACCAGCAGCACCCCGGCGAGGATCAGCATGGCGATCTGGTCGGAGAGGACCGTCACCACGCCGCGCGGCGTCAGGATGCCGTAGTCGGCCGGCACCTCGACCAGCGGATGGGGAAGCACATGGCTCAGGGGGTTGTCAGCGGCCACTCTTCGTCTCTCCTCCGTCCCGGTCCGTCCCGGCCCCGGTCCTGCCCATCGACCACCGCGTCTCGACCACCAGCAGTACCAGGTAGGCCGCCACCAGACCCGTCAGCGCCGGCGCCACCCGCGCGCGGCCGAGGCCCGCCACCAGCGCCAGGGCCGCGGCCAGCGTCAGCGCGAAGCGGATCGCGGTGGCCTTGAGCAGCGCTTCGGCCGCCAGGCTGCCGTCCGGCCGCCGTGAGCGCCGCAGCCACCAGAGGGCGACCGCCGCCGCCCCGCCGGCTCCCAGCGCGCCGAGCAGCGCCAGGCCGATCCGCTCCGCCGTCACCGGCTCACCCGTCCTTCGCGCCCGGGCCGGTCCGCTTCGAGGCGGCCAGCGCCGTGCGCAGGAAGTTCACCATCCCGCCGACCACGCCCGCGAGGGCGCCGCTCAGCGTCCCCCAGGGGGACCACCCGTAGCGGTGGTCGAGCCACCAGCCGAGAGCGGTCGCCCCGACGACGACGATCGCCAGATCGAAACCGCTCGAGGCGATCCGCAACCAGGCGGAGCGCTCCTGGGGACCTTGCCGGAACTCGGGCACGCCCTCGAACCTCGGAACTGGCTGCCGCGGAAATTACGGGAACCGCTGACCGTCACGGGCGCCCGTGCGACGGGCACGACGCCAAGCCGGCGCAGGATATCAGAGGGCGCGCGCGGGCGGCAACCGCCCGCGCGCGGCGCCGCTCAGTCCTCCTCGCGCAGCTCCGGCGGCAGCTCGTCGGTCACCTCGACGCCGGCTTCGATCAGCGCTTCGGCCTCGGCGAGGCGATCGGCCGGCACCAGGATCTCGACCGCCACGCCGCCGTGCGAGGTGCCGGCGCCCGGCCCCAGGGGGAGCAGGCTCGCCGCCTCCGCGCCTTCGGCGGCGAACGGGATGTCGGCCGCCCGCAGGGCCGAGAGGACCAGCGGCAGCAGATCCGGGTCGGCGGTGGCCATCAGCAGCTCGTAGCGCGGCTCGGGGTGGCGCTCGGGCGGCAGCGTGTCGACCAGCGCCACGCCGCAGTCCGAACAGCGATCGAAGCCGGGCCGGAACTCGCTGCGACACTGGGGGCAGAACGGCATGCGTGACCTCCTCCTGGGGCGACCTCCCGGGCATTGTACGCGGAAGCGGCCGGCATGCGGCGATAGGATCGCCGCCAGTTGCCGAGCGGAGACGACATGAGCCAGAGCAATCTCGACGAAATGCGCCGGCGCCTCGCCGCGTCGCGCGCCGGCGGCGGCGCCGAACGGATCGAGCGTCAGCACCGCGAGGGCAAGCTCTCGGCGCGCGAGCGCATCGAGCTGCTGCTCGACGCCGGCTCGTTCGTCGAGATCGACGCCCTGGTCGTCCATCGCTGCCGCGACTTCGGCATGGAGGACCAGCAGATCCCGGGCGACGGCGTGATTACCGGCTACGGCACCATCGACGGCCGGCTGGTCTACCTGTTCGCCCAGGACTTCACCGTCTTCGGCGGCTCGCTGTCGGAGACCAACGCGCGCAAGATCTGCAAGATCATGGATCTCGCCGTCGAGGGCGGGGCGCCGGTCATCGGGCTCAACGACTCGGGCGGCGCCCGCATCCAGGAGGGGGTCGCCTCGCTCGGCGGCTACGCCGACATCTTCCTGCGCAACACCCTCGCCTCGGGCGTCGTGCCGCAGATCTCCGCCATCCTCGGCCCGTGCGCCGGCGGCGCCGTCTACTCACCGGCGATCACCGATTTCATCCTGATGGTCGAGTCGACCAGCTACATGTTCGTCACCGGGCCCGACGTCATCAGGACGGTCACCCACGAGGAGGTGACCAAGGAGACGCTCGGCGGCGCCCAGACGCACGCCGCCCGCAGCGGCGTGGCCCACTTCACCCACGGCAACGACGCCGCCTGCCTGATGGGAATTCGCGAGCTGCTCTCCTACCTGCCGTCGAACAACCTCGACGACGCCCCGGCCGGCCGCTCGGACGACGACCCCGACCGCGAGGAGGCGGCGCTCGACCGGCTGATTCCCGAGGACCCCAACCGCCCCTACGACATCAAGCGGCTGATCGAGGGAGTGGTCGACGACGGTAAGTTCCTCGAGGTCCACGCCCAGTACGCCAAGAACATCGTCGTCGGCTTCGCCCGCCTGGCCAACCGCTCGGTCGGCATCGTCGCCAACCAGCCGGCCTGGCTCGCCGGCGTGCTCGACATCGACGCCTCGCTGAAAGGGGCGCGCTTCGTGCGCTTCTGCGACGCCTTCAACATTCCGCTGATCACCTTCGAGGACGTCCCGGGCTTCCTGCCCGGCACCCAGCAGGAGTTCGGCGGCATCATCAAGCACGGTGCCAAGCTCCTCTACGCCTACGCCGAGGCCACAGTGCCCAAGATCACCGTGATCACCCGCAAGGCCTACGGCGGCGCCTACTGCGTCATGGCCTCGAAGCACCTGCGCACCGACGTCAACCTCGCCTACCCGAGCGCCGAGATCGCGGTGATGGGTCCGGAGGGTGCGGTCAACATCCTCTACCGGCGCGAGCTCGAGCGGGCCGGCGAGAACGCCGCCAGGGTGCGCGCCGAGAAGATCGCCGAGTACCGCGACCGCTTCTCCAACCCCTGGATCGCCGCCGAGCGCGGCTTCGTCGACGCGGTCATCGAGCCGCGCCAGACCCGCCCCGCCCTCATCCGCGCCCTGCGCCAGCTGGCCGGCAAGCGCCAGGCGATGCCGGCCAAGAAGCACGGCAACCTGCCGCTCTGAGGCCGCGGCGCCGCGCTCAGAGATACCCGAGGGCGCGCAGCTCTTCGACTTCGTCGGCGGCCGCGGCGGCGGCGCCGGCGTCCTTCGGGGGCGGGCGCAGGGCGTGGGCGAAGGCCTGGAGCCGGCGGTGCTCCTCGGCGCAGGGCCCTTCGCAACCGCCCGCGGCGAGATCGTGGCGCTCGGCCGGGTCGGCGGCGAGGTCCCAGAAGTGGACCCGTCGCCAGCGCCGCATCACCTTGGTGTCGCCGCGGCGCAGAGCGCGCGCGTCCTCCGATTCGATCCACGCACTGCGTCCGTCGTCCTCGCTGCCGGCGACGACGCCCGCGAAGCTGCGGCCGGAGACCCCTTCCCAGGGGGGGAGGCCGGCCAGCTCGAGGAGCGTCGGCCCGAGGTCGGTGAGGCTGACGATCGACCGCCGTGCTCCCGGCGTCACCGCCGCGCCGGCCGGCAGGTGAATGACGAGCGGAATGCGCGCCACCTCGTCCCAGGGGGCGAAGGTGTGTTCGAGCCGGCCGTGCTCGAGGAACCCCTCGCCGTGATCCGACGTCACGACGAAGATCGTGTCCTTCCAGCGCCCTCGTTCGTGCAGCCCCTCGACCAGGCGGCGGATCGCCCGGTCGGTGAACGCCACCCCGTGGTCGTAGGCCGCGGCGAGCGCCGCCACGTCGAAGCCGGCGAACTTCTCGCGCCGCGCCGCCTGGATCGCCTCGCGCTCCACGTGCCCGCGGTCCTCCGGCCCGATCGGGCCGAACGCATCCTCGGCAAGGTCGGGCAGGCGCTCGTCATAGGGCCAGTGGACGTCGATCACGTGCAGGTAGCCGAACACCGGCTTGGCGCGCCCGAGGCGGTCGAGCCCGGCGAGGAAGGCGTCGACCATGGCGAAGGCGTCCGCGCCGCGCGGCATCTCCCAGTGGTCGAAGCCGCGCGAGAAGCCGTACTTCTCGCGCAGATTGACCTGGCGCACCGTGCCGAGCGTCGTCCAGCCGCCGGCGCGGAACCGTTCGGCCAGGGTCGGCAGCGACTCCGGCAGGCGCTGGGAACGCACCTTGTGCCCGGTCTCGCGCAGCTGCCGCCGGATGCCGTGCTCGGACGGGTGGAGGGCGGTGAACAGCGAGGCGATCGCCGGCTTGGTCCAGGTCGAGGCCGAGTAGGCGCGGGTGAAGTGGACGCCGTCGCGCGCCACCGCGTCGATCGCCGGCGTGGCCGGCAGTGGATAGCCCGCGACCCCGAGCCGGTCGGCGCGCAGGGTGTCGACGAGCACCACCACGACGTCGGGCGAGCGCTCCGGCCGGCAGCCGGTGAGCGGCAGGAGCAGGGCGACGGCGGCGAGGGCGCGCGCGGCGCGGCGGGTCGGGCGACGATCAGAGATAGCCAAGGCTGCGCAACCTCTCGGTCTCTTCGGCGGTGAGTTCGACGCCCGAGCTCTCTCCGGGTCCCGACTCGAGTCGGCCGGCGAGCTGTGCGAGGTAGTCGGCCAGGGCGGCGCACGGGCCGGTGCACCCGGCCGCTGCGAGGTCGTCGCGTTCGCCCGGATCGGCGGCGAGCTCGTAGAACTCCCGCCGCCCTTCGGAGAACTGGAGAAGCTTGTGGCGCGCGCCGCGCGCCGCCCAGGCGCGGTCGGTCTGAGTCACCGCGGCGCCGTCGAGCGTCTCCTCGCCGGAGAGCGCCGCCACCAGAGAGCGGCCGCGCGAGCCCCCGTCGGCCTCCAGGCCGGCCAGCTCGAGCAGCGTGGGCCCGACGTCGAGCAGGTTGGCCGGCGTGCGCCGCACCCCGGGCGCGAAGCCGAAGCGCTGCGGCGCGAGGACGAGCAGCGGGATGCGGGCCTCCTCGTCGTAGGGGAGGTTGCCGTGTCCGAACTCGCCGTGCTCGAGGAACTGCTCGCCGTGGTCGGCGGTGACCACCACGATGGTGTTGTCGAGCCGCCCGGTGCGCTCGAGGAAGTCGAGCAGGGCGCCGGCCGCCTCGTCGGCGTAGCGCACCTCGGCGTCGTAGCGGTTCGACAGCCGCCCCGCCAGCTCGCGGTCGGGGTCGGCGCGCATCCGCGCGACGATCTCGTGCATCGAGATGCGGGGCGAAACGGCGAGCTCGCGCGGCCCGAACAGGTCGTCGGGCAGGCCGCGCACCTGGCGCACGTACGGCCAGTGCACGTCGAAGTAGTGCAGCCAGGCGAAGACCGGCCGGTCGTCGCCGGCCACCAGCAGCTCGCGCAGCTCGCCATTCAATCCGAAGGCATCGTAGTGATCGAGCCGGCGGTAGTGCTCGAAGCCGCGCGCGAACCCCCAGCGCGGATCGAGGTGGATCTGGTTGAGCACCGCGAGGGTGCGGTAGCCGCCGCGCGCGAAGCGCTCGGCGAGCAGCTCGACCCCGGCCGGCAGCACCGCCGTCGTCTTCTCGAGCTCGGTCGTCTCGCTGCCGGCCAGTCCGAGCTCGCTCGGATACCGGCCGGTGAAGAGGGAGGCCATCGAGGGCTTGGTCCAGGTCGACGGCGCCACCGCGTTGTCGAAGCGGACCCCGGCCCCGGCCAGGGCGTCGAGCCGGGGGGAGGTCGGCTGCGCGTAGCCATAGCTGCCCAGCCGGTCGGCACGCAGGGTATCGATCACCAGCAGCAGGACGTCGGGGGGCCGCTCGGCGGCGGGGGGCGCGGAGCCGCCACAGCCGGCCAGCAGGGCGGCGAGCAGGGCGGCGGGCAGTCTCGGGGAGCGGGGCGAAGGGCGCACGGGCATCGGCCCCGCGGCACTGTAACACGCGCCCGCTGGCGGGCGGCCCGACCGGCGGCCGTCCGCCCCTGGCGCTTGATAGAGTGGCCCGTCCAAGGGAGATTCCACCGATGAGGGAAAGAGACCGTGAACTGCGCCGGCGCCGCAAGCGCCGCGGGGAGCGTCTGAGGAGCCGCGAGGCGGCGCAAGTCGCGCTGCGCAAGACCGCCCGCCCCGAGGGCTCGAAGCGCGGCGCCCGCGCCGAGGGCGCCGAGGGCGAGGCCGCGCCGGCCACCGAGGAGAAGAAGACCCGCAAGAGCGCCCCGAAGAAGGCCGAAGGGGCCGAGGGCGAGAAGAAGCCGGCGCGCAAGCCGTCCACCCGCAAGAAGAAGGAAGAGGCCCCGGCCGACGCCCCCGAAGGCGAGCCGAGCGGCTCCTGAACCGCGCCGGATCCGCGCCGTGCGCATCGCGGTCGCCGCCGATCACGCGGGCTTCGAGCTCAAGCGCCACCTCGTCGCCCATCTCACCGCCGCCGGCCACGCGGTCGACGACCTGGGCACCGATTCGCCCGCCTCGACCGACTATCCCGACTGGGCCGCCCGGGTGAGCGCGGCGGTGGGCACGGGCCGCGCCGAGCGCGGCCTGCTGGTGTGCGGCACCGGGGTCGGCATGGCGATGGCGGCCAACCGCCGCCGCGGCGTGCGCGCGGTGGCCACCAGCGACCTGTTCACCGCGCGCCTGGCGCGCCAGCACAACGACGCCAACGTGCTGGCGCTCGGCGCCCGTATCGTGGCGCCGGCGCTCGCCGAGGAGATCGTCGCGGTCTTCCTGGCGACCCCCTTCGAGGGCGGCCGCCACCAGCGGCGCGTCGGCAAGCTCGACGAGGACACCGACGGCAAGGAGAGCCCCGCATGAACCGCCGCCCGCTGGCCGCGAGCGATCCGACGCTCGCCGGCCTGATCGACGCCGAGCGCCGCCGCCAGAACGAGGGGATCGAGCTGATCGCCTCGGAGAACTTCGCCAGTCCGGCGGTCATCGAGGCGACCGGCTCGGTGCTCACCAACAAGTACGCCGAGGGCTACCCCGGCCGCCGCTACTACGGCGGCTGCGAGGTGGTCGACGAGGTCGAGACGCTCGCCATCGAGCGCGCGAAGGAGCTGTTCGGCGCCGAGCACGTCAACGTGCAGCCGCACTCGGGAACCTCGGCCAACATGGCGGTCTACTTCGCCATGCTCAAGCCCGGCGACACGCTGCTCGGCCTCGACCTCGCCTGCGGCGGCCACCTCACCCACGGGCATCGGCTCTCGTACTCCGGCAGGGACTTCCGGGTCGTCGCCTACGGCGTCGACCGCGAAAGCGAGCGCATCGACTACGACGAGGTGCGCCGCCTGGCGCTCGAGCACCGCCCCCGGCTCCTCATCGCCGGCGCTTCGGCCTACAGCCGCATCATCGACTTCGCGCGCTTCCGCGCCATCGCCGACGAGGCCGGCTCGCTGCTGATGGCCGACATGGCGCACATCGCCGGCCTGGTTGCCGCGGGGCTCCACCCCTCGCCGGTGCCGCACTGCCACTTCGTCACCACGACGACCCACAAAACGCTGCGCGGGCCGCGCGGCGGCATGGTGCTGTGCCGCTCCGAATTCGCCAAGGAGCTCGACCGCGCCGTCTTCCCGGGCATCCAGGGGGGGCCGCTGATGCACGTCATCGCGGCCAAGGCGGCGGCCTTCGGCGAGGCGCTGGGCGAGCCGTTCCGCGTCTACCAGCAGGGGGTGGTCGCCAACACGGCGCGCCTCGCCGCGGCCCTCGCCGGGCACGGCTTCCGCATCGTCTCGGGCGGCACCGACAACCACCTCTTCCTGCTCGACGTGGCCAGCCGCGGCCTGACCGGCAAGCTCGCCGAGACGGCGCTCGACGCGGCCGGCATCACGGTCAACAAGAACACCATCCCGTTCGACGCCAACCCGCCGATGGTCGCCTCGGGCATCCGCATCGGCACGGCCGCCGTCACCACGCGCGGCTTCGGCGCCGCCGAGATGGACCAGGTCGCCGCCTGGATCTCCGAGGTGCTCGTCGCCGCCGCCGCGGCCGGCGGGCCGGATGCCGCGGCGGGCGATGCGGTGCGCGCGCGGGTGCGCGAGCTCTGCGGCCGCTTCCCGCTCTACGAAGAGCCGGCGTGACCGCCGCGGCGGGCTGGACTCCCGACTCCTGGCAGGAGACTCCGGCCCTCCAGCAGCCGCACTACGACGATCCCGAACACCTGCGGTCGGTGCTCGCCGCGCTCGCCCGCCTGCCGCCGCTGGTCACCTCCTGGGAGGTCGAGGCGCTCAAGCGCCAGATCGCCGCCGCGGCGGCCGGCGAGGCCTTCCTCCTCCAGGGGGGCGACTGCGCCGAGAGCTTCGACGCCTGCGCCGCCGAGGAGATCACTTCGAAGCTGAAGATCCTCCTGCAGATGAGCCTGGTGCTGGTTTTCGGCACCCGGCGCCGGGTGATCCGCGTCGGCCGCTTCGCCGGCCAGTACGCCAAGCCGCGCTCGGCCGAGTTCGAGCAGGTCGGCGGCGAGACGCTGCCGGTCTACCGCGGCGACCTGGTCAACGGCCCGGGCGCCACCGCCGCCGAGCGGCGGCCGGATCCGGAGCGGCTGCTGCGCGCCTACGAGCGCTCGGGCCTGACGGTCAACTTCATCCGCGCTCTGGTCGAGGGGGGCTTCGCCGACCTCCACCACCCCGAGTACTGGGATCTCGAGTGGGTCGACCATTCGCCGCTCGCCGTCGAGTACCGGCGCATGGTGGCGGCGATCGGCGAGTCGCTGCGCTTCATGGAGACGCTCGCCGGCCAGCCGGTGAGCGAGACGAACCGGGTCGATTTCTACACCTCGCACGAGGGGCTGCACCTGCTCTACGAGCGGGCGCAGACGCGGCGGGTGCCGCACCGGGAGGGCTGGTACGACCTGGCGACGCACTTCCCCTGGATCGGCCTGCGCACGAGTGACCCGGACGGCGCCCACGTGGAGTTCTTCCGCGGCGTGGCCAATCCGGTGGCGGTCAAGGTCGGCCCGGGGACGACACCGGACCGCCTGCGCCGCCTGCTCGACCGTCTTCACCCGAACGACGAGCCGGGCCGCCTCACCCTGATCCACCGCTTCGGTGCCGCCGGCATCGCCGCCGGCCTGCCGCCGCTGCTCGAGGCGGTGCGCGCCGACGGCAGGACGGTCCTCTGGTGCTGCGACCCGATGCACGGCAACACGTCGCTCACCGCGACCGGCCGCAAGACGCGCCGCTTCGACGACGTGCTCGGCGAGCTCGAGCTCGCCTTCGAGCTGCACGAAGCGGCCGGCACCCGCCTCGGCGGCGTGCA
>CAYYIK010000058.1:0-20865 GCA_964471955.1 uncultured Thermoanaerobaculia bacterium | reverse complement strand
ACGATCGCCAACGTCAGCGTCAGGGTGAGGAGTTCGAACGGGCGCGGGAGAAACCGCCGGCGCGCGGCCGCGTCCACCGGCCTACTCAAGCTCGACGAGCGGATCGCCACCCTCGACCGCCTGTCCGGGGGCGACGTGCACCCGGACCACCGTGCCGGCGCGCTCGGCCTGGATCTCGTTCTGCATCTTCATCGCCTCGAGGACGACGAGCGGCGCCCCCGCCTCGACCGCGTCGCCCTCGCCCACCGCGACGGAGACCACCCGCCCCGGCATGTAGGCGCGCACCAGCGCCTTGCCCTTCGCGCTCCCGGCGCCGCGCGCCTCCTCGGCGAGGTGCTCGAGCGGATCGAGGATCTCGACCTCCCCGGTGCGTCCCGCCCAGCCCACCGACCAGCCGCGCTCGCCGTGCCGGAAGACCGACAGCTCGTGGCTCTCGCCGTCGACCCGCAGGCTGCGCACGAACGGCCCGAGCGAGCGCGCGTCGACCTCGTGCAGCCGCTCGCCGACGCGCACCCGGTAGAGGTCGCCGTCCCGCTCGATCGACACCTTCTCGATCCGCTCGCCGAGCCGCGCGATCAGTTCCATCGGGACTCGCGCCTTGCCTCGCGGCGCGCCGCGTCCTTCCAGCGCCGCCGCGCGCCACCGCCCGCGCGACCCGTCGCGGCGGCCCGTCCGGCGCGCTCGAAATGGGCGATCGCCGCGGCCAGGATCGGCACGTCGGAGTCGGCGCCGCGCTCGGGACGGGCCAGCCCGCCCTCCTCGAGTCGGCGGTCGAGCCAGTGGATGTCGAAGCGCGCGGCGCGGAAATCGGCGTCGGCGAGCAGCGCCTCGAACAGCGGCGCGTTGGTGCGGATCCCCTCGACCCGCAGCTCGGCGAGCGCCCGCTCGAGCCGCCGCAGCGCCTCGGCGCGGTCGCGCCCCCAGACGATCAGCTTGGCGATCATCGGGTCGTAGTAGATCGAGATCTCGCTGCCGCCGAAGACCCCGGCGTCGCAGCGCACGCCGGGACCCTGCGGCAGGCGCAGCCAGCTGATGCGGCCGGGCGACGGCGCGAACTTGCGGTACGGATCCTCGGCGTAGAGCCGCACCTCGATGGCGTGGCCGCGCGGCCCCGCCGCCGCGACCGCGTCGAACTCGGGCCCCAGCGGCTCGCCCTGCGCCACCGCGAGCTGCGCGACGACCAGATCGAGGCCGGTGACCAGCTCGGTGACCGGATGCTCGACCTGGAGGCGCGTGTTCATCTCGAGGAAGTAGAACGAGCCGTCGGCGGCGAGCAGGAACTCGCAGGTGCCGGCGTTGGCGTAGCCGACCGCCCGCGCCGCGGCCACGGCGGCCTCCCCCATCCGGCGGCGCAGCTCCGGAGTCACCACGGTCGACGGCGCCTCCTCGACCACCTTCTGGTGGCGCCGCTGCAGCGAGCACTCGCGCTCACCGAGCGACACCACCTTGCCGTGCAGGTCGCCGAGCACCTGGATCTCGACGTGCCGCGGCCGCTCGATGAACTTCTCGAGGAAGACCGCCGGATCGCCGAACGATGCGGCCGCCTCGGCCGACGCCAGGCGGAACGCCTCGGCGATACCGCCCGGCTCGCGCACCACCCGCATCCCCTTGCCGCCGCCGCCGGCCGCGGCCTTGAGGATGACCGGGTAGCCGATGCGCGCCGCCGCGGTGACCGCCGCGTCGGCGTCGGCCAGCGCGCCGTCCGAGCCGGGGACCACCGGCACGCCGGCGGCGATCATCCGCTCGCGCGCCGCCGTCTTCGATCCCATGGCGGCGATCGCCTCCGGGGAAGGCCCGATGAAGACGACGCCGCGCTCGCGGCAGCGCAGCGAGAACTCGGCGCGCTCGGAGAGGAAGCCGTATCCGGGGTGGATGGCGTCGGCGCCGATCTCGACCGCCAGGTCGACGATCGCGTCGAGCCGCAGGTAGCTCTCGGCCGACGGCGCCGGGCCGATGCGGTACGCCTCGTCGGCCAGCAGGACGGCGAGCGACTCGCGGTCGGCATCCGAGTAGACGACCGCCGAGCGGATGCCGAGCTCGCGCAGGGCGCGCACCACGCGCACGGCGATCTCGCCCCGGTTGGCGATCAGGACCTTGCGAAAGCGCCGGTGCTCGGGCATGGCGGCGGCGATGCTAGCACCCGGCCGGCGGCGGTTCGCGACGCGCGGCGCGGCGCACGGCGGCGATCAGCAGCACCGCCGCGAGGAGCGACAGCGCCGCCGCGATCCGCCCGAGCGGCGTCGGCCCGAAGCGGGCGACAACCCGGCGATCCCCGGGGACCAGATCGACGACGATCCGCCCGCGCCCCGGCTCGGTGCGGTGGGTGCGCGCCACGCCGTCGACCTCGACCCGCCAGCCCGGAAAGTCGAACTGGTGGAGCGCGAGCGGCGCGGCCGCGGCGACCGCCACTTCGGCGCGCACCTCCGGGTAGCCCCAGCCGGCGGCGCCGACTGCGATCCCCGCCGCGAGCGGTTCGGCCGCCGGGCCGGCCGGCGGCACCCGCGCGGTCACGCTGCGCGGCAGGTAGTCGTCCGACGACGTGCCGGTCACCATCTGGCGACGCAGCGTCGCGGCGTCGAACCAGTCGTCCGGCGAGACGAGGCGGGGATCTTTCGCGGCGCCTTCGAGCCGGGCGCGCTCGACCCAGACCGGCGCCCCGCTCGCGCGATCGATGAAGACGTAACGCGGCTCGAGCAGCGGCCCGATCAGCCAGAGCGTCGTCGCGGCGGCGAGCGCCGAGGCGTGCGGCCGCCAGCGGCCGGGCAGAGCCGTCACCGCGGCACCGGCGAGCAGCGCCGCACCGACCGTCGCCGGCAACAGCCAGCGGAAGGGGAACTGCACGTAGCGCAGTACCGGCACGACCTCCCAGAGCGGCCGGCTGAGCGGCGTGGTCATCGCCAGTGCCGCCAGGGTGAGCAGCGCCAGCAGTCCGACCCGCAGCCGCCGCTCCGGCGCCGCCGACCCGGCGCGCCGCGCCACCCAGGGCGCCGCCAGGAGCGCCAGCCAGAGCAGCTCGCCGAATCGCACCGGGCGATCGCCCCCCGCCGCCGAGGGGAGCGTCACCGCCACCCGGCCGGGCAGCAGGTCGGCGGGCGCCAGGAAGTGGCGGCGGAAGTCGAAGTGCCCGGTGGTCAGGCTCTCCTCGGCGCGTACGTCGCCGGTGCCGGCGAGCGCCGGCAGCCAGAAGGCGGCCGACAGCAGCAGTCCGAGCGCCGCCAGCGTCGCGACATGGCGGCGCGCCGGCCGCGGCCCGGCGAGGGCCAGCACCGTCAGCGCCGCGGCGCCGAACAGCGCGGTGATGTTGTGCGCCAGCACCAGCGCCGCGGTGGCGAGGGCGCCGCCGGCGAGGGCGCGCGGCCCGGGCCGCGCCGCCGCGCCGAGCACCCAGGGCAGCAGGGCGAAGCCGGCCACCTCGGCGAGCCCCGAGCGCACGTAGACGTCGGCGGCCAGCCAGGGCGAGAGCGCGAGGGCCGCCGCCGCCGCAACCCCCGCTCCGCTGCCGAACCAGCGGCGTGCCGCCCACGCCGCGCCGGCGGCGGCGAGCAGCCAGAAGAGGGCGAAGGTCGACTGGATCGCCGCCGAGGCGGCGAGACCGCCGGCACGCAGCAGCTCGACCGGCACGTAAGCGAGCGGCGCGTAGTAGATCGGCAGCGGGCTGCCGTGGCGCCCGTACAGATCGGGCAGCCAGCGCGGCAGCAGGTCGCCCCCCGCCACCGCGAGGTGGATCGCCTCGACCCGCACCAGCTCGATGAGCGAGCTGTGACCGCCCATCGGGGCCGAGGAGGCGAGCGGCAGGAGGGCCGTCGCGAGCGCCACCAGCAGCGTCGCGGCGGGCAGCACGCGGCGCATCATCAGCCCGTCGCCGCCGGTCTTCCGTCGCGCCGCCAGAGGGCCACCAGCGCGACGAGCGCCAGCAGCGCCGTGGCGCTCGAGAGGCGCAGCGGCCAGCGCGAGATCGACAGCACCACCCGATGCGGCCCCGGCGGCACCTCGACGGCGAGGCGGGTGAGCTGGGCGATCACCGTCGGCGCCGGCACCCCGTCGATCGTCGCCCGCCAGATCGGCAGGTGGGCGCGCCGCAGGATCAGCACTCCGCCGGAGAGAGAGTCGATCTCGACCTCGACGTGCTCGCGCTCGGAGATTTCCAGGCGCGCCGAGCCGCTGGAAGCGACGACCGGCCGCCCCGAGCCGGGGATGACCGCTGTCGTCGCCGGATCGAAGCCGGGGTTCCAGATCGCCTCGAGGGCTGCGTTCATGTGCGGCGCGCGCACGATCGCGCCGGCCAGCGCCACCTCGGGCAGCGGCGCCGGTACCTCGTAGACGTGGATCGGCCGCGCCATCCCCGGCACCGTCTTCAACCGCCGCGCGCCACCGGCCCCTTCCGGGGCGAGGGGCCGCGCCAGCAGCAGCCGCTCGACGCCGGTGGCCCGCAGCACGGCGATCCGGCGAGTATCGTCGAAATGCTTCATCCCCTGAGCTGTGGTCGCCAGGACGAAGGAGTCGAGTCCCTCGGGAGAGATGTCGAACTCCAAACGCCTTCCTGACGACAGGGCGGAAAAGGAGAGAAACTCGCTCCAGGCAATGCGATGCAGCCAGCGCACGTGTCGGTCCGGAAAGAACGGTGCGAGGTCCGAGATTTCCTCGTCGCCGAACAGTTCAGTCACTTCCCCCTGGACCAGTACGGCCGCCGGGTCGACCTGATCGGCGATCGCCGGCGGCCGGGAGTAGGCGGCGCTCTCGTCGTCCGCCAGCAGTGGGCGCAGGAAGGCCAGCTGCGAGACGGTGTGCAGGGCCAGCAAGAGGACTCCGGCCAGCCAGGGACGGCGGCGCAGGGCGAGCAGCGTCGCCAGAGAAAGCGTCACGAGGGCGGTGCCGAACATCGACAGTCCCGCCCACCGCAGGTGTCCTTCGGCCCAGGCGCGTCCGGCACCCAGCTCGTCGAAGAGACGCGAAAAGGGCGCCTCGCCGCCGAGGGCCGCAACGCCGAACAGCAGCCAGAGGGCGCCGGCGAGCCCCAGGGCGCCGGCGACCGCCAGCGCCATCCGACGCAGCCCTTCGCCGCGAACCAGACGGTCGAACCCGCAACCCGCCGCCAGGGCGAGCGCCAGGGCCGCCACCAGGAACGCCTTTTCGGGAAAGCGCAGCAGCTGCCCGCCCGGCAGCGCGGTCAACCAGGCCGGAATCGGACTGCCACCCGAGAAGGTCACCAGGGTGGCCAGCCCGGCCAGCACGGCAAGTCCTCGCGCCTCGCGCCGGCGGGGCGCTCCCGCCGCGGCGGCCAGCGCCAGGGCGAGCCAGCCGGGCGCGAGGGTGAAGTAGATCGGCGGATGGCCGCCGAACAGCGCCTTGCCCCAGATGGCGCCGACGTCGGGCCGGCCGAAGAAGAGCGGAATCAGCAGGTCGAAGATGGCCCGCGGGTCGCGCACGCCGCCCCCCGACTCGGCGTACCCCTGGACGGCGCGATAGCTCATCGGCAGGATGCGCAGCGTCTCGACGATCTGCGGCAACGCCACCAGGGTGCCGAGCCCGAGCGCCAGGGCGAGGCGCGCCCACGGCAGACCTCGTCCGTGCCGTGCCAGGGCGAGGAGGAGTCCGGAGGCGAGCGCGATCAGAGCGACGATCGGGTCGCCGCCGAGCACCATCAGCCCCCAGGCCAGTCCGGCCACCAGCAGCCCGCGCCGTCGCAGCGCCGGCAATCCTGCCTCCAGCAGCGCCGCCCAGAGGGCGGGCGCCAGGGCGACCGGCGCCACGGCGTTGTAGAAATTCATCTGCGACAGCCAGTAGCCGGAGAGCGCGAAGACGACGGCGCCCGCGATGCTCCCCTCGCGCCCGAGTCCCCAGGCCCGGCCGAGCCAGTACGCCGCGACGAAGGCGAGCAGCCAGTGCAGGACGAAATGGAGGTTGAGTTGCCAGAGCTGCGAGCCGATCAGCAGCAGCAGGTTGTCGGGATAGAAGGCGAGGACGTTGGCGTTGCCGGCGAGCGCCTGGCCACCGCTGCGCAGCGGGTCGACCAGCGGCAGTTCTCCGGCGCGCAGGCCGTCCGCCAGACTTACGCGCAGAGCGGCGTGGGTGTTGAGCACGTCGCGCAGGATGAGTGTGCGGGCACCGGTCACGAGAGGCAGGACCTGGATCAGGACCAGGACCACCACCGGAGCCGCCAGCGCCACCGTCCGCCAACGGGCCGCGCGGTCGGTCACGCCGGTTCTCGTTTCCGCGGACGGCCACCGGCCAGGGTGAGGGCCCCGATCAGGGCCGCGCAGGCGACCCCACCAGCGATCTTCTCCGCGCTTCGGGAGATCTCGACCGTCACCCGATGTCGTCCCGGCGGGACCTCGACCCCCATCAGCGTGATCTCCGCCGCCTGGGTGGCGAGCTCGGTGCCGTCCTCGAGCCGTGCCTTCCAGATCGGGTGCCAGCTGGTCTGCAGGACCGCCAGCCCCCCGTGCGAGTCCACGTCGAACACCCAGCGATCCGGCTGCCGCTCGAGCAGCTCGAGCCTGCCTCCCGGCTCGTGAGCGACCTGGCGGCTCACCAGCGCATTTTGCGGCGGAATGTCTCCGTTGGCCGCGACGACGAAGGCCCAGATCGGATTGTCGGTCCACAGCAACTTCTCCGGCCAGCGCAACGGCGGCGCCGGGTCGGGCACCCGCAGCAGGACGACCGGCACGCCGAACTGCTCGAAGCGCGCTACCCGCTCGAGACCTTCGACCTCCTCCATGTCGAAGCGGATCACCCAGTGGACACCGAGGCGGGAGAGCCACCGCACCCGGCCCGGCCAGGTGCCGAGCTGCAGATTGCGCATCAGAAAGACGTGCAGCGGGGAGTTGAGTCCTTCGACGTCGGGCGCCAGCGGATACGAGATTCCGAGCGGCACGCCGAAGGCCGGCTCGAGCTGGAACCAGGAGACGCGCGCCTGGCTGACCGGATTGAGCGCCTCGAGCGGATAGCGCAGCCGATCCTCCCAACTCGGCTCGTTGTGCGGCACCGGCAGCAGGGTGAGCGGCCCGCTCATGCGAGCGAAGGCGGGCGGCGGCTCGTGGTACGCCGCCGCGCTGTCGGTGACCAGGATCGGCCGCAACTGCAGCAGGCCGAGCAGCTGCAGCGCCACGATCAGCAGCGGCCGGCGCTGGCCGATCGCCCATCCGGTCGCCGCCACGAGGGAGCCGGCGACCGCAAGGCCGATCGTCCAGAGAACGGCCTGCGTGTAGGCCAGCGGCGCCTTCCCTCCGTCGGCCAGATGGACTCGCATCGCCTCCGCCAGCGGCCCGCGCAGCAACCAGCACCCCCCGGCGAGCGCCAGCAGCAGCGCCCCGGCCACGGCGAGGGCGCGTGCCACGCGCCGGCTGCCCAGCGCCGCCTCCAGCCCCCAGCCGGCGAGCAGCGCCGCGGCGAAGGTGAACAGCACGGTGGCCTTCTGTGGATAGCGAAAGATCCCCAGCGTCGCGCGCAGCAGCAGCTCGGGGTTGGTGCCGGCGAACATGGCGAAGAGCAGCGCCGCGCCGGCCAGCGCTGCCCAGGTGCGCCGCCGGCGCACCGCAAGCAGCGCGAGGACGACCCCCACCGTACCGACGTGGATGCTGTAGATGAACGGGACTTCGAGCGTCACCACCTTCGACCAGTAGCCGAAGCGGGTGTAGTCCGAAGGCCAGCCCCAGGGCAGCGGCAGCAACAGCTCGAGCAGGCGCGCGGGAGCCAGACTCTGCCAGGCCGCCTCCACCGCCTCGAGCCCGTGCGCCGCGCGGAAGGTGAACGGCATGATGCGCAGCGTGGCGACGATCTGCGGCGCCGCCACGGCGAGCGCCAGGGCGCCGGCCGCCAGGCAGGTCAGGGCCCCCTTGCGCGCGCCGTGGCGCGTCAGCGCCACCGCCAGCATCGCCGGACCGAGCAGCGCCGCCGTCATCGGCTCGCCGCCGAGGACCATCATTCCGAGCGCCACGCCGGCGAGCGCGATCCCTCGCCGGCCGCCGCGCGCCAGCCCGAGCGCCGCCACCGGCGCCCACGCCGCCACGGTGAGCAGGTTGTAGAAGGCGAGCAGGGTGAGCACGTAGCCCGAGCCACCCCAGGTCAGTCCAGCGAGCAGCGCCGCCGGCGGACTCTGGCCCAGCTCGCGAGCCAGCCGCCGCATGGCGAGAAAAGCGAGCAGCCAGTGCAGCGCGTAGTGGAGGTGAAACGCCACCTGGAACGGCAGGAGGAGATAGAACAGGTTGCCGGGGTAGAACGGCAGGGCGTTCGGGTTGCCGGCGAATGGCTGCCCGAGCGACCAGGTGGGATTGACGGCCGGAACGCGCCCGAGCTTCAGTTGCTCGGCACCGAAGTACTTGAACTGGCTGTGCGAGTAAAGCACGTCGCGCAGGATGAGGCGCTCTTCGCCGAGCAGCCACGGGAGGGTGGTCCAGGCCCACAGCGCGACGATCGCGACGAGCAGGCCCCGGACGAGCACTGCCTGCCGCGCACTCTGGTCTCCGCCGCCTCCGGACGTCTCCGGCTCGCTCACTCAACTCTCCCCGTTCGCCGCCGCGCGGTGCGTATTCTCCCCCACCCGGTCGCCAGCGTTCGCCGCCGCCACCTCGAACAGAGTCCAGGTTCCGGCGGTCGGTCCGGAGCGCAGGACTCCCAGGGAGCTGCTCCACTCGCTTGCCAGTGCCGGCTCGGCATGGACGAGCACGTGGGTGAAGCCGAGCAGGTCGCCGGGGCGCAGGAAGGCGGGCCGCCAGAGGAAGAACTCCGAGAGCGGCCGCCGCGAGGCCGGGTCGACCCAGCGCAACAGGTTGTTGCCGGGGTCGGCGAACGTCGACTCGATCCGGGCGCCCCGCTCGACCGCCGCCCAGGCGTAGAGCTGCAGGACCGGCGGCAATCGGAACGGCGGATAGTCGCGAACCAGGTCGACACCGAACAGGCGGGCCTCCCCCGGCACCGTCGCCAGGACCTCCTCGAAGCCGGCGAGAACCCGCCGCTCATACTGCTTCCACGCCGACGCGGTGACCACGAGGTGGGTGGCGACCAGCGACGCGGCGAGCGCCGTCAGGAGGTGGCTGTTCACCTTCGGCGCCGGCAGCGCCAGCAGCAGGCAGGCGAGTCCGACCCCTCCCCAGCGCGACGACACGAGGACCATCTTGTCCACCTCCTCGGGTCCGCAGATGGCCACCGCGAGGAAACAGACGCCTGCCGTCAGCAGGAACGGCTGTACGCCCGCGCCCCGCTCGCGGATCGCCCGCGCCGCGGCGAGCACCAGCCAGCCGAGTGCGGCGAGCAGCAGTGCCGGCTCTATGGCGTGCCGGATGCCGCCGAGAGTGAACGACGCGGCGACGCCGAGCGAGGTCACCCGTTCGAGCGGCGCCACTACCAGGTTCCATCCCGACTGCCAGTCACTGGCTGTCCACCCGCCGGTCCAGTGGCGCGTCAGCAAGAGGATCGGCAGGACACCAGCGCCGCGCGCCACCAGCTCCTGCCAGCGGAACCGGTGCAGCAGCACGAAGGTCGCGACGGCGAAGCCGCCGATCTGCAGCCAGGCGACGTGGGCAGCGTAGAGCAGCAGGGCGCCCACCAGGGTGGAGAGCGCGATCTTCGCGGGAGACCGGCGCCGCCGCGCCTCTTCCAGCTCCCACGTCCAGTAGAGCAGGGCCGGGACGCCGGCGAGGAAGTTGAAGAAACCCGCGTAGAAGGACGATCCGAAGAGCAGTGGCGAGACGAGCAACGCCGTGGCGATGGGCCGCCGGCAGCGCGCCGCGAGCGCATGCACGGTGCCCAGCCAGGCCGCCGCCAGGAGAATCAGCGCCAGCCGCGGCGCCCACTCGACACCCGCCAGCCGGCGGGCCAGCAGGACGAACGCGACGCCGAGCTTGTTGGGACCCGTCCAATCGATGCGCAGGTCCGGACGCTCTCCGGCCAGGACCGCCTCGAAGCTCGCCGCCTGTTCGAAGAGCAGCGGCAGGTCGAGAACGGGGGGGCGCCGGACCGAACCGATGAGCAGCGCAACCAGCGCGAGGACCAACGCGAAGGCCACGAGACGCTGCCGCGGCCGCCGCCCACTCCCGGCGGGCGACGACTCGTCGATCGCCGCAGCCGGCCAGGCCGCCGGCCCGACGCTCAGAGAGACCTCCGGGCCCGCACTAGAATGTCCCCCATGCTCTCCGCCCTCGTGCGTTCACTGCGCCCGGCGCAGTGGGTGAAGAATCTCTTCGTCCTCGCGCCGCTGGTCTTCGCGCACCGGCTGGAGGATCCGGAGCCGCTGCGGCGCGCCGCCCTCGCCTTCGCGATCTTCTGCGCCGCCTCCTCGGCCGTCTACCTGTTCAACGACCTGCGCGACCGCGAGGCCGACCGCCTGCACCCGGTCAAAGCGCGGCGGCCGATCGCCTCGGGCGCGCTGCCGGCCGCCGTCGCCTACGCCGCGGCGCTCGGGCTCGCCGGCGGCGCGCTCGCCGGCGCCCTCACGCTCGGCCACCCGTTCATGCTGGCGCTCGGCGGCTACCTGACGCTCAATCTGCTCTACTCGGCGGCGCTCAAACATATCGTCATCCTCGACGTGATGTCGATCGCCGCCGGCTTCGTGCTGCGCGTGCTCGGCGGCGCCGCCGCGATCGGCGTCGCCGTCTCTTCCTGGCTGGTGCTGTGCGGCACCTTTCTCGCACTCTTTCTCGCCTTCTCGAAGCGCCGCCACGAGCTGATGCTGCTCAGCGACGACGCCAAGGCGCAGCGCAAGGTGCTCGCCGAGTACAGCCCGGTCTTCCTCGACCAGATGATCAACGTCGTCACCGCCTCGACGCTCATCTCCTACGCCCTCTACACCGTGGCGCCCGAGACCACCGAGCGGCTGGGCACGCGCCACCTGATCTGGACCCTGCCGCTGGTGCTGTTCGGCATCTTCCGTTTCCTCTACCTGCTCTACCAGCACCCGGGCGAGCGCAATCCGACCGAGACGATCCTCACCGACGTCCCGTTCCTCGCCAACATGGCGCTCTGGGGACTGCTGGTGCTGGCGCTGATCTACGGGGCCTGAGCCGTCGGCTCGCTTCCCGGAGCTCCGGCCGCCGGCTCCGGCCGCTCCAGGGCGAAGGGCACGAACCGGAGATCGGCCTGCGCCGGGGCGGAGAACACCGGCAAGGGCCGCAGCGACAGCAGCGGCCCGCCGGCCGCGATCGCCGCCCGCCGCTGCCGCGCCCAGATACGGCGAACGAGAAACTCCCAGTCGGCCACGTGGGTGACCCGCTGCTCTTCGAGGTAGGCAAGCAGCGTCCCGCTCTCGAGCGCGGCGAAGGCGCGCGCATCGACCACGCCGTCGAGGTTCAGCACGCGGATGTCTCTCCACTCCGGCGCCGCAGCGTAATAGCCGAGGGCACCGCTCTGGAACGCTCCCAGGACGACCTCGCCACCCGCGGCGCCGAGCTCCTCCAGGATCGCCCGGGCCGGGGTCGCATACCCCTTGATCCCGTTGTGATCACGGTCCGTCGGCTTGCCCCGGACGGCCCACAGGGACAGCTGACCGATCTGCAGGGCGACGAGCACTCCCGCCGCGACCCGGGCGAACCGGACGTGCCAGCGGGAGTCGGACTGCCAGCGATCCCACTGCGAGAACGCGACGAGCAGAGTTCCCGCCGTCGTCGCCAGCAGGTAGCGCTGAAAGAACCAGACCGCCGGAACCCAGAGGATGTAGAAGACTCCCAGGGCGCCGCCGAAAGCGAGGAAGAGCCGGCCGCCCGACGAGAACCGCCGCCACGCCGAGACCAGGCCGAGCAGCAGGAGTCCGCCAGCGAGCGCGAGCGCGACGGCGGAGAGGGCCGGACTGGCGATGACCGCGCTGCGCCACGACGGCAGATCGAGCCACGGGTTGACGGCCGTCAGCGCCGCCCAGGCCCAGGTCGTTCCGGCCGCGGGGTCGAGGTTGATCGCCGCCGCGCGCACCGCCGGACCGCTGGACGGCACGAGGGTGCCGAAGCGGATCCACTCGTACGCCCACCAGGGTGCCACCACGACGGCCGCGGCGACGCCGATCCGCACGAGTTCGCGCCACCGGCGCCGGGCACCCAGCCAGCCGGCGACCAGAAGGCACAGGAGGGCCGCGTCGATGCGGGCGAGCAGGGCGAAGCCGAGCAGCAGGCCTGCCAGGATCGGGCGGCGTTCCGCGGCGGTCGCGCGATCGACCCCGTCGAGGGCCAGACAGGCCGCGAGGACACTGGCGAGAGCCAGGCTGGACTCCAGTCCGTTCAGCGCCTGCCCGACGGCGACCGGCGACAGCGCCCACCCGACCCCCACCAGCTCGGGTCCACGCACCGCGCGAGACGGGTGACCGGGTGCCACCGACCTCCTGGCGAGCGCGAAAAGCCCCGCGGCACAGAGGGCGTCGAAAAGCGCGCCGAGAATCACGGCGCCGCGCAAGCCCCCCTCGGCATCGACCCCGAGCCGGAACAGCGGCACGAGCAGCCAGGCGAACAGCGGTTGGAAGCCGTTCGTCAACACACCGTGGCCGGTCGACGGACCGTCGCCTGCCGCCAGACTGCGCGCGATCGAAAGGACGTAGTAGGTGTCGTCCGGCACGAAGCCGGCATCGATCCGCGCCAACGGCGCGAACGCGAAGCCCAGGCGCACGCCGAGCGCCAGCAGGAAGAACGCCAGAGCGCGAGTGCCGATTCCGGTCGGCCCGTTCCCGAACGCCTCCTGGCGCCTCGGCCGAGCAGACGGACCCGTTTCGGCCCCCGCGGCCCGAAGCTCCGGAGCGCCTCCCGCCCAGCACCCATCGGCGCCTGCCAGCCGTTGCCTAGGTTGCGCCGGAGGCATCCGCTGCGTCGCCCGTCGTCGCGCCCGCCGGCGCCCCGGGCGGTGCCGCGACCTCGAAGAGCCCCCAGCGGCCGCTGCCGCGGACGAGGCGCAGCATGCCGACCCACGGCGCCAGTCGCCCCAGATCCTCTCCGGGGCTGCGGACGAGCACATGGGTGAACTGCCGGAGGTCGGCGGGGCGGAGGCGGCCCGACTGCCAGAGCACGAAGTCGGCCGAGATGCGGCGCTGGTCGTTGTGCACCCAGCGCACCAGGCCGTTGCCGAGGTCGGCGAAGCGGAACGGAATCCAGGCGCCGCGCTCGGAGGCCGCGTAGGCGTACAGATGGATGCCCGGATGGAAGCGGAAGTCAGCGACCGGGTCCCCCAGGTCGAGTTGTACGAGGCGGGACGACGGCGGTGTCGCCGCGAGCGCCGACTCGAATCCCGCCAGTTCGTCGCGCTCCCAGGCGCTCCAGCTCGCGGCGGTGACCGACAGATGCAGCGCCGCGACGAGGCTCGCGAAGAGGAGCAGCCGGCCGGTGGGCAGGTCCGGGGGCGGCACCGCCAGGACCGCCGTCGCCAGGGCCGGCCCCCCCCATCGCCAGGCGAAGAGCATCGTCTTGTCGATCGTGTCGGGCGCCAGGATCGCGATGCCGAGCAGGACCAACGCGGTGATTAGCAGGAAAGGGTGCAGCGTGTGGCCGCGCTCGCGAACGGCGCGCACCGCGCCGAGGAGGATCCAACCGAGCGCCGCGACGAGCATCACGCTCTCGACCGGACTGCTTATTCCGCCGAGCGCCAGCGACGAAGCGACCGCGAGGGAGCGCAGGCGGTCGAGCGGCTCGACCATGACCAGGATCATCGTCTGCCAGGCGCTCCCCTTCGCTCCTTGGCTCCATTCGATTCCCAGCCAGACGACCGGCAGCACGCCGATCAGTCGCCCCGCCGCCTCCTGCCAGCGGAACCGGTGGAGCAGCACGCACGTGGCCACGGCGAAGCCGGCGGCGAACAGCCAGAGGACGTGGGCCCAATAGAGCAACAGCGCTCCCAGCAGGGTGGAGAGCGCGATTCGCCACGCCGACCGGGCACGTCGTTGCGGTTCGAGCTCGACGACCCAGAAGGCGAGAGCGGCGGCCCCGGTGACGAAGTTGAAGAACCCGGCGTAGAAGGCGCTGCCGAACAGCAGCGGCGAAACCAGGATCGCCGCCGCGACCGGCCGGTGGGCGCGGTGGGCGATGAGGTGGAACGACAGGAGCCAGACCGACGCCACCGCGAAGACGATCAGCCGGGGCGCCCAAGCCTCCGGGGTCAGGCCGCGCACCGCCCACGCCAGCAGGACTCCCAGCTTGTTGGGCCCGACCCAGTCGATGGACTGATCCGTGCGCGTCCCGGCCAGGACGGCCGACAGGCTGGCGGCCTGATCGAGCAGCATCGGCAGGTCGAGGATCGGCGGCCGGCGCACCGGCAGGACGATCGCCGCGAGCGCCGCAGCGAGAAGCAACAGCGCCCAACCGCGACGTCGCCGGGATTCGCTCGTGCCGCTCCCGGCGGCGAGCTGTCCGGGCTCCGCACGGGTGTCCGGGCCGCCCGCGGGCCCGGACTCCGTCTCCTCCGAGGACATGGCGCGGATGCTATCCCGCCCCCCGCCCGTGGCAGGATCGCCACATGGCGACCCTTTCCCCGCGCCCGACTCCCGATGAGTATGCCCAGCCCTACGCGCGTTACATCGACCGCGTCCCCGAGGCGGACGTCGTCGCGGTCCTGCGCGCCCAGATCGACGAGATCCGCCGCCTCGCCGCCGCGGTGCCGCCGGAGAAGGAGACGTTTCGCTACGCGTCGGACAAGTGGACGGTGCGCGAGGTGCTCGGTCACGTCAACGACACCGAGCGGGTCTTCGGGTATCGCTTCCTGCGCATCCGACGCGGCGACCCGACACCGATGGCGAGCTTCGACGAGAACTTCTTCGCGGCCGCGTCCGACGCCGCCGACCGCCCGCTCGCCCGGCTCGCCGACGAGTTCGTCGCCGTCCGCTCGGCGCTGCTGCCGCTGCTCGAGGGGCTCACCCCCGCCGACTGGCGGCGCACCGGCACCGCCTCGGGCTGGAGCGTCTCGCTCGCCGCCGTCGCCTGGATGGCCGCCGGCCACGTCCGCCACCACCAGGCGATCCTGCGTGAGCGCTACGGTCTTGGCTGATCGGCGACTGCCGCGGCGCGCGCCGCCAGCAGCCGCTCGAGCTCTCGCTGGCGTACCGCCAGCAGGTGCCAGTCGGCGCGGCCGGCGGCGACGCGCAGGGTGTCCGACTGCTCCTCGTAAGCCCGCGCTACCTCGGGCGGGCCGTGCACCAGCACGTGGGTGGTGCCACGCAGCAGCTCCGGCTGCAGCGCCCGCGGGTTGAGAGCCAGGTGGTCGCTGCGCAGGTACGCCGCCGCCGGCTCGCGGCGCACCACCAGCGACGAGGGGTAGTCGACGAAGCTGAAGTGGATCTCGGCGCCGCGTTCGAGCGCGGCCCAGGCGAGCATCTGGAAGTAGGGCGCCAGCCGGAAACTCGGGCTTTCGAGGCGCCAGTCGAGCGCCAGCAGCCGGGCCTCCGGCGGAATCGCGGCGAGGCTCTCTTCGAAGCCCGCCATCTCGCGCCGGCCGAAGTCCCGCCAGGCGAAGAAGCTGACCCCGAGTTGCAGCAGCAGAGCGGAGCCGGCGACCCCTGCCATCATCCGGCGCGGGGCCAGCGGCGGCGGCACGGCGAAGAGCAGGGCGAGCAATCCGGGCGCCCCCCAGCGCCAGGCGAAGAGGATGGTCCGGTCGACCTTGTCGGGCAGCAGGAGAGCGCCGGCGAGGCAGAGACCACCGAAGATGGCGAGAAAACGGTCGAGCGCTCGCCACTCCTCTCGTGCGGCGCGCCAGAGGCCGAGCGCGATCCAGAGCAGCAGCAAGGAGAGGAGCAGGGGTTCGACGGGACCGCGCAGGCCGCCGTAAGCGATCGAAGCAGCGATGTCCGGATCGGTGAGGCGCCCGAGCGGCGCGAGGATCATCTTGCTGCTGGTCTGCCAGCCGCTCGCCTCCAACTGGTTCGCCCAGGCGAGGGCGAGCGGCAGGAAGGTGGCGACGGCGAGGGCGCGGGCCAGAGTCTCGCGCGGGCGGAAGCGGACCAGCAGCACGTACGTAGCCACGGCGAATCCGCCGACCAGGAGCCAGAGGCCGTGCGCCAGGTAGGCGAGAGCGATTCCACCCAGGGTCGAGAAGTAGACGCGAGCGACCTGCCGGTCACGCCGCTCTTCGCGCAGCTCCCAGACCCAGAAGGCGAGCGAGACGATGCCGAGCAGGAAGTTGAACATTCCGGCGTAGAAGACGCAGCCGAGCAACAGCGTCGACGCCAGGACGCCGGCCGCCACCGGCCGGCCGAGCCACGCCCCGATGGCGTGCACTGCCGCCAGCCAGCAGGCGGCCACCAGCAGCAGCGCCACTCGCGGCAGCCACACCACCGGCGCCACGAGGCTCGCCACCCCGAGCGGCAGGTAGCCCAGCTTGTTCGACCCCAGCCACGTCACCCGCAGCTCGGGGTGCTCGCCCGCCAGCACCTCCCCGAACAGCCGGATCTGGTCGAGCTGCTGCCCCAGGTCGAGGACCGGCGGCCGCCGCGCCGCGGAGAGGACGACCGCGAACAAGACCGTGCAGATCGCGAAGGCGGCGGTGCGAAAACGCCTCTCGCCGCGATCGTCCAACTCTGCTCCCGGAGGGCTCGCAGTGCCTTGCGTCCGCACGCTTCCACTCCTCACCAGTAGTTGTCCAGGACCGCTTCGCGGTCGAGAGGTGCAAGGGTCGACCGTGCCGAACCGGCCGGGTCGGGAAAGCGCAGGCCGATGCCCGAAGGGAAGAAGCGAAACTCGCCCCGCACGACCTCCAGCACGGCAGGCGGGACGGCCTGCAGGCGGTAGGTAGCCACGACCCAGGTGCAGTCGGCGGGCAGGCCCTTCGCCAATTCGCTCATCCAGGTTCCGCGGCGCACCTTTTCTGCGAACAGTCCATCGACGTACCACTCGCGGTTGCAGGGCGGCAGAAAGTAGACGAGACCCGCGGGGTCGAGCACCCGCTCGCCCGGCCGCGCTGCCGCGCGAAGTCCCCTCAGGACCTCGACAATCGGGGCCCGCGGCGCCGCCAGTCCGTTCCGCCAGGGCGCCACGGGGCTGCGGTGAAGTACCGCGACCTGGAGGAGCAGACCGAACGCGCCAGCGGCGAACCAGAGCCGACGCCCGCCCGGGCGCTCTCCGACGCGCGGCCACTGGAGCGCAACGAGGCCGGCGAGGAAGGGAGCCGGCAGAGCGAGCATGTAGGCCCAGGCGTGCGGGTGCAGCACCACAAGGAGCAGTGCGGCGAAGGCGGGCAGGAGCAGGGCCCGCTCGCCAGGGCCGAGCGCCGCGCGGCGAGCCGCGCCGAAGACGGCGACCAGGCCGCCGAGGGCAAGCATCCACCAGGCGAGATCGCGGGCGAAGACAGCCCCGAGGGACTCGGCCAGCGACACCCGACTGACCTCGCGTGACAACGCGCCGAATTGGCGCAGCGTCTCCAGCCAGCGCCCACCCAGGCCGGCGCTCGCCAGCCCGATCCCCCAGACGAGCATGAGGCCAGCCGCAGCGGCGGCGCAGCGACCGAGGGCGCCGCGGCGCCGGCGCAGGACGGCGACCGCCCAGATCGAGAGCACTGCGGCGAAGTAGAGCCCCTTGAGGTGGTGCAGTGCCAGCCAGGCGAGGGCCACGCCGGCCAGTGCGGGCCACGGGCGATCCGCGCTGGCGAGCGCGGCCGTGACTGCCAGGAGGCCCAGCAGGATCGCCGTGTCGTAGCGGAACTCGAATCCGTGCGCGACGAAGGCCGCCTGCGCGAGGGTCAGGGCTCCGGCCGCCGCGAGTCGGGTACCGGAGAGGCCGCTGCGCAGGAAAGCGACCGCGAGCAGCGCGAGCACCGGGACCGCGGCGGCGAGGCGTGCAAGGAGAAACAGCCGGCCGGGGTCGCCGACCGCCGCTGCGAGGGCGCCGACTGCCAGTGTCCAGGGCATCAGGAACGCGGGTGCCGTATCCGCCCCAGCGAGCTCGAGCACGCCGGCGCGCAGCACCAGCGCTTCGTCGAAGTTGAGCCGGCGCCACGCCGCCAGGAAGACGAAAACCAGGGCGAGCACGCCGGCGAGGCCGAAGGCCAGCCGTTGACGGAGGATCATCCGGAGGACGACTCTACCTGTCACCGCTCCGGTTCCCCCCGGCCGCGCGCCGGCTGTCCTAACATTCGGTGCGCCGGCCTCGCCGGCAGGAGATTCGACGATGCCCTACCGCCGCTCCCTGAGGGTCGATTTCGAATTGGCGATGCGGCAGCACCCGCGCTGGCCGGTGGTGGTCAGCGAGGGGGACTCCTGGTTCTCGCGCTCGGACGTCGTCGGCCGGCTCGACCGCGCGCTGGACGGTGGCCAGCAGGCCTGGGCGCTGTTACGGCTCGAGAAGAGCGGCGACGAGATCCTCACCATCCTGTCGGGCAGCCAGCGGGCGCGGCTGCGCGAGATCTTCTCGGCGCAGCGCGTCGACGCCCTGCTGCTGAGCGCCGGCGGCAACGACCTGGTCGGGCCCGACCTGCTGCCGCTGCTGCGCCCCTGGCGCCGCGGGATGACCGCGCGCGACGCCGTCTCCTTCTCCCGCTTCGAGCGCCGCCTGCGCCAGATCACCGACTGCTGGCGCGAGCTGCTCGACCTGCTCACCGACGCCCGCCAGGCGACGCGAGTCTTCGTCAACTCCTACGACTACGCCGTCCCCTCGGACCGGCCGGTCAGGCTCCTCTTCGGCGCGCTCGAGGTCGCCGGACCGTGGATGAAGCCGGCCTTCGACGCCCGCCGCATTCCGCAGCGCGAGCGCGACGGCGTCGTGCGTCTGCTCATCGACGGCTTCTGCGCCGCCCTCGACGCCCTCGCGGCCGAGCCGCGCGGCGCCGGCCGGCTGATCCGCGTCGAGACGCGCGGCGCCGTCGCCGCCGACTGGCGCGACGAGATCCATCCGAACGCCCGCGGCGCCCGGCGGGTCGCGAAACGCTTCGCCGCGGCGCTCGCCGACGCCGGCCTCCTGCCGCAGATGCACTGAGACCGGCGCCGCGACCCGGGAACTCCGCTAACATCCCGCCCGCATGTCGCCCGAGCCTCGCCGCTGGACCTTCGGCCTGACGCCGCTGCGGGTCGCCGCCCTCATTGTCCTCGCCCTGTTCGCGGCGCTGACCTTCACGGTCCTGCTGACCAACGAGGCGACCTTCGTCTACACGCTCGACGATCCGTACATCCACCTCGCGCTGGCCGAGAACCTCGTGCGCGGCAGCTACGGCATCAACCTCGGGGAGGTCAGCTCGCCCTCCTCCTCGATCGTCTACCCTTTTCTGGTCGCCCTCGGGCTGCTCGCCGGCCTGGGGGACTGGACGCCGCTGGCGCTCAATTTCGTCGCCCTGCTGGGAGTCCTGGTCACCGCGGAGCGAGTCGCGCGTCGCGCCCTCGCGCCGCATCTCGACCGGCCCGAACTCCCGGCCGCGGCGGTCGCGACGATCGCCCTGCTGGCGAGCAACGGACTGGGCGTCGCCTTTACCGGCATGGAGCACCTGCTCCACGTCTGGGTGACCCTGCTCGTCTTCCTCGGCCTGCTGAGCGTCGAGAGCGGCGAGCGAACGCCCGCCTGGCTCGTGGTAGTGATCGCGCTGGCGCCAGCCAGCCGCTACGAGGCCCTGGCGCTGACTGCCGCATCGGTCCTGCTGCTCTGGCTGAGTGACCGGCGGGCGGCGATCCTGGCGGCGGTGGGAGGCGCCCTCCTGCTCGGCGCTCACGCCGTCTGGATGCTCGCCATGGGTCTGCCGGCGCTGCCGAGCTCGGTCCTGCGCAAGCTGCCGATCGCCCAGGGGATCGCATCGCTGCGTCCCGCTTCCGGCGACCACGTCACCAGCTGGCTGCACGGGCTGCTGCGTGCCCTCGGAAACCCGACCGTCGGCCCGCTGGTCCTGGTCGCCGCGCTCTGCGTGCTCGCCACCCTGCTACCGGGTCCGCGGCGTCCCGCCTCCCGCCTCGCCATCTGGATTCTCGGAATCGTCCTGGCGCAGGTGGCCTTTGGTCGCTTCTCGGGGTATCCGCGCTACGAGACCTACGCCGTCGCCGTGCTGATCCTCGCGACGCTGCTCGTCTTCGCCCCGCAGTTCGCGGCGCTCTGGAAAGCGCGACCCGCCGTCACCTCGCTGCTGCTCCTCCTCGCGGTCGCGGCACCCTCCTGGCGCAACCTCACGGCAACCTGGGCTATCCCCGCAGCGAGCAGCGACATCTACTCCCAGCAATACCAGCTCCACCGCTTCCTGACCGAGTTCCACCGCGAGGCGGTCGCGGTCAACGACCTCGGTTGGGCCTCGTACCGCAACGACGCCTATGTGCTCGACCTCTGGGGTCTCGGCTCGGAGGCGGCGCGCAGCGCCTGGGCGGCGCCGGACCCGGCCGCGGCACTCGACGCGCTGGTGCAGGCCCGGCAGGTTCCGCTGGCCGCGGTCTACGAACCGTGGATCGCGGTCGCTCGGCCGCGGCACTGGATTCCGATCGGCTCGATGGAACTGAAGTTCCCGATCACCGTTGTCGAGGGCCACCAGATCACCTTCTTCGCCACCGACCCAGCGCGCTGCGAAGAGATGTGGCGGCGCGTCGCCGCTTTCGCGCAGGTACGGCTGCCTCCCCGCACGGCGGTGGGACTCTCCGATCCGGCTCTCTGCGCGGCGGCCGACCGGCAATGAGTCGACCGGCGCCGACGCGCGCCCTCCTCGCCCTGCCCGGCCTGCTCTGGGCTCTGACCATCCTCCTGACCTTCGGCGTCTTCGACGCGGCGCGGCCGCAGCGAATTCTCCAGTGGGCCGGACTCGTGTTCCTGGCGGCGGCCGTGGGGGTGGTGCACGCCGGCGTCTTCATCACGTTGGCGGCGCTCGTCCGGCGCACCGGCCGGTGGGCCGACGTCGTTCTGGCGCTCGCCGCCGGCGGGCTCTATGCGCTGTTCGCCCTGTCGCTCGTCAAGTTCTCGATCCTCCGCTCGCACCTGCGCTTCGAGGATCTCTGGTTCCTCGCGACCAGCGCGAGAC
>CAYYIK010000057.1:0-21126 GCA_964471955.1 uncultured Thermoanaerobaculia bacterium | reverse complement strand
TTGGCGAGCCCTCCCGACGGAGAGCCCCGAGGCGGGCCACCGTGAGGAGCCGGGGCGCTTCCGGTCGGCCGGCGCGAAGTGGCGGGGGGTCCCCGTCCTCCAGAGGTCTTGATCTGAATCGATCCGGGGTACCGACCGAAGCGACGGCCGACCGGAAGCGCCCCGGCGCGGCCGCCACCCCGGCAGGGGCTCGGCCGGAGCCCACCCGACGAAACGCATCGACGCCAGCGCCCGGCCGCCACCCCGGCAGGGCTCGGCCGATCTTCACCCGATGAATGCCCTGGAGTGCCGCATCGTCGGCGCACCGTGACACGTTCGCTCCCCGCGTCGCGTATCCTTCCGCTCCCTATGGAACGACGCGCCAAGATCGTCGCGACGCTCGGACCGGCCACCGCCGAGGAGTCCGTGCTCGCGCAGCTGCTCAAGGCGGGCGCCGACGTGCTGCGCCTGAACATGTCCCACGGCGACCACGAGTCTCACCGCCGCAACATCGCCATGGTCCGCCGCGTGGCGGCTCAGCTCGACCGGCAGGTGCCGCTGCTGCTCGATCTGATGGGCCCGCGCTTCCGGCTCGGCACCCTCGCCGAACCGCGCACCTTGCGACGCGGCGAGCGGATCACCCTCGGCGAGGCGGCCCACGCCGTCGATCTGCCGGTCGATGACCCCGGCTTCCTGCGCCACCTGCGCGAGGGGGAACGGGTGCTCATCGCCGACGGCCTGGTCGAGCTCGAGGTCCTCGCCAAGCGGGCCCGCAAGGTCACCGCCCGCGTCCTTTCGGCCGGCACCGTCTCGACCCGCAAGGGGATCAACCTCCCCGACACCCGCATCCCCTTCTCGGTCTCGGCCAAGGACCGCGCCGACATCGCTTTCGCCATCGCCGAGGGGGCCGACTGGCTCGGCGCCAGCTACATCGGCCGCGCCCGCGACGTCGAGGCGCTGCGCGAAGTCGTGCGGGAGGCCGGCGAGGAGATCCCGATCGTCGCCAAGCTCGAGCGCGCCGCCGCCGTCGATCACATCGACGAGATCGTCGCCGCCGCCGACGCAGTGATGGTGGCGCGCGGCGATCTCGGCGTCGAGGTGCCGCTGCATCAGGTTCCCGTGCTGCAGAAGCGGATCATCGCCGCCGGCCGCCGGCTGGGCAAGCCGGTCATCGTCGCCACGCAGATGCTCGAATCGATGATGACCCAGCCGCGGCCCACGCGCGCCGAGTCCTCGGACGTCGCCAACGCCGTCTTCGACGGCGCCGACGCGCTGATGCTCTCGGGCGAAACCGCCGCCGGCCGCTTCCCGGTGGACGCCGTGCGCACCATGTCGCGCATCGTCCTCGAAGCCGAGGCTTACAAGCTCAAGCTGTTCTCCGTCGGCTATCCCTCGCCGGACCCGCGCCTGCCCGCCGGGCGCTTCCCCACCCCGGCGCCGCGCGTTCTCGAGGGCAAAGCCTCCGACGGCGCCATCGAGATCGCCGACGTCATCGCCGCGGCCGCCGTCCATGCCGCCTCGAAGCTCGGCGAAGGGCGCATCGTCGCCTTCTCGCAAGGAGGCTTCACCGCCCACCGGCTGGCACGCTACCGGCCCGCAGTGCCGACGCTCGTCTTCACCACCGACGCGCGGGTGGCGCGCCGCATCCAGCTGCTCTGGGGGACGCGTCCGATCCTGCTCGACCAGGAGGTCCAGCATCGCGAGGACCTGATCCAGGTGGTCGAGCGCGAGCTGCTGATCCGCCGGCTCATCCGCCCGGGCGAATGCATCGTCCTGCTCATGGGTTACCCGATTCAGGAGAAGCCGCTGACCAACCTGCTGCGCATCCACCGGGTCGCCACCCGCTGAGCGCTTGATCCCGCTCGGCGACTCCCGGCGGCGGCGGCGCGCTCCGTTCGTCACCTGGAGCCTGGCCGCGGCCTGCGTCGCGGCCTGGCTCTGGGAGCTCTCCCTCGGCGACTCGGCTGCCGGAGAGATCGGCCGCCTCGCCGTCACGCCCGCCGGCCTCCTGCGACTCGAAGACCCGCTGCGGCTGCCCCTGCGCCTGCTCGCCTCCCTCTTCCTGCACGGCGGCTGGCTCCACCTGGCCGGCAACCTCGCCTTCCTGCTCGTCTTCGGCGACGACGTCGAGCTGGCCATGCGGCGCGGCCGATTCCTCGCCCTCTTCCTGCTCTCCGGCATGGTCGCGACGGCCGCCCAGGTGGCCGCCACGCCCCGCTCGGAACTGCCGCTGATCGGGGTCTCGGGGGCCATCGCCGGCCTGCTCGGAGCCTTCCTCGTCCTCCATCCGCGGGCGCGCCTCGCGGGCGTCCTGCCGGTCGGCTGCCTGCTGCTGCCGATGCGCAGCCGCGCCTTTCTCTTCCTGCCGGTCTGGTTCGCCCTGCAACTGGCCGGCGCTCTGCTCGCCCCGCCCGGCTCGACCGAGGGAGGCATCGCCTGGTACGCGCACCTCGCCGGCTTCGCCGCCGGGCCGCCGCTGCTCGCCCTGCTGCGCCGCTGACCCGCCGCCCTGCGGCGGACCCTCAGGGGACTTCGTGGCTGCTGAAGTCGATGCGGTTGCGCAGCGCCAGCCACGCCGGAACGACGGCGATCGCCACCAGGGCGGTCGAGAGGGTGCCGAGGATCGACACCAGACCCATCGATACCAGTCCCGGATAGTGCGACGTGGCGAGCGAGCCGAAGCCGACCATGGTGGTCAGCGCCGCGAGCAGGACGCCGCGGGCGGTCTCCTCGACCGCGTCCACCACGTTGCCTCCCGGCCTTTCGCGCTCCTCGAGGAAGCGGTGAATCACGTGAATCCCGTAGTCGACGCCGATGCCGAGGATCATCGTGATCACGAAGATGTTCATGAAGTTCAGATGGAGGTCGAGGGCCACCATCGCGCCGAGCATCCAGACGATGCCGACGGCCAGCGGGATGAGCGCCAGCAGCGCCGACCGGGCGCTGCGGAAGTCGAACCAGAGCAGCGCCACCACCAGGGCGAGACCGATCAGCCCGGCGACCACGGCGTCGCGCCGCACTTCGCCGCGCAGGGAGCGAGACAGGATGTTCATCCCCGACAGCGAAGCGCCCGGACCGAGCGAAGCGGCGAGCTCGACCGCCGCCTCCGGAATGTCCCGCTTCGACGCGCCGGGCAGGTTGTAGATCCGCACGACGCTCTTCCAGCCGTCGTCGCGCTGGCGCAGGTAGCGGTCGAGCAGGGCGCGCCCGTGCGCGAGCGCGGCCACCGTCTCGTGGGTCACCGGCCGGGTCGCGCCGAGCGCCTCGGCGAGCAGGTCCATCCCCGGAGCGAACGGCTCGGGGCGCATGCCTTCCTCTCGCACCGCCAGCTCGAAGGTGGCCCGGATGCGCGTCGCATCGAGCTCGCCGGAGGCGCGCCCGGCCGCCAGCCAGTCGAGCGCCTCGCGCTGGCGCCCGAGCGGCGGCAGTACCGAGGTCACCGCGTCGAAGCCCCCCAGCCGCCCCGCGGCGACCCGTTCGCGAGCCCCGTCGGCGGCCCGCTCGGCGAGCGCCAGCGTCTCCTCCAGCGTCTCCCCGCGCACCACCAGCGACATGTGGTCGAAACCCGAGCCGAAGTGACGATTCACCTCGTTCTGGGCGAGGATGCCGCGGTTTCCGGAGGGCCGCAGCTTCTCCACGCTGTCGTCGAACTGGAGGCGCGGCGCCAGCACGAGGGCGGCGAGCGTGAGCACCGCAGAAACGGCCAGCGTGGCGCGCGGCCGGCGCATCGCCAGGCGGGTCAGCCGTTCGGCGCCGAAGGCGAAGATGTGCAGGCGCGGCTCGCGCTTGCGTCGCCGGTGGTGCTGTTCGCTCCAGCCGATCATCGCCGGCACCAGGAAGAGCACCGCCAGCAGGCAGAAGAGGATTCCCGTGCCGACGATCAACCCCATCTGGTAGAGCCCGGTGAAATCTGTGATCAGAAAGGCGTAGAAGGTGGCCGCCGTGGTGACCGCCCCGAGCACGACCCCGCGCACCGTGCTGCCGCCCATGGCGCGCAGCGAATCGTCGACCGAGGCGCCACGCCAGCGCTCGGCCACGTATCGTCCGTAGAGCACGATGACGAAATCGTCTCCGAGGCCGACGAGCAGCGCCGCCACGCCGGCGGTCGTCGAAGCCAGCACGCCCACCGCCAGCGACGCGAAACCGAAAGTGATGGCCAGACCGCAGAACAGCGGCGAGAAGACGAGCGCCAGCAGCGAGAAGCGGCGGTACGCGAGCCAGAAGAGGAGCAGCACGCCCCCCACCGAACTCACCGCGTTGACCCAGACGTCGTTCCAGATCAACGCCTCGTCGTCGAGGGCGATGACGTAGCGGCCGCCCCAGAAGATCTCCGGCGGCGCCAGCTCCGCTCCCTCCGCGATCTCGGGCCACTCGGCGAGCAGCGTCGCGGCCTCGACCTTCATGGCGTCGAGCAGGCGATGGTTGAACGCGAGGTCCTGCGGCGGCCGGACGGGCCGCCCGAGCACCAGCAACAGCCGGTGGTCGCGCGACAGGTAGCGACCGCTGGTCCAGTCGACGGTGAGCGGACCGCGTCCCGAGCCGAGGCGATCGAAGAAGACTTCCGACAGGCCGAGCGGATCCAGCTTGAGCAGATCCTTGAGCGCCACCGCCTGAGGTGTCTCGAGGGTGCGCCGCAGCTCCTGCACCCGCTCGCGGATTTCCGCGTCGGTCAGCCGCGCCGCCAGACGACCCCGCTCGTCCGCGTCGAGAAAGAGGATCGAACGCGGCAGAAACTCCGAGAGCAGCTGCTCCGGCTCGCCGATCTCGTGCTCGACGACGTGGAAGAGCCCCCCCTCGCGCATCCGCTCGGCGAGCGCGTCGGCCAGCGCCACGAAGGGATCGACCGGCGCGCCTTCGGGGATGCGGACGGCGGCGACGAAGTAGTCGATGTTGCCGAAGTCGGCGAGCGTCTCCCGATAGAGGTTGACCCCCTCGTTGCGCTGCGGCAGCAGGTGCAGCACATCGGGGTCGAAGCGCAGCCGCGTCGCCAGCAGCACCGCCGCCCCGACCACGAGCGCGGTGACCAGGAAGACGATCCCCGGCCGGCGTCCGGCCGCGAGCATCAGTCGCTCGGAGATCGATCGCCGGATCAAGGGGCGGCCGCCGTTCCCGGCGGGCGCGAGAGCACCTTGCGGTAACGCAGGAAATACTCGACACCCGAAAACACGGTGACCACGAGGGCGACCCAGAGCGAGAGCGGCGCCAGGTGCCGGAACTCGCCGAGTTCGGCGTGCACGATGAGCAGGGACACCGAGATCACCTGGACGACCGTCTTCACCTTGCCGGCCCAGCCGGCGGCGATGACGTGCCCGTCGCTGGCCGCGACGTTTCGCAGGGCGCCGACGGCGAACTCCCGGGCGAGGATCACCGCCACCATCCACGCCGGCGTCACCCGCGGGTTTAGCTCGACGAGCGAGATGTAGGCCGAGGCCATGAGGATCTTGTCGGCGGCCGGATCGAGCAGCTGTCCGAGCCGCGTGATCTGCTGGTAGCGGCGGGCGAGGAAGCCGTCGAGGAAGTCCGTCAGGGCGGCGCCGAGGAAGAGGGCGAGGCCGTACCACTCCTTGCCCTCGACCTTGGTGAACAGCACCGTCACCAGGATCGGCACGAGGAGGATGCGGCCGACCGTCAGGATGTTGGGAAGTCTCTTCACCCGCCGGCGCCGGAGGTCGTGATGCGGATCAGGTTGTCGGCGTCGCGAACGATGCGGACCGGGCGGCCGGTACGCTCGGGCTCCGCCGTGCAGTCGTCGCCCAGGAGGCAGAGGATCTTGCGCACGTAATCGCGGGTCTCGGCGAAGGGCGGGATCCCGGCGTGGCGGCTCACCGCTTCGGGTCCGGCGTTGTACGCCGCCAGGGCCTTCTCGAGGTCGTGGTCGAAGCGCTCGAGCATGCGCCGCAGATACTCGGTTCCGCCGCGCACGTTCTGCTCGGGATCCCACGGATCGCCGACCTCCAGCTCGCGGGCGGTGCCCGGCATGAGCTGCATCAGCCCCATGGCCCCCTTGTTGGACAGGGCGCGCGGATTGAATCCGGACTCGACCTGGACGACCGCGTGCACCAGCAGGGGATCGAGATCGCGCTCCGCCGACCAGCGGTCGATCGACTCGGCGATCTTCGCGTCCGGGATCGGCACCAGGCGGCGCGAGAAGCGACGGGCCCGTGCCTCCCCCGGCTCGTTGCGGATGATCTTCGAGCCGTCCGCGTGCAGGGTGATCTCGATCTCACCCGCCCCGACGGGCGCGGCGATCAGGCAGAGCGCGAGCAGCGGACCGGTGCGCGACATGAAAAGCGGCCGCAATTCTACTCCTCCCCGGAAGCTCGCCGCCCGGTCAGCCGCCGGCCAGCCTGCCGACCAGTTCGGGGACCTGCGCCAACGCCGCCGGCAGTGCCTCGGGATCGCGCCCCCCCGCCTGGGCGAAGTCGTCGCGGCCGCCGCCGGAACCACCGACCAGGCCGGCGATCTCCCGCACCAGTCGGCCCGCCGGGACGCGGCCGCGGACGTCCTCGCTGGCCGACGCCACCAGGCTGACCTTGCCCTCGCCGCGCGTCGCGAGGACGACGATTCCCGAACCGAGCCGCGACCGCAGCATGTCGGCGAGCTGGCGCAGTTCGGCCGCCGGCGCCGGCGGCACCTCGCGCACCAGCAGCCGGATGCCGGCGACCAGGTGCTCCTCTCCGGCCGGCGCCGCCGCGCCGGAGAGGAGCTGGAGGCGCAGCTTCGCCAGCTCCGCGTCGCGTTCGCGCAGTTCGCGCCGCAGCCTCTCCGCCTCGGCGATCGCCTCCCCCTCGGCCGCTCCGAGGAGACCCTCGACACCGGCCAGCTCGAGGTCGCGCTGGCGCAGCCGCGCGAAGGCGCGAGAGCCGGTCTCGGCCTCGATCCGCCGCACTCCGGAGGCGACGCCCCGCTCGGCGCGCAGGCGGAACGGCCCGATCTCGCCGGTGTTGCGCACGTGGCAGCCGCCGCACAGCTCGAGCGAGAAGCCGGGGATCTCGACGGTGCGCACCCGCTCGCCGTACTTCTCGCCGAACAGCGCCATCGCGCCGGCGGCGCGCGCCTCCTCGAGCGGCCGGTCGGTGAGGATGCGCGTATCGACCGCGCGCATCACCCACTCGTTGACCCGGCTCTCGACCGCCTCGCGCTCCTCCTCGGACAGGGGTCTGCCGCACGTGAAGTCGAAGCGCAGGTAGTCCGGGTGCACCAGCGATCCGGCCTGCCGGACCCCGCCTCCGAGCACTTCGCGCAACGCCGCGTGCAACAGATGCGTCGCCGTGTGATTGCGCTCCGTCGGAAGTCTGTGCACCGGAGAGACGAAAAGGCTCACGGAAGGAAAAGGCGCCCCCAGCCGCCCCTCGACGACCTGAACGAAATGAAGGACCGCTCCGCCCGGGCCCTTCTTCGTATCCGTTACGCGGGCCCGGCCACCATCCCACCGGATCTCACCCTGATCGCCGACCTGACCACCCGATTCCGCGTAAAAGACCGTCTGCTCCAGGACAACCACTCCAGTCTGATCCGAACCGATGGCGGCTCCGGCAGACTGGCTGACCAACACGTCCGGGTCCGCCAGGTGTTCCCCACTCATTCGAAAGTCGACAGGCATGGCAGCCAGGACCTCGACTCCTTCTGCGGAAAGCCTGTCGTACCCGAGAAACCGAGTTGTCCGGAGCTCGCCGAGCTCCGCAACAAGCTGGGATTCGATGGTACCTGCCCACTTCTGAGAAGAGCTGGTCACCGCACGTGAACGTTCACGCTGCTCGTCGAGCGCCGCCTCGAAGCCGGTCTCGTCGATTGCGAATCGCTCCTCCTCTGCGATCTCGCGGAGCAGCTGGACCGGAAGGCCGTGGGTGTCATAGAGCTTGAATATTTCCGGCCCTTCGAGCCTCGTTCGACCTTCCTGCTTGGCGTGCTCGATCGCTTCCTGTACTCGCCGCGATCCGGTCGCCACGGTCGCCAGGAACTTCTCCTCCTCGGCGCGAACGGTGGATTCGGAGGCCGCGCGCGTCGCCGCGAGCTCGGAATAGGCACCGGCCATCGCCTCGTCGACCACCGGCAGCAGGCGGTGCAGGAACGGCTCCTCGAATCCGAGGCGCATGCCGTGGCGCACGGCGCGCCGCAGCAGACGGCGCAGCACGTAGCCGCGCCCCTCGTTCGACGGGATGACGCCGTCGGCGAGCAGGAAGGCGGTGGCGCGCAGGTGATCGGCGACCACGCGCATCGAGACGTCGGCATCGGCGGCGCGACCGTAGTCGGTACCGGCGAGCGCCGCGGTCGCTTCGAGAATCGGCCGGAAGAGATCCGTGTCGTAGTTCGAGTCGACGCCGGCGAGCACCGCGGCGACCCGCTCGAGACCCGCTCCGGTGTCGATCGACGGGCGGGGAAGCGGCGTCATCGCGCCGTCAGCGGCGCGCTCGAACTGCATGAAGACGAGATTCCAGATCTCGAGATACCGGCCCGAGTCGGTCCCCTCCTCCCAGCTCACCTCGGGCAGATCGGGGCGGCGGTCGACGAAGATCTCGCTGCACGGACCGCACGGACCGGTCTCCCCCATCGCCCAGAAATTGTCCTTCTCCCCGCATCGCACGACGCGCCCGGCGGGAAGTCCCGAGATGCGCGCCCACAGTCCGGCCGCCTCGTCGTCCCGCTCGAAGACCGAGGCGAAGAGGTGTCCGGCCGGCAGGCCCCAGGTCCGCGTCACCAGCTCCCAGGCCCACTCGATCGCCTCGGCCTTGAAATAGTCGCCGAAGCTGAAGTTGCCGAGCATTTCGAAGAAGGTGTGGTGGCGCGGGCTCGGTCCGACGTTCTCGAGGTCGTTGTGCTTGCCCGAGACGCGCAGGCACTTCTGAACCGTCACGGCGCGCGAGAAATCCGGAGGTGCCGCGCCGGTGAACCAGTCCTTGAACGGCACCATGCCGGCGTTGGTGAACAGCAGCGTGGCGTCGCCCCGCGGCACGAGCGGCGCGGCGGGAACGTGGCGGTGCCCGCGGGAGGCGAAGAAGTCGACGAAACTGCTCCGGATTGCGGCGCTCTTCATTGCGATTCTCGGGAACTCCGGGTCGGCGAAGGAGCGGTTCGACCCGGTCCGCCCGCCTCAGTCGGCCTCGGAATCAACCGGAGCGTCCGCGATCAAGTCCTTCAGAACGCGGAAGATAACATGCCGGGGAAAACCCTTCCGGTCGAGATGCCGGGCCAGCCGGTCGGGCTCCGGCGCGTGTCCGCGCAACCAGCGTCCGGCCGCGGCGCGGGCCGTGGCGAACTCCGCTTCGGCGTCGGCCTCGCCGAGCGCCGCGCGGATCGCCTCGCCGCCGGCGCCCGCCCGGCCGAGCCCCGCGGCGACGCCGGCGCGCGACAGCCCCTTGCGCTCGCGCAGCCGCGTCGCCTCGCTGCCGGCCAGGGCGGCATCGTCGAGGCAGCCGAGCCGCGCCAGGCGAGCCAGCGCGTCGTCGATCTCCGCCGCTTCGTACCCGCGCTGCCCCAGCTTGCGGCGCAGCTGCGCGGAGAAGTGCGGGCGCTGGGCGAGCAGGCGCGCCGCGGCGTCGAAGGCGGAAGGTCGCCGCCGCTGTTCGCCCGACGGCATCAGCCGCGCAGGCGCCGCAACAGGCCGCGCAGCGGCGCCGCGGCAGAGACGCGGCGCTCGAGATCCTCGACCGCCGCGGGAAGCAGCACGAGGTTGCGCCGCCGCAGCTGCACGAGCAGCAGATCGAGCTGGTCGTTGCGCAGATCCTCCTCGGGAGCCAGGAGGCGGCGCAGCGAACTGCGGCCGTCGAGCGCCTCGAGGAAGGCGCGCAGAGCCGCCGACATGCCGGCGAGCTCCGCCTCGCCCGGTGCCTGGACCCAGGCCGGAACCAGCGACTCGAACAGGTCGAGCGGCACGATCGTCCGCTCGCCGCGTACGCGCCCGCCTCCTTCCTGCGCCTCGAGCTCGAGCAGCAGATCCGAGAGGCGCAGCTCGCTGCTCGCCCGTTCGTCCACCGGCTGATGCCGGTCGATCGTCAGTACTCCCGACCCGATGAGCCGCGCGACCGCCTCCAGGAACGGAAAGTCGACTCCGCCCACCAGGCCGCGCAGCGTCGCGAGCGACGCCTCGCCGCCCGCGCCGCGCGCGATCCTCGCCTCGTACGGCGGCAGCATGCGGCCCGGCCACTCCGGTCCGGGCTTGACCACCACGCCGTCGTCGGGGAGACGCTTGCGCAGGCGCGCCTCCTCGTCGATCCAGCGCGTCCCCTCGAGAACGAGTTCGCGCGAGTCGAGCTCCACCTCGAGCTCGGTCTGCATCGGCGGACGCTCCTCGAAGTAGAAGACGCCACGCGTCCACAGAAAGAGGTCCTGAACCGACTCGGACATCCAGCGCGTCAGCAGGGCGGCGATCGCCTCCTCGGGAAGCGCGCCGTTTTCGACCAGCGCCTTGCCCAGAGGCAGTCGGCGTTCACGGCCGAGGACCAGCGCCCGGGCGAGGTCCTCGACATCGATCCGTTCGTGATCGACCAGAAAGCGCCCGAAGAGTTCGCGCGGCTGGTTGGACCGGCATTCGACCACGCGGCCGGCCCGCACGCCGACGCGCTTCTCGACCGAGGCTCGCCGCACGACGAGCATGCCGCTCGCCCGCTCGGTGGCGGCCCATTGCAGAAGGTTGGGCGGCGGAAACGCCGCCAGTCTGCCGGTGAATTCCATCGTCGCTGGCGCCCGCACCGCGCCGGCGCGGCTCCGGCCGGCCGGCGCGGACGCAGACTCAGTGCTTCGGGCCCTCGATCCGCTCGACCTCGAACGGTGAGTCGCCCTCGCCGAGGCCCGTGGCCTGCTCGAGCGACGACTCCATCTCCTCGCGCGCCACGTCCGCGGTGTACTGCACGCCCTGCAGCCGCAGCTTGAACTCGTCCGGATTGGTCGCCTTCTTGATCGCCTCCTCCAGCGAAATCAGGCCGGTCTTGTAGAGCTGGTAGAGCGACTGGTCGAAGGTCTGCATTCCGTACTGGCTGGTGCCCAGCGCGATCTGCTCCCGGATGTACTTGGTCTTCTCCTTGTTCTCGATGCACTCGCGGATGTAGGCGGTGGCGATCAGCACCTCCGCGGCCGGGACGCGGCCGATGCCATCGGCGCGCGGCAGCAGGCGCAGGGAGATGACCGCCTTGATCACCTGGGCGAGCTGAATGCGGATCTGCTTCTGGTGATGCGGCGGGAAGACCGCGATGATGCGGTTGATCGTCTCCGTCGCGTCGAGCGTGTGCAGCGTCGAGAAGACGAGATGGCCGGTCTCCGCCGCCAGCAGCGCCGTCTCGATCGTCTCGTAGTCGCGCATTTCACCGACCAGGATCACGTCGGGATCCTGACGCAGCGCCGAACGGAGCGCCGGCGAGAAGCCACGCGTGTCGACGTCGATCTCGCGCTGGTTGACGATGGACTTCTTGTCGCGGTGGAGGAACTCGATCGGATCCTCGACCGTGACGATGTGTTCGTTGCGATTGGCGTTGATGTGATCGATCATCGCCGCCAGCGTGGTCGACTTGCCCGAGCCGGTGGTGCCGGTGCACAGCACCAGTCCCCGCCGCTCCTCGCAGATGCGCTCGAGAACGGGCGGCAGGAGCAGCTCGCGAACCGTGAGGATGCGCCCCGGAATGACGCGCAGCACCAGGCCGACGGTGCCCCGCTGCTGGAAGATGTTGCAGCGGAACCGGCCGAGCCCCGGAACGGAGTACGCGATGTCGATCTCGAACTCGTCCTTGAAGCGCTGCTTCTGGCGGGCGTTCATCATCGAGAACGCCATCGCGATGGTGTCCTCCTGCATCAAGCGCTTCAGCTCCGGCAGCGGCGTCAGCTCGCCGTCGATGCGCAGCACGGGATGCGATCCGACCTTGAGGTGCAGGTCGGAAGCCTTGCGCTCCACGGCGATCTTGAGCAGGTCGTTGACGTTCATCGCGCTCCCTTCGGCCCGCGGGCCGGTCAGGAAACCACTGGCACCGCGGCCGGCACCGGAGTCAGCCAGCCGTGGCGATCCGGGATCGTCCCGCGCGTGATGCCGAGGAACTCACGGGTAAGTCTGCGGGTGACTTCGCCGGGCTTGCCGTCGCCCACCGCGATGCGATCCACCGAGCGGATCGGCGTCACTTCGACCGCCGTGCCGGTGAAGAAAGCCTCGTCGCAGGTGTAGAGCATGCCCCGGGGGATGGCGACGCGCCGCACGTCGATGCCCGCCTCCTCGGCGAGCGTCATGATCGAGTTGCGGGTGATCCCCGGCAGAATGGTCGAGGACACCGGCGGCGTGTAGAGGTGGCCGTCCTGGACGAGGAAGATGTTCTCGCCCGCCCCCTCGGAGACGTAACCGTTGCTGTCCAGCGCGATCCCCTCGGCGTAGCCGTTGGTGATCGCCTCCATCTTGATCAGCTGCGAATTCATGTAGTTGGCGGTCGCCTTGGCGAGCGCCGGCGAGCTGCCGAGACCCGAGCGGCGCCACGAGGACACGCACGCGTCGACTCCGTTCTCGATCGCGTCGTCGCCCAGGTAGCGCCCCCACGGCCAGACGGCGATCACCACCTCGACCGGACTCTTGAGCGGATTGAGTCCGACCGTGCCGAAGCCGCGGTAGACGATCGGACGGATGTAGCACTCCTCCAGCCCGTTCGCCCGGATGGCGTCGAAGCAAGCCTGCTCGAGCTCCTCGCGACGGTAGGGAATCTCCATCCGGTAGACCTTGCACGAATGCTCGAGGCGAACCAGATGCTCGCGCAGGCGGAAGATCGCCGGCCCTTGCGTCGTCTTGTAGCAGCGGATGCCCTCGAAGAGCCCGGAACCGTAGTGCAGTGCATGCGACATCACGTGCGTCGTCGCCTTGTCGAACTCGACCAGGCGGCCGTTCATCCAGATCCAGCCGATACCCTCGAAAGGTCCCTTCTGACTCACCCTGCCTCCGATCTTCCCGCGGGTTCCCCGAACCGCTCCGGATGCTAGTCCCCCTTCCGGGGGGTGTCAACGCGAAGCGGCGCGCGCGAGGCCCGCGGAGAGGGCGATCCCCGCCGCCACGACCGCCGCGGTCTCGACGCGCAGCGCGCGCTCGCCGAGCGAGGCGACCGGCAGGCCGGAAGCCGTGAAGTCGGCGCGCTCGGCCGCGGTCCAGCCGCCTTCCGGACCGACGAGAATGGCCAGCTCCCCCGGCTCGTCGGGCGCGCGCAGCAGCGGCGCCGCTCCCCGCTCTCCGCCGGCGTCAAGCACCACGACACGGCGCGCGGCGCTCTTCGCCGCGGCGAGGCGCGCCGCGAGCGGCGCGAGCCCCTCGATCTCCGGCACCCGCGCGCGCCCGCACTGTTCGACCGCGGAGACGGCGATCCGATGCCAGCGCGCCAGCTGCGCGGCGCCCGGCGCGCGGCCATCGCGCACCGTGCGCCCCGTCGCCACGAAGCGGATGGCGGCGACGCCGGCCTCGGTCGCCTTCTCCACCATCCACGCGACACGATCCGGCTTCGCTGGAGCCACCCAGAGCTCGACGCTCCGCGCCGCCTCGTTCGCCGGCTCACCGGCGCCGAAGGCGATCACCGCGCGCGCGCCGTCGACCCGCGCCACGACGCCCCGCCGCGCCCGCCCTTCGCCGTCGACCACGCGCAGCGACTCGCCGGCCTGCAGGCGGCGGACGCGAAAGAGGTGATGGTAGGCATCGCCGCGCAACTCGACCTCGGTGCCGTCGAACTCGATCGGCGCAACGACCACGGTGGTCACGCGACGCGCTCCGTGACGAAGGCGATCCAGTCGCCGTCGCGCCGCCGCGCCCGCTCGCCGAATCCGGCGGCGGCGAGGCGGCCGAGGGCGCGCGCCGACTCGGCGAGGGCGATCCCGGAGAACACCGCCAGGCCGCCCGGACAGAGCAACCCGGCGAGCCGGGGCAGTTCGGACTCGATCTCGTGCGGCAGCACGTTCACCAGCGCGACGTCGAAACCGCCGCCGCCGAACGCCTCCAGGGTGCCGGCGAACGCGGCGAAGCGCGTCCCGTTGAGTCTCTGGTAGGCCGGCAGGAGCAGCGCCGCCGCCGGATCGGAATCGAAGGCGACCACCTGGCGGGCACCGAGCCGCAGCGCGGCGAAGGCGAGAATACCGGTCCCGCAACCGACGTCGAGCACCCGCAGGCCCTCCACGGGAATCGACTCGAGCAGCTCGACCGTCAAGCGGGTCGACTCGTGGCTGCCGACGCCGAAGGCGGTGCGCGCCGGCAGGCGGAGCAGAAAGCGCTCCCCGGACTGGACAGGTGAATCGACCTCCTCCGGCTCGCGCGGGTCGATCAGGAAACGCGCACCGACCTCGATCGGTGCCGCCTGCGCGCGCCACGCCGCCTGCCAGTCGCGCGGCGGCACCGGCGCGTCGGCGACGAGCCGGACTGCCGGGTCTCCCGCGAGGCTTGCGGTCATCGCCTGCAGGTCCGGCGCCGACTCGTCGAAGAAGACGTGCAGGCGGATCCGGCCGCCACCGGCGTCCTCGGTCCAGCTGCCCTGCGCGCCGTGGCCGAACAGGTACCCGGTCAGCTCGTCTTCGGCGCCGGCGGGGGCCTCGAAGATCAGCTCGCGATAGTCGCTCATTCGCGGTTCCCCCCGTCGAGCGCGCGGCACCGCGCTCCGGCGACTCAGCCGCCGAAAAGGTCCCGCACCCGGTCGAGCACCGAGCGCTCCGCCCGGGCCGGCCGCCCTTCGAGCTCGGCGAAGCGGGCGAGCAGCGCCTTCTGCTCGTCCGACAGCTCCGACGGCGCGGGCACCCGCACGCCGACTTCGACCACGTGGTCGCCGCGTCCGGAGCCGCCGAGCCGCGGCACCCCTTTGCCCTTGAGGCGAAACTGCGCCCCCGGGCGCGTTCCCGCGGGGACGTGCAGAGTCTCCGGGCCATGCAGCGTCTCGACCTCGATCTCGGCGCCGAGCACCGCCTGCGCGTAACCGATCTCCTCGACGGTCAGCACGTGCGTCCCCTCGCGGTGATAGCGCTCGTGCGGCGCCACTTCGAGCACCACGTAGAGGTCACCCGTGCGCCCACCGCGCCGTCCGTGTTCGCCTTCGCCGTTGAGTCGCAGGCGGGCGCCGTGATCGACGCCGGCGGGGATCTTCACCTCGAGCTCGCGCCGCCGCTCGACCCGGCCGGCGCCGCGACAGCTCTCGCACGGCTTGCTGATCACCCGTCCCTCGCCGTGACACTGCGGGCAGGTGCGGGCGACCACGAACATCCCCTGGGCGAACCGCACCTCGCCGCGCCCCGAGCAGGTCCGGCAGGTCGCCGCCTCGCTGCCCGGCGCCGCGCCGCTGCCGCCGCACGTCTCGCACCCCTCGAGGCGCGGGATCTCGAGCTTGCGGGTGGCGCCGAAGACCGCCTCCTCGAAGGAAATCTCGAGGTCGTAGCGCAGGTCGGCCCCCGGCTCCGGGCCGCCGCGGCGGCCGCGGCCGCGAGCACCGAAGCCGAAGAGGTCGCCGAGGATGTCGGAAAAATCGCCGAAGATCGACGGATCGAACCCGCCGGCGTCGAATCCGCCGCCGCCTCCCGCGTTGCCGAAGCGGTCGTAGCGCGCCCGCTTGGCGGGGTCGGAAAGCACCGCGTAGGCCTCGGCGGCGGCCTTGAACCGCTCCTCCGCAGCGTGGTCTCCCGGATTGCGGTCCGGGTGATTCTCCAGCGCCGCCTTGCGGTAGGCCGCCTTGATCTGTTCGGCGGTGGCGTCACGCGCCACGCCGAGGACCTCGTAGAAGTCGCGGGTCGACACCGGCACGCGTCAGCCTTCCGGCTTCGGGTCGATCCCCGGCTTGTCGGAGTCGCCGGGCATCGAAGTCCCCATCTCGCCGACCTGCGAGAGCATCATCTCGGAAAGCGTGCGGGAGATCGAGTTGAGATCGAACAGAGCTCCCTCGAGATCGCCGCGCGAATCCGACGACAGCGCCATGCGCGAGCGCAGCAGCGTCTCGGCGAGGCGCCGGCGGTCCTTCTCGGGCAACGAGTCGCGGAACTGCGCGAAGACCTTTTCGTTCGAGTAGACGAGCCCCTCGATGCGGTTCTTGAGGCGTCGAACCTCGCGCTTCTGCGCGTCGGCCTGGGCGAACTGGTCGGCCTCGTGGACCAGGCGGTCGATCTCCTCCTTCGACAGGCCGCCCGCCGGGTTGATCTGGATCGACTGCGACTGATTGGTCGCGATGTCGCGCGCCGAAACGCTGACGATGCCGTTGGAGTCGATGGCGAAGGTCACCTCGATCTGCGGCACGCCGCGTGGCGCCGGCGGAATGCCGACCAGCTCGAACCTGCCGAGCGACCGGTTCTCCGCCGCGATGTCGCGCTCCCCCTGGAGGACGTGGATCTCGACCGTGTCCTGGTTGTCGACCACGGTGGTGAAGATCTGCGCGTTCTTGGTCGGAATGGTGGCGTTGCGCTCGATCTGCTTGACGAAGAGGCCGCCGTGCGTCTCGATGCCGAGCGACAGCGGCGTCACGTCGAGCAGCACGAGATCCTTGATGTCGCCGCGGATGATGCCGCCCTGGATCGCCGCGCCGATCGCCACGACCTCGTCCGGGTTGATGTCCCGGTTCGGGCCGCGCCCGAAGATCCGCTCGACCGCCTGCTGGACCAGCGGGGTACGGGTCTGGCCGCCGACCAGCAGCACCTCGTCGATGTCGTCCGGCCCGTAGCCCGCCTGTTCGAGCGCATCGCGGCAGGGACCCTCGGTGCGCGCCACCAGGTCTCCCACCAGCGCCTCGAAGTGCTGCCGCGAGAGGGTGCGCGACAGGTGGCGCGGACCGGTCTCGTCGGCCGAGATGAACGGCAGGTTCACCGTCGCCTCGGTCGCCGTCGAGAGCTCGCACTTGGCCCGCTCGGCCGCCTCCTTGAGGCGCTGCAACGCCATGCGATCGGTGCGCAGATCGATGCCGGTTTCGGCGCGGAACTCGGAGATCAGCCAGTCGATGATCCGCTGGTCGAAGTCCTCCCCGCCGAGATAGGTGTCGCCGGCCGTGGACTTGACCTCGAAGATCCCCTCGGCCAGTTCCAGCACCGAGATGTCGAAGGTGCCGCCGCCGAGATCGTAGACGGCGATCCGCCGGGTCCCCTGGACGCGGTCGAGCCCGTAGGCCAGCGCCGCGGCCGTCGGCTCGTTGAGGATGCGCAGCACGTCGAGACCGGCGATCCGGCCGGCGTCCTTGGTCGCCTGGCGCTGCGAGTCGTCGAAGTAAGCGGGGACGGTGACGATTGCCTCGCGCACCGGCTCGCCCAGGGTCTCCTCGCAGAAGCTCTTGATCTCGCGCAGGATGAACGCCGAGATCTCCTCGGGCGAATGCTGGCGATCGCGGATCTGCACCTTGACGTCGCCGTTGGGGGCTTCGACCACCGCGAACGGCAGCAGGTCGCGGGCGCGCTGGATGTTGGGATCGTCGAACTTGCGACCGATCAGCCGCTTGACCGCGAAGACCGTCTGCTGCGGATTGGTGATCGCCTGCCGCTTGGCGATCTGGCCGACCAGCCGGTCTCCGTCGGGAGTGAAGGCGACGATCGACGGCGTGGTGCGGGTGCCGTCGCGGTTGGCGAGCACGCGGGGCGAAAACGCCTCGACCACCGCGACGCAGCTGTTGGTCGTGCCCAGGTCGATGCCGATGATCTTGCTCATGAGCCGGGCGCCCTCAGGCCTCGCCGTCGCCGGCCGCGCCCCCGGAGGCGATCTCCGGAGGGACGGCGACGCGCACCATCGCCGGGCGCAGCAGCCGATCGTGCAGCCGGTAGCCGCGCTGCAGCTCCTCGACCACCGTCGCCACGCCGACGTCGGGGGACTCGACCTTCATCACCGCGTCGTGAACTCGCGGGTCGAACGGCTCGCCGATCGCGGCCACCGGCTCGACGCCGTAGCGGCGCAGGACGTCGAGGAACTGACGGGCGATCATCTCGACGCCGCGGCGCAGGTCGTCGGCGGCGCCGGGGACCGACAGTGCCCGCTCGAGGTTGTCGAGTACCGGCAGCAGGTCGCGCATCGGCTCCATGAGGGCGTAGCGGGCGCGCTCCTCGCGCTCGCGCTCGCTGCGCTTGCGGAAGTTGTCGAAGTCGGCGAGCAGGCGCACGTAGCGCTCCTGCAGGCCGGCGTCGTCCGCCGCCGCGGTGCCGCCCGCTCCCGCACGCGACCCGGCGCCGGGGGTCGATTCCTCCTCGCCGGCCCCGCCCTCGTCCTGCGGAGAGGGATTCCCCTCTTCGTCGAGCGCCTCGATGCCGAGAATCTCGACCTCCCCCTCGTCCTGCCCGGCGGCCGCCTCGGCGATCTCCGGCCCGCCGGGCCGCCGATCGTGGTCGTCGCTCATCGTTCCTCCATCCATGGATGCATCCCGGCCGGCATGCTCGCGCTCCCCGCCCTCCCGCGCCTCAGCGGGCGGCGCTCTCCTCGAGCGCCCGCCCGAGCGACTCGCCCAGAAAATCGACCAGCGGAATGATCCGCTCGTAAGGCATCCGCGCCGGACCGAGAATGCCGAGAGTACCGCGGGCGCGCTCGCCGGCACCGTACGGGCGCGCCACCAGGGTGAGCCCCAGGTCCGAGGTCAGCTCGTCGTCCTCGCCGATCACCACCCGCACGCCGTTGCCGTCGAGGCACTGGTTGAGCAGCCCGACCAGCCGCTGGCGCTCGGCGAACGCCTCGAGCAGCCGACGCACCCGCTCGACGTCGGCCTGCGAGCCGGCGAGCAGCGACGAGGTCCCTTCGATGCGCAGCTCCTGACCGCCCCCGGCCTCGAGGCCGCGGCGGGCCAGCGCGATGGCGCGCCCGAGCAGGCGGTCCATCTCGTCGCGCTCTTCCCCCATGCCGCGCAGCAGCCGTTCGCGCACCGAGCGCAGGGTCTGGCCGCGAAACGTCCCGGTGAGGTAATTCGAGATCCGCACCAGCTCCTCGCGCGCCAGCTCCTCGTCGGTCTCGATCAGCTTGTTCTCGACGAATCCGCTGCGCGAGACGACCACGCAGAGCACCCGGCGCCCCGAGAGCGGCACGAAGTCGACCGCCTCGAGCACCGTCTCGCCGAAGACCGGCGTGACGACGATGCCGATCTGTCCGGACAGACGCGAGAGCAGCTGGGAGGCCGTCTCGATCAGCCCCGGGGTCCCGCTCGCGGCGCCGGACAGCTCCCCTTCGATCGCCTGGCGCTCGGCGGGGCCCGGCTGCTGGGCCTCCATCAGCGAGGCGATGTAGTAGTGCAGGCCGACCCTCGACGGCACGCGGCCGGCCGAGGTGTGGGGCTGCTCGAGCAGCCCGAGGTCCTCGAGGTCGGCCATCACGTTGCGGATCGAGGCCGCCGAAAGTCCGTGCCGCTCGTGACGCGCCACGGCCCGCGAGCTCACCGGCTCGCCCGACAGGAGGTAGGTGTGCACGACGTCGCGCAGGATCTCGCGATCCCGCGCCGACAACTCGACCCTCTGACGGACCGTGGTCATGTGCGGTTCGTTCCGGACTTCCGCCGTCCGCGACCTGCCCGGGCGGCCGGCTGCGCGCCGGCCCTCCGGGATTTGTGCGCGGCGCCTGGAAGCGCGATCATCTTACTCCAGTGACCGACGACGGCCTGCCGCTGCGCGACCTCTCCTTCGCTCTCGTCGGCCCCGGCCGGGTGGGGACGAGTCTCGCCTCGTGGCTGGTGGCCCGTGGTGCCGCCTGTTCGGCCGTGGCCGGCCGGACCGGATCGCCCGCGGTATCGGCGGCCGCCGCGGCTCTGGCGGCCCGGCCGGCCGGCCTCGCGACCTGGGAGGGTCCGGAAGTCGGGCTTCTGCTGCTCGCCGTTCCGGACGGCGAGCTGCCCGCCGTCGCGCGGCGGCTGGCGGGCCGGGTGCGCGCACGCGTCGCCCTGCACGTCGCCGGCGCGCTCGGCGCCGGGGTGCTCGCCCCGCTCGCCGCGACCGGCATCTCCGTCGGGACCCTGCACCCGCTGCGCGCCTTTCCCACCGTCGAGCGCGATCCCGCGGCCGCCGCGGGCTGCTTCTTCGCGCTCGACGGCGACCCGCGCGCGCGCGCGCTCGGCCGTCGCCTCGCCGAAGCCCTGGGGGGTGAAGCGGCGATCGTCCCCGAGGAGGCGCGGACGATCTACCACCTGGGCGCCACCCTCGCCGCCGGTGGAGTCACCACCGTCCTGGCGGCGGCGGCCGACCTGGCCCGCGCCGCGGCCCTGCCCGAAGCCGTCCTGCGCGGCTACGGCCGGCTCGCCGCCGGGGCCCTCGCGGCAGCCCGCGCGGCGCCCCACCCGGCCGCCGCGATCACCGGTCCGGCGGCGCGCGGCGATCTGGCGACGATCGATCGGCAGCTCGGCGAGCTGGCGCGGGTCGCCCCCGGGCTCGTGCCACTGGTCGTCGCGCTCGCCCGCGCGACGCTCGCGACCCTCGCCGCTCGCGCCCCTCTGTCGGCGCCCCAGCAGGCCCTCGCCGACCGCCTCGATCGACTCGGAAATTCTTGACCGCGCTGGAGATCCGGTGCTAACTTCCGACCCGCCCCCGGCGCCCCGATAAGTCCATGGTCTTCTTCAACTACAGCACGATGCAGATGACGGCCAAGGTCGTGTACTACGGCCCGGGTCTGTGCGGCAAGACGACCAACCTGCAGTACATCTACGGACACACCGCCAACGACAGCCGCGGCGAGATGGTCTCGCTCGAAACGGAGACCGACCGGACGCTCTTCTTCGACCTGCTGCCGATCGACGTCGGCAACATCGGCGGTTTCTCCACCCGCATCCAGCTCTACACGGTGCCGGGCCAGGTCTTCTACAACACGACGCGCAAACTGGTGCTCAAGGGGGTCGACGGCGTGGTCTTCGTCGCCGACTCGCAGCGGCCGATGCTGCAGGCCAACATCGACTCGCTGCGCAACCTCGAGGAGAACCTGGCCGAAATGCAGATCGCCATCGACTCGATTCCGGTGGTGATCCAGTACAACAAGCGCGACCTGCCCGACGTGCTTCCGGTCGACGAGCTCAACCAGGCGCTCAATCCGCGCGGCTTTCCCCACTTCGAAGCGACGGCAGTCTCCGGCCAGGGCGTCTTCGAAACGCTCAAGGGGATCTCCAAGCTGACGCTGCTGTCGCTCAAGAAGCGCCTGACCAAGATGGCCGACGGCGGTTCGGCCGGCCGCGGCGCCGCCGCGCCGGCGCGGCCGCCGCAACGGGTCGCGCCCCCTCCGCCGCGCGCCGCGGCGCCGCCGGC
>CAYYIK010000056.1:5942-21196 GCA_964471955.1 uncultured Thermoanaerobaculia bacterium | reverse complement strand
AGCGGGCGCCCCTGGGCGAGGAGGAGGGCGCGGCCGAGGTCGTCGCCGCCGGGAACGCGGTCGAACTCGTAGCGCGCCACGCCGTTGCCGTCGAAGGTCGGATCGAGCAGGCCGCCGGCGGACGTGCGGGCGAGGAAGAAGCCGGCGCCCGAGGCGGCGGTGGCGATGCGGCCGCCGACCACGATCCGGCCATCGCCCTGGCGGGCGATGGAGTGCAGGCGCACGCCGTCGTTCTGCTCGAACCAGGTGTATCCGGCGGAGGTGCCGAACGAGGAGTCGAACAGACCGTCGCCGGTGAGGCGGAAGAGCAGACCGGTCGAGGCGCTCACCGGCAGCCCCCAGCCGGCGGCCAGCACGCCGCGCGTGCCGGGCTCGACGGCCAGGGCATCGATCTGCCACTCGTCGCCGAGGAACGGCGGATGGATCGAACCCGAATCGCCGAAGGTCGGATCGACGCCGCCCAGGCCGTGCAGGCGCTTGACCCACGGCACATCGTCGCCGAGGTAGGCGAGCACGACGGCGCCGGCCGGATCGGCGGCGATCGCGGTGAGGAACTCGTCGGTGGTCTCGGGGCTGCCGATCGTCGCCCAGCCGTCGAAGGAGAAGGTGGTATCGGGCGCCCCGTCCGGATGGACGCGCAGCACGAAGAGATTGCGGTGCGGGTTCGACCCGGTCGTCGTGTAGTCGCCGGCGAAGAGGAATTTGCCGTCGCTCTGGCGCGCCGCGGCGCGAAAGGCGGGGCTCGCCAGCGTGGCCGGGACGGTGGCGAGCCAGTGGAAGCCGCCGTCGCCGAAGGTCGGATCCGGGTCGCCGTCGGCGGTGAGGCGGATCATCGTCGGGCGAGCTCCCGTGCCGGAGGCGGTCCAGGCGAGCACCGTCAACTTGCCGTCGGGGTCGGCGAACAGCCCGAGCAGCTCGTCGAAACCGTCGTCGACCAGGTCGAAGCCGAGCCTGAGCCGACCGTTGTCCCCCCAGCTCGTGTCGAGGATTCCGCCGTTGGTCCAGCGCGCCAGCAGCAGGTCGGAGCTCGCCGGACCGGCGCTCTGGAAGTAGAAACCGGTCCCGCCAGCGATCACCGCGCCGCCGTCGACCGTCGCCGCGGCGGTCGCCTCCGCCCAGGTTTCGGTGCCGAGCGACCAGACCGCGGTCACCTTGCCGTCGGCCGAGAAGGTCGGGTCGGCCGCCCCGTCGGCCGCGGCGAGCGGCGCGGCGGCGAGGGGTGCCACCAGCATCCAGGAAGCGAGTCGTGCGCGTCGCATGAACGTCTCCAGCCCGCGCGAGCTCAGTACCCGGCCCAGCCGGCGGTCGAGCCGCGCTCGAAGCCGTCGGCGAAGATCAGGGCGTTTTCGCTGCGCAGGATCGCCCAGTGCGAGGCGGCGTCGAAGACCTCCTGCGCCGAGCCGACGACCACGGGCCGGCCGGCCGACAAGGTCACGCTGTACGCCATGTCGCGCGCTCCGGAGAACAGATCGAACGGCACGCGCCGGTACCCGCCGCCGTGAAAGGCGGGGTCGGGCGCGCCGTCGGTGGCGAGGCGCAGCAGCAGCATGTCCTCGTAGCCGGGGGTGGCCGGCTGCACCCAGCCGGCGCCGAGCAGCTTGCCGTCGTCCTGCAGCACGAAGCGGTTGACGCGGCTGCCGTCCTCGAAGTCGTCGAGGGGAACCGCCAGACCACCGCCGAAGCCCGGGTCCACCGCGCCACCCGACAGGAAGGCGCGGATCTGCTGCGAGTTGTAGGCGAGGACGCGCGCGCCACCGGGCGCGACGAGCAGCTGCAGCGGCCCGGTCATCTCGTGCGCCGTGTCGGCGCGGCCGTCGCCGCCGCCCCAGGCGGGGTCGGGCGCGCCGGCCAGGGTCAACCGCCAGAGCGCCAGCGGCGTCGAGCCGTCGCCGGCGGCGACGATCGGCCGGCCGGCGCCGTCGAGGTCGAGCGCGAAGACGGGAGCGGTGCTGCCGATGTTCATCGGCACCACCGCCCAGCCGTCGCCGTCGAAGGTCGGGTCGGCGACTCCCGCGCGGGTCACCGCGAGGACGTACGGGCGCCAGGCGGCGTTGTCGGGGCAGAGCTTGCAGAGGCCGGCGAAGTAGACGCGGCCGGAGTCCGAGCGCAGCGTGAGCGGGCCGAGGCTGAGCGAGGCCGACGGCCAGGGGCTCTCGATCTCGGCCAGGCCGCCGTTGCCGAACGTCGCGTCGAGGTTGCCTTCGGCGCTCAGCCGGACGAGGGCGGGGAGATTCGCCCGATCGCCGGCGAGCAGGATGCGGCCGTCCGGCTCGACCGAAAGCTGGCGCATCGTCTCGTGCCCGCCGAAGTCGAAGACGGCGACGCCGAGGTCGCCGAAGGCCGGATCGAGCTCGCCGTCTGCGCGGATGCGGGCCACGGCCACATCGAGGCCCGTGGCGTCGGTGCGCGCGAAGCCGGTGGCGAGCAGCGCGCCGTCGGCGAGCGCGGTGACCGCGAGAATCCGGTTGCCGACCTCGGCCGGAGCGGCGACCACGAAGCTCGTCTGGCCGTCGTCGGAGAAGGTCGGGTCGGCATCGCCATCGGCGGCGGCGAGCGGCGCGGCGGCGACGAGCAGGGCGAGGGCGACCGGCGCCCCGCGGCGGCCCGGGCGCCGCAGGCGAAGACGGGGGGCGAACATCGCGTCAGTACCCCGCCCAGCCGGCGGTCGAGCCGCGCTCGAAGTCGTCGGCGAAGATCAGGGCGTTCTCGGCGCGCAGGATCGCCCAGCGCTCGTCGCCGTCGCCCTCGGTGGCGTAGCCGACGGCGACCGGCCGGCCGCCGGAGAAGGCGAGTGCGGCCCCGATGTCGACCGCGCCGGCGGCGAGGTCGAAGGGGATGCGCCGCACGCCGTTGCCGTGAAAGGTCGGGTCGGGCTCGCCGTCGAGACCGAGCCGGATGAGGAAGAAGTCGGCGAGCCCGCTGCCGACCGGGTCGATGCCGCCGACGCCCACCAGCTTGCCGTCTGTCTGCAGCGCGAAGTGGCGCACCCAGCTGTCTTCGTCCCAGGCCCCGAGGTAAGTGACTCCCTGGTCGCCGAAGCTCGCGTCGAGGCCGCCGCCCGGCAGCACGGCGCGCACGGCGTAGGCGCCGTAGAGGTAGAGGCGGGTGCCGGCGGGCTCGACGATCAACTGGAACGGGTTGCCGGTGGAAAAGGCGGTATCGACGCGGCCATCGCCCCCCCAGGCCGGGTCCGGGGCGCCGGCGGAGGTCAACCGCCAGATCGCTACCGGTGCCGCGCTTTCGACCGCAGCGACCGGCCGGCCGGCAGCGTCGAGATCGAGGGCAATCCGCGGGTTGGCGTCGAGATCCATCGGCAGCACCGCCCAGCCGTCGCCGTCGAAGCCGGTATCGGGCGCGCCATCGGCGTTGAAGCGGGCGACGAAGGGCCGGAAGGCGTCGTTGGCCGGGCAGAGCCGGCAGCGGCCGGCGAAGAGGTACTTGCCCGCCGGCGAGCGCCGCGCGGTGTCGTCGTAGGTGACGATCTCGGCGGCGCCCCAGGGCGAAGCGACGACCCGGGTACCGCCGCTGCCGAAGGTGCCGTCGAGGTTGCCCGCGGCGGTCAGCCGCGCGAAGGCGGGCAGATTGCCCGAACGGCCGGCGAGCATCAAGCCTCCGTCCGCTTCGCGAAAGAGGGCGTCCAGCGAATCGCTCGCACCGAGGTCGACGACGCGGCTGCCGAGGTTGCCGAAACCGAGATCGGGGGTGCCGCCGGCCTGGTACTGGACCACCGCGAAGTCGTCGACCGCCACGGCGCCCCCCCAGGAGGCGCCGCCGATGAGCAGCGCGCCGTCGGGCAGGGCGAGCAGCGCCGAGGCGCGTTCGCCGGAGACGGCCGGCGACGAGATGGTGTAGGTGGTCTGACCGTCGGTCGAGAAGGTGAGATCCGGGTCGCCGTCGGCGGCGAGCGCCGGCAGGGCGACCGCGGTCAGCGTCAGGGCGAGCAGGGAAGGCGCGAAACGCAGCGGCGCGGGGACGACGTTCATCGGTCGGTTCTCCTCGGGTTCTCTCTCCAGAACGGGAGTGGGACCCGCGGGCTGACATGGCCGACGCGGTGGCGCCCGGACCGGCGCCACGCCGCGCCGGGAGACGGGTCGGGCGGCCCCGGCGGGTGGCCCCCCCTTTGCTATGCTCATCGGCCCCGCTTGGGGCGGAAAACGAGGACCCTCTTCCATGACGCATGCCACCCAGGACGTCTTCTCCCGCATCGAGCGCGACAAGGCCCGCTACCTCGACGAGCTCAAGGAGTACCTGCGCATCCCGTCGATCTCGACCGACCCGGCCCACAAAGGGGATGTCGAGCGCTGCGCCGACTGGCTGATCGCCCGCATGGGCGAGGCCGGGCTGACCGCCGAGAAGATCCCCACGGACGGACACCCGCTCGTCTACGCGGAGTGGAGCGGCGCCGGTCCGGAGGCGCCGACCGTGCTCTTCTACGGGCACTACGACGTGCAGCCCCCCGATCCGCTCGGCGAATGGCGCAACCCGCCGTTCGAGCCGACCCTCGAGCCGGGCCCGGACGGCGACTGGCTGGTCGCCCGCGGCGCCACCGACGACAAGGGGCAGTCCTGGGCTCACGTGAAGGCGGTCGAGGCGATGCTGGCCGAACGCGGCAAGCTGCCGGTCAACGTCAAGTTCATCGTCGAGGGCGAAGAGGAGTCGGGCGGCGAGTCGATCGAAAAATTCGTCCGTGAGCAGGGCCCGTCGCGTCTCGCCTGCGACGTCGTGGTCGTTTCGGACACCGCGATGTGGGAGCGCGGCGCCCCGGCGATCACTTACGGGCTGCGCGGCCTCGCCTACTTCGAGATCCGCGTCCAGGGGCCCAACCGCGACCTCCATTCGGGCGTCTACGGTGGCGGAGTGCAGAATCCGGCCAACGCCCTGGCGGCGATCGTCGCGTCGCTGCGCGATCCGAAGACCGGCCGGATCCTCGTCGACGGTTTCTACGACGACGTCCGGCCGCTCGCCGACTGGGAGAGGAAGGAGTTCGCCGGTCTCGGGCTCGACGAGCGCGAGGTGCGCGAGGACCTCGACGTTCCGGCGCTCCACGGCGAGCAGAACTTCACCTACGTCGAGCAGACCTGGGCGCGGCCGACCTGCGACGTCAACGGGATGTGGAGCGGCTATCAGGGCAAGGGGGCGAAGACGGTGCTGCCGGCCTCGGCGGGCTGCAAAGTCTCCTTCCGGCTGGTCGCCGACCAGCGACCGGAACGCGTCGCCGAGCTGATCCGGAACCATGTCGCGAAGGTGGCGCCGGCCGGCGTGCGGGTGGAGGTCGAGTATCTTCACGGCGCCGAGGCGGTGACCGTCGACGCCACCGGGCCGTTCGCCGCCGCGGCACTCGACGCCCTCGAGGACGTCTGGGGCCGGCGCGCGGTGCGCATCCGCACCGGCGGCTCGATCCCGATCGTCGGCACCTTCGCCGCCGCCCTCGGCGTGCCGGTGCTGATGCTCGGCTTCGGCCTCGAGGAGGACCGCCTCCACTCCCCCAACGAGAAGTTCGATCTGGTCAACTTCGACAACGGCGTGCGCGCCGTCGCCCGCCTGCTCGACCGCGCGGCGCAGGTACGCGGTTGAGTGCCCAGCCCGCCGTGCCGGTCGAGCGCGAGCTGAAGTTCGCCCAGGTCGACCTCGATGCGCTGCGCCAGCGGCTGCTCGAGCTCGAGGCCGAACGAGTCGGCCCGGCGGTCTTCGAGGAGAACTGGATCCTCGACCGCGAGCGGGAACTCGCCGACCGCAGCTGCGTGCTGCGCGTGCGCGCCGAGGAGGGACGGGGCGCCATCCTCACCTTCAAGGGACCCGCCACCTTCGAAGGGCCGGCCCGGCTGCGGCCGGAGCTCGAACTGCGGGTCGAGAGCGCCGAAACGGCGCTCCACCTCTTCGCCCTGCTCGGCTACCAGGTGCAGAAGCGCTACCAGAAACTGCGCGAAGAGTGGCGGCTCGGCTCCGAGACGATCTGCCTCGACCACACGCCGCTCGGCGACTTCGTCGAGTTCGAAGGGGGCAAGGCCGAGGCGGTCGCCAAGCGCTGCGGCTTCGACCCCGAGCAGGCGGTGCGCAAGTCCTACCTGATGCTGTGGGCCGAGCACGCCGCGGCGCACCCGGAAGCCCCCAGCGACATGGTCTTCCCCGACGCGGGCTGAGGCCGGCGTGCGCCGGCAGCCGGCTCCGCGCGCCCTCGTGCTCGCCGCCGGGCGCGGCGAGCGGCTGCGGCCGCTCACCATGGAGCTGCCCAAGCCGCTGCTGCCAGTCGCCGGGCGACCGCTGGTCGCCCGCTCGCTCGACGCCCTGCTGCTGGCCGGCTGCCGGGAGGCGGCGCTCAACCTGAACCACCTCGGCGGGACGATCCGCGCGGCGCTCGGCGAGTCGCACCGGCGTGGCCACCGTACGCTGGCGCTGACCTGGTCGGACGAGGCGGCAGCGCTGCTCGGGACCGGCGGCGCGCTGGTGCCGCTCCGCACGTTCTTCGCTGCCGCGCCGGCTCTGGTGATCCTCAACGGCGACTCGCTCTGCCGCTGGCCGCTCGACCGGCTGCTCGCCCGCCACGCGCGCGGCGACGCGGCGGTGACGCTGCTCGTCTCCCGCCGCGCGGACCCTCGACGCTTCGGCGGCGGGGTGGCGCTCGATCGCGGTCGCGTCGTCGCTTTCCGCGGCGGCGAGCTCGCCGCCGCCTCGGCGCCGGTGCGGCGCGTTTTCGCGGGCGCGGCGGTGCTCGACCCCTCGTTGCTCGCGTGCCTGCCCGCCGGCCCTTCGGACATCGTCAGCGCGCTCTATGAACCGCTGCTCGCCGAGGGGGCGACGATCGCCGCGGTGGAGACCGCCCGCCCCTGGCACGACCTCGGCACGCCGGCGCGCTACCTCGAAGGGGCGCTCGACTTCGCCCTCGCGGGCCTCGCACCGAGGCAGAGCCGCGTCGATCGCGCGGCCCGTATCGCGGCCGGGGCGCGGGCGCGCTCCTCCATGGTCGAGCCCGGGGCCAGCGTCGAGGCGGGCGCCCGGCTGGAGCGCTGTCTCGTCCTGCCGCACGCCGTCGTGCAGGCCGGTGCGCGCCTGCGTCGGGTGATCGTCGGGCCCGGTGTGAACGTTCCCGCGGGTGGCGAACTCGACGAGATGCTGCTCACCCGTGGCGAGGATGGATCGATCGTCCAGACCCCGCTCGGCGGCTGAGCGGATGCGTCAGCTCCTCGCCGCCGTCCTGCCGGCTGCCGCTCTGCTCGCCGCGCCGGCCCATTCGGAGGGGGCACGGCTCGGCGATTGGCGGATCGAGCGGCGCACGGTCGAGAGCGGGCTGCCCGCCGCGCCGGTGCGGGCGCTCCTCGCCGACACCGGCGGCTGGCTCTGGGTCGGCACGGGTGCCGGCCTGCTGCGCTTCGACGGCGAGCGGTTTCGCGCCGTGCCGCTCGCGCCAGTCGCCGCGCCGGCCGTGCACGCCCTGGCGGCAGGCTCCGGCGACGAACTCTGGGTGGCGAGCGACGCGGGCGTGGCCATTGTCGATCGGACCGACCTCGGGGTGCGGGCGCTGCCGGTGCCGGGCCCCGTGCGCGCCCTGGCGCGCGGCGGCGCCGAAGGGAGCTTCTGGCTCGGCACGCCGCACGGAGTGTGGCTCTGGCGCGGCGGCGCGGTGTCGGCCCGCTTCGGCACCCCCGACGGGCTGCCGGACGCCGAGGTGCGCGCCCTCGCGGTCCAGAAGGCTGCCACCGTGCAGCGCCAGGAGGCTGGCACCTCGCCGTACCAAGAGGCTGGCACCTTGCTGGTCGGAACGCCGCGGGGGGTTGTGCGTTTCGACGGCGCGCGCTTCCAGCCGCTCGCCGATGTCGCCACCCGGGCGATCGCGCTGGCGCCCGAGGGCGGCGTGGTGGCCGCGGGAGCGCTCGCCGCCGTCGATCTGGTGACCGGCGAACCGCTGGTTACCGCCCGGCCGCTCGCCGCCGGGGCGGTGCTGGCTCGCGCGGCGCTCTTCGACGTGGAAGGCGCCCTCTGGCTGGCCGGCGATCGGCTGGCCCGCCGACGCGCCGGTGCGGCGGCGCTCGACCTGGTGGCCGGCGACGAGTCGGTCGGGCTCCATGCGCTCGCCGCCGACGGGGCCGGCGGGCTCTGGGCGGGGGGCGAAACCGGGCTCGTGCACCTCGTGCCGCCGCGGCCACTCCCCCTCGCCGCCCCGCCGACCGCGCGGCTGGAGCGGGTGGAGGTCGGCGGCCGGGAGCTCGCCGCCGGTCCGACCGGTTACGTCCTGCCGGCCGGAGCGGGACGACTCGAGTTCGCCTTCGCCGCCGGCGGCGCGGCCGCCCCGGCAGCGCTGCGGCTGCGCTACCGTCTGATCGGAGTCGACCCGGAGTGGCAGGCTGCCGGGGCGCACCGGCGGGCGCTCTACGAGCAGCTGCCGGCGGGCCGTTATCGCTTCGAGGTGGCGGCAGCGATCGGCGACGGCCCCTGGGGAGCTCCGGTGACGGCCGGCGTCGAAGTCGCGCCGCACTGGTACGAGCGCAGCGCGGTCCGCCTCGCCGCCGCTCTCGCCCTGCTCGCGCTGGCCTCCCTGCTGGTGCGCTGGCGTCTCGCGCGCCTCGCTCGCCGGCAGGCCGAGCTCGAGACCGAAGTGGCGGCGCGCACGGCCGAACTCGCCCGCCTCAACGACGAGCTCGTCGCCAGGGTGGCTGCGCAGACCGGCGAGGTTCGCCGCACACGCGACCAGGCGCTGCTCACGCTGGCGCGCCTCGCCGAACTGCGCGACGGCACCACCGGCGAGCACCTGGACCGCATTGCGTCGTTTTCGCGCCGCCTCGCCGAGGCGATCGCCGACGGCCCCTTCGGTCCGCTCGGCGAAGAGTTCGTCGAGGAGCTGTTCCGCTCGAGCCCGCTGCACGACATCGGCAAAGTGGCGATTCCCGACGCCATCCTCACCAAGCCGGGAGCCCTCGACGCGCGCGAGCGCGGCATCATGGAGCGCCATACGACGATCGGTGGCGACACGCTGCGTGGCGTCATCGCGCGCAGCCCGGGGCAGTCCTTCCTCGCCATGGGGATGGAGATCGCCTACGCCCACCACGAGCGCTGGGACGGCCGCGGCTACCCGCGCCGTCTGGCCGGTGAGCAGATTCCGCTCGCCGCCCGCATCGTCGCCCTGGTCGATGCCTACGATGCGATCACGGCGCTGCGCCCCTACAAGGACGCCGTCGCCCACGACGAGGCGGTGCGCCGCATCCTCGCCGACGCCGGCACCCACTTCGACCCCCGCCTTGCCGACGCCTTCCGCCGCATCCACGTCGACCTCGACCGGCTGCGCCGCGAGCACCCGTCTACCGGCTGAGGCGTCGGGAAGGCGGCTGGGTCCGCGGGCGGCCGTCAGCTCCGACCGCGGCGGGCCGGTTCGGCGAGGATGCGGCGCTCGGGGTCGACCTCGACCGGCGTTCCGGCGGGGACCTCGAAGCGGGCGCGGCCGCCGGGCATCTCGACGCGGCGTGCCGCGCCTGCGACGACGACCGGCAGGGCGAGAGCGAAGGCCGGATCGTCCCAGGTCAGGGTGATCGTCTCGAGGCCGGGCGGCGTCGGCGTCCGCTCGAGACGCCAGCGCGGCGGCGTGGCGCGGCGCAGATAGCGCTGCCAGAACCAGTCGAGGTCGCGGCCGGCGAGCTCGCCGACCAGGCGCTCGAAGTCGGCCGTCTCGACCAGCCCGTCGGCCGGCAGCGCCGCGGTGGCGAAGCGGCGCAGCGCCTCGTCGAGCGCCGCCGCGCCGAGTTCCCAGCGCAGGGTGTGCAGCACCGCGGCCCCCTTGGCGTAGATGTCGCCGACATAGGCCTCGGAGGCGACCCGGTCACGACCGCCGACGATCGGTACTCGGTTGCGGATGCCGGCCATTACGCCGCGCATGTGGTCGAGGTAGGCCGCTTCGCCGCGCGAGTCGAGGACGTGCAGGGCGACGGCGTAGGTGGCGAACCCTTCCTGCAGCCAGAAATCGGCCCAGTCGCGCGCCGTGACCTTGTTGCCCCACCACTCGTGCGCCGTCTCGTGGAAGAGCAGCTCGTCGAAACCGTGCTCGTTGTTCTCGAAGTCGGCGCCGTAGGCGACGATCGTCTGGTGCTCCATGCCGAGATAAGGGGTCTCGGCGACGTGGAACTTCTCGTCGAGATAAGGGTACTCGCCGTAGCGGCGGGCATACGACGCGAGCATCGCCGCCCCCTGCTCCTGCCAGAGCCGCCCGGCCTGCTCCCGGTGCTCCGGGATCGCCCAGAAGACGATCGTCTCGGCGCGATCGCCGTCGACCCCCCGGTAGGTCGCCTCGATCGGCACGTAGGGGGCGGCGTTGAAGGTGACCAGGTAGTTGTTGATCGGATGCCCGACCTCCCAGCGAGTGGTCGTGGTGCCATCCTCGTGGACGGTCTCGCCGGTCTTGCGACCGTTCGACAGGGTCACCAGCTCCGATGGCAGGGTGAGGGCGATCGCCACGCCGTCGTCCGGCTCGTCGGAGGGGTGGTCCTTGCAGGGCCACCAGTCGTCGGCGCCGTCCCCCTGCACGGTGACCCCCAGCCAGGGGGCGCCCGACGGCGTCTCGGCCCAGACCAGTCCGTCGAGCCAGGGGGGCTTGGCGGCGACCTTCGGCCGGCCGGCGTAGCGCAGCTCGACGGCGTGTCGTTCGCCGGGTCCCCAGGCGCCCGCCAGTTCGATGGCAACCAGCCCGTGCCGATGGCGGAAGCGGGCCGGCACGCCATCGACACGGGCCGCGAGCACCTTCAGCCGGTCGTCGAGGTGGAGCTCGACGGCGTCGAGCGGCGCCACGGTGAGCAGGTGGGTCACGGCGCGTCCGGCGAGCGAGCGCTCTTCCGGGTCGAGGCGCAGGTCGAGCTCGTAGCGCCGGACGTCGATCGCCGCCTGGCGGGGCCGCAGCGGTCCCCCCGAAGGGAGCTGCTGGCCCGCCAGCCAGAGCCGCGCCGTCGCCGCCGCCACCAGGAGCAGCGACATCGCCCAGCCGGCGCCCAGCGCCCCCCGCCGCAGCCACCTCTGCCGACCCGTCACCCCCCGAGTCTAGCCGCCCCCTTCCCGGGACACACAAACGGGACACACAAAAGGGACACACAAAAGGGACACACAAAAGGACACAAAGGCGCCGGGTTGATAGGATTCCGCGACGGTCGCTGCCCGGCCGGCAATCCAGATCCCAGCGCATGGCTGAACCGTTTGCAGCTCCCGACCGCCCGCTCCGTCTCGTCGTCTTCGACTGGGACGGCACCCTGATGGACTCGATCGGCACGATCGTCGAGTGCACGCTGGCGGCGCTCGAGGACATTCCGGAAGCGCCGAGACCCCCGGCCGATCGGATCCGGGAGTCGATCGGCCTCGGATTGATCCAGACGATGGAGCGCTTCTTCCCCCACGGCGATCTGCCACTGTTCGAGCGCGTCGCCGAGGCCTACCGGCGGCGCTGGCTGGCCGAGTTCAAGGGGCGCTCGACGCTGCTTGCCGGCGCGGCCGAGACGGTCGAACAGCTCCACGCCGAGGGGTACTTCATCGCCATCGCCACCGCGAAGAGCCGACAAGGGCTCGAGCGCGAGCTCGACCAGACGGGGCTGCGGCGCTTCATCCACGCCTCCCGCACGGTCAGCGAAGCGCCGTCCAAGCCGGCGCCGGGGATGCTCTTGCAGCTCTTCGACGAGCTGGGGGTGCGCTCGGCTGCGGCGCTGATGATCGGCGACACCGCCTGGGACCTCCAGATGGCCACCAACGCCGGCTGCGGCGGCGTCGGAGTGCTCACCGGAGGCCACTCCCGCGAGCTGCTCGAAGCCGAGCGCCCACTCGCCTGCCTCGACTCGGTGGCGCACCTGCCCGCGTGGCTGGGGGCAACGTTCGCGACCCCCCTCGCGCGGGACTGAGCGGGGCGCCCCCCGCGACCCGGAGGTCCGAGCGGGCCACGGACGGCACCGATTGCGGACAGCCGCCACAGACGGTATCGTCCCCGGCAGACCCTCAGTCCAGAAGGAGGTCCGCATGGCCCGGAGAGCTCACACCCGGTACGGAGCAGCGACCCTGTTCGTCGTCGGCTCCCTCGTTCCCGCGCTCGCTGTCGCCGGTGTCGCGAAGCCCGACTTTCGAACGCCGCCATCCGACGCGCCGGCCCGCCAGATCGCCCTCACCTACCTTGCTGCGGATGCGGCAGCGGTCGGGGCGTCGGCGGCCGACCTCGCCGAAGCGAAGGTGACCGACGAGGTGCGCACGGCGCACAACGGCGTCACCCACGTCTACCTGAAGCAGTCGATTCACGGCCTGCGCGTCGACGGCTCGGAGCTCGGCGTCCACATCGATCGCCAGGGCCGGGTCTTCCAGGTCACCGGTCGCGCGGTCGCCGGGCTCGCCGAGCAGGCGAATCAGCTGCGAAGCGAACCGCTGATCACGCCCGAGGAGGCGGTCGATGCCGCCGCCCGCAGCGTCGGTCTGCCGCCGGTAACGGCGCTCGACGTCGTCGAGACTCGCCCGGGCGCCGAGCTCGGCGCGGTCTTCGCCAACGAGGCGGTCTCCGGAGCGCCGATCCCGGTAGGGCTCGCTTACTACCGGCTGCCGCGGACCGATCAGATCCGCCTCGCCTGGAATCTGTCGATCCAGAGTCCGACCTCCGCGGACTGGTGGAACTTCTGGGTCGACGCCGAGAACGGAACCGTGCTCGGTCGCCACAACTGGACCAACGACGCCACCTACCGCGTCTTCGCCTCGCCCAAGGAGTCGCCGGACGACGGTGTGCGCACGGACGAGGTCGACCCGCACGTGGCAGGCGGCACCGACCCCGGCACCGGCGCCTCACCCTTCGGTTGGCACGACCTCGACGGCGTGGCCGGCGCCGACACCACGCTGACCAGCGGCAACAACGTCAACGCCTGCGTCGACGCCGACGCCAACAACGGATGCGACCCGGGGAGCCAGCCCGACGGCGGCGGCAGCCTGATCTTCCAGCCCAACCTCGACCTGACGACGCAGCAGCCGGCGGACTATCGGGATGCGGCGGTGGTCAATCTCTACTACTGGAACAACATCCTGCACGACGTCTTCTACCAGTACGGTTTCGACGAGGCATCGGGCAATTTCCAGGAGAACAACTACGGCCGCGGCGGTCTCGGCAGCGATTCGGTCAACGCCGACGCCCAGGACGGCTCCGGCACCAACAACGCCAACTTCGCGACGCCGGGCGACGGCCTGAATCCGCGCATGCAGATGTTCGTCTGGACGGCGCCGCTGGGGCTGGAGATCAACGCGCCAGCGCCCGTCGCGGGTGTCTACCCGGCCGGAACCGCCTCCTTCGGTCCGCAGGTCTACAGCGTCACGCAGAACGTCGTGCTGGTCGACGACGGCTCGGGCGCGGTGACCGATGATGGCTGCTGCAACGACGGCAACACGCTCTGCGTCTCTCCGGTCTGGCCGGGCGTGGCCGGAAACATCGCGCTGCTGCGACGCGGCCAGTGCGAGTTCGGCACGAAGGCGGTCAATGCCCAGAACGCCGGGGCTGTCGGGGTGATCCTGATCAACACGCTGGGTGACGGCGTGGTGGCGATGGGACCCGGTGCCAACGGCAACCTCTCGGTCATTCCGATGAACTCGGTCGGCCTGTCCGACGGCAACCTGTTCGTCGCCAACCTGTCCGGCTTGAACGCGACGATGGATTCGACGCAGGCAGTCGCTCCGAATCGCGACAGCGACCTCGACAACGGCATCATCGCGCACGAGTATGGTCACGGCGTCTCAAATCGTCTGACCGGCGGCCCGGCGCAGTCGGGCTGCCTGCAGAACGCCGAGCAGATGGGCGAAGGCTGGAGCGACTGGATGACGCTCTTCCTCCACGCCGACCCCGCTGACACCGCGACGACCTCCCGGCCGATCGGTACCTACGCGATCTTCGAGAGCCAGGTGAGCGGCATCGGCATCCGCCGGTTCCCGTACAACACCGACTTCAACGTCAATCCGTTCACCTACGCTGACGTCGCCGATGCCACGAACCCGCAGCCGCACGGCATCGGCTCGATCTGGGCGACCATGCTCTGGCAGATGTACTGGGAACTGGTCGATGTCTACGGATACGACCCGGATATCTACAACGGGAGCGGCGGCAACAACCTCGCGTTCCAGTTGTCGATCGACGGCATGAAACTCCAGCCGTGCTCGCCGGGCTTCGTCGACGGCCGCAACGCGATCCTCGCTGCCGACGCCGTCAACTACGAGGGCGACAACTCCTGCGATATCTGGGAGGCCTTCGCCGCGCGCGGCCTCGGGTTCTCCGCCAGCCAGGGCTCGAGCAGCAACCGCAGCGACGGTGTGGAGGCCTTCGACCTGCCGGCCCAGTGCGTCGATCTGATCTTCGCCGACGGCTTCGGCATGGGCTCGACCGTCCGCTGGAGCGCCGAGTCGCAGTAGAGCCGCGCCTCACCCCACGCAACGAACCGGGGGCCGCCCACGAGGGCGGCCCTCGGTGTCTCGCCCGGTCGCCCGGTCCCGGACTTCAGTCGCGCGTCAGGGAGCCTCGAGCGGGCCGCCGGCCGGGGCCGGCGGCGCGACCAGATCGGCGACGGCGAACGAGAAGGACTCGGAACTCGAACTGCTGCCGGACCGGCGAGCGAAGCCGATAACGATGGTGTCGAAACGGGAGATCCCGTCGAAGCGGCGGGCGGCGTCGGCGGCGATCGCGCGGGCGAAGCGCTCGCGCTCACCCGGATCGGCGGGCAGGTCGAACCGCGGTCCGAAGAACTGAAGGTCGAGCACTCTGTTCGAAACTCCGTTGGCCGAGGAGAATCGCACGTTGGTACCGAGCTGCTCGGCCGGATAGATCGCCAGGAGCTCGCCCCGCAGCCGCACCATGTTCTGAATGTCCGACTTGGCGGATTGAACTCTGCCGGCGATCGAGCGGTACCAGCCTGACTGCCGGACGAGATCGAAGTTCAAGGCGACGCCGGCAATCGCGACGACGACCAGCAGCAGCATTGCGCCGCAGCCGATGAGCAGACCCTTGAGGCAACCTCCGGAACCACCTCTCGCCATGACGCCTCCCGGTTCGGATCGATCGACTGCGGATCCTACGCGAGCGCTGCCGGCCGCCTGGTCTCTCCAGAAGTGCCTCTCCGTAAGTGCCAGCCTCATGGTCTCTCCGGTCTCTCCGGTCTCTCCAGGCTGCGCCATCGTCTCGTAGCGGGACCAGTTTCTCGAGTCGAGGTCAAGGCGGCTCTCTTCTCGAGCAGCCGCGGCAGACGTGTCGCGTCGACGACCGGCCTGACGGCCATTCGGCTTCCGAT
>CAYYIK010000056.1:0-5842 GCA_964471955.1 uncultured Thermoanaerobaculia bacterium | reverse complement strand
GTGGCTTCCGGAGGCGAGGAAACGCGCTGGTGGCGGAAAGGACCCCGGGGGGAAAAGCAGGAGAGCTCCGGTAGCCGCAGTCAATCCGAGTCGGAGCCGCGCAGCGGCCCGACGGTAGGCGGCAGCAAAGCGTCGATAGCGCTCACGCATCTCACTCCTCACAGCCGCTGATGCGGCATGACCGAGAGGGGCGGACCCCTTATTCGGACGAGGTGACCGGAGATGCGGATGCTGGCTGAGTATCCGGGATCGCCCGAGAGGCTCGCGACCCGAAGCCCGGAACTGGCACGCCGTCTCGAACTCGATGCGAGCGACGAGCTCGGCGCATCGGGAGCGATGGAGGTCCGGCGGCAGGTGTCGCCAGCAGGGCAGAGGAGCGAGCTGGAGCGTTTCCACCGAGGTGAACTGCTCTCGTGTCGGCCTTCGCCCCCGCCTCTGCAGTCGGTACGCCATAGTCCGATCGAGCCGGGTACCCCGGATGAGCTCGCCGGTGAGCAGGGCCGCGGTCGAGCTCGCGCCGGGCCAATCGGCAGGGCGATGAACGAGATGCTCCTTGCAGCCGTGTCGCAGGATGTAGAGCAGGCGCTCGATCTGCGCGGCGGGCTCGTCCGACACCAGGATCGCCTGATAGCGGCGCCCCCAGAACTTCTCCCGCCACTGCACCTGGCGACCGATCTCGCGGGCGAGATTCGAGTTCAGGTGGTTCATGAAGGCAGCCAGCCTGTCGGCTCCCGGGACGGTGAGCAGCAGGTGGAAATGATTGGAGAGGAAGCAGAAGGCATGGATCTCGACGGGGTAGAGGCGCGCCGCGCGGGCGAGCGCTCCGCGGATGAGGTCGGAGACGAGCGGCGTGGGTGTCAACAGGCAACGCCCCTGAACGGTGCGGCACGTCACCTCGACCAGGGAACCGGGCGGAACGAAGCGAAGTCGTCGGCTCATGGTGAATAGGACGGGACTCCCCCCCATTCGGCTTGCGCCGCCACGAGGCTGGCACCCTTGCGCCGGCACCTCGGTGGTTGGCTCTGTACCAGGAGGCTGGCACCCCTCGGCGGCACTCCTCGCAGAGACGGTGTCCTCTGGCGGAGGCCTTTGACGCTCTATCTCGTGGGGACCGAAGCCGGAGGTTGAGGGTCTTGGGGTCGCCGGGAGGCCGCGGGGAACGTGGGATTCAAGGAGCTGCGCGAGCCGTTCGAGAGCCTGCTCGAGCTGACCGCCTCGGCGCGGGAGATCGAGCTGGCGCGGATCGCGGCGCGAGAGCCGGAGCTGGCGCGTCAACTCGCAGCGCTGCTGGCGGCGGATGCGGCCCCCAACGGGCTGCTCGACGGCACCGCGGCACCGTTCCTGGCCTTGCTCGCCACCCCGCGGCGGCGTCCGGACTAGAATCGGCGCCGTGCCACCCGAACAGGCCGACGGACGGGGGCCGGGCTCCGACCCGGCCGAGACGACCGCTCTCCTCGCCGCCGCGCGCGCCGGCGATCGCGAGGCGTACGACCGCGTCTTCGCCAGCGTCTATGACGAGTTGCGTCGCGTCGCCTCGCGTCAGGCGGCGCGACTGGGTGCCGGCGAGTCGATCTCCACCACGGTCGTGGTGCACGAGGCCTATCTCAAGCTGGTCGGTGCGCCCGGGCGCAGCATCGCCGCCGGCAACGACCGTATCCACTTCTTCGCCCTCGCGGCGCGCGCCATGCGCCAGATTCTGGTCGATCACGCCCGCCACCGCGGCCGCCGCAAGCGCGGCTCGGGAGCGACACACGTTCCCGTCGAGGCGCTCGAACTTGCCGCCGAAGCGCCGCCTGCCGAGGACCTCCTCGCCCTCGACCGCGCCCTCGAGCGGCTGGCGGCCGTCGATGTCGAGCTCGCCCGTCTGGTCGAGTGGCGATTCTTCGCCGGACTCACCCTCGAAGAGATCTCGCCGCTGACCGGGGTCTCCGAGCGCACGCTCAAGCGCGACTGGCAGGTGGCCCGCGCTTTTCTCGCCCGCGAACTGGCGGGAGCCGGAGCCCGCGAGCCGGCGCCCGACGAGCGGTAGGTCGGGGCGCTCCGCGGCGCCGTCGAGAGCGCCTCGCTCCGGATCGGCGAACGGCTCGAGGCGACCTCCGGAAGGGCGTGCCACCCACCGCGCCGGGCGCGAGCTCGTCGGCGTGTTGCCCGGCGCCTGGCGGCCCCGGCACCCGCAGGTCCACGGGTGAACTGCGCGCGCGGCCCAGCCGCGCGACCTGCTCCATGCCGTCCCGATGGCCCCGGGGGCACGACTCCGTCGATCTGGGTTCCGAAAGGGGACCCGCTCATGCGCAAGACTGCTCTCACCCTGCTCGCCACCGGCCTCGCGCTCGCCGCCGACCCGTCCGAGGCCGTCCGCCGCCGGGCCTTCGTCACCTCGGTTGCCGGCACCGGCGATCTCTCGAGCTGGCCCGACGCCGGCGGGCAGACGGGGCAAGCGGCGGGCGACGCCATCTGCCGGGCTCGTGCGACCGTGGCCGGCCTGCCCAACGCCGACGCATTCCGCGCCTGGCTCTCGACCGCGTCGGCCTCCGGCTACTGCCATGTCCAGGGCCTGAGCGGCCACCGCAATACCGGCTGCACGGGCGGACCGCCGCTGCCGGCCGGCCCCTGGTTCCGCTTCACCTTCCTCACCAACGAGCCGGCCACCGAAGCACTCGACGAGCTGGTGCAGCCGACGGGCGCCATCTATCGGCCGCTGCTCTTCGACGAGGTCGGCCTGCCGGCCGACGGTGACGGCACGACGCGGTACTGGACGGGGACCAACGACGAGGGCTCCCTCCTTCCCGACACCTCGTGCGCGGACTGGACCTCGGGCGCTGCGAACGAGATCGGCGTGGTCGGCCTCGTCTCGGCGACCGTCCAGCTCTGGACGAGCAGTACGGCGGTGAACTGCAACGCCTCTTTGCGTCTGCTCTGTCTCGAGCCGGGCACGAGCGAGCCGACGGGCCAGAGGTGGGCGTCGCCCGGCTCGCTGGTCTTCCTGACCTCGGTCGAAGGAACCGGCAACCTCGCGAGCTGGCCGCAGGCCGGCGGCGAGAGCGGGCTCGCGGCGGGCGACCTGATCTGTCGCGAGCTGGCGACCGAGGCCCATCTGCCGGCTCCCGAGTCCTTCGTCGCCTGGCTCTCCGACGGAACCGTCGACGCCGCCGCTCGGTTGACCTCGGACGGCCCCTTCCGGCGGATCGACGGTGTGACGATCGCAGCCTCGCGGGCCGACCTGCTGGACGGCTCGAATGCGGGCTCGATCCACCAGTACGAGACCGGTGTCTACCATCTCGGCGGCGGCGGCGGCGAGGTCTTCACCGGTACGCTCGAGGACGGCACCGGGTCGGAGCTGGACTGCTCGGGCTGGACGAGTTCGGCGCCGGCTGACGTGACCAAGGGCATTGCCGGCACCACCCGGACGGGGCAGTGGACCGAAGCCAGCTCCTCCTCGTGCCAGTTCTCGCAGCAGCTCTACTGCTTCTCGAACGTCGTCACGCTCTTCTGGGACGGCTTCGAATCGGGCGACGCCGGTCGCTGGTCGGGGGTGACGCCGTGACCGGTCGGTGTCGATCACTCGGGGCAGCTCTCGGAGCTCGCGCGTCCGTGCGGGCCCGGGCAAACCGGATCGCCCTTGCCCCTGCGCTGCTGCTGATCGCGGCCACCGCCGCGCCGCTCGCCGCGCAGCCGCAGCCCGAAGGGGCGCAGTTCCAGATCAACGCCTACACCACGAGCCACCAGAGCGACCCCTCCGTCGCCCGGACCCCGGACGGCGGCTTCGTCATTGCCTGGGCGAGCTACGGCTCGTTCACCGCCGGGAACCCGCTGCACCCGAACATCCTGGTCCGGCGCTTTGCGGCAAACGGCGCGCCGCTCGAGTCCGACTTCCAGATCAGCACCCAGCCCTATTACACGGTCGACCACGGCGAGCCCAGCGTGGCGACCTCGGCGGACGGCAGCTTCGTCGTCGTGTGGCACAGCGACTTCTCCGACGGCTCGGACGAATCGTCCTTCAGCATCCAGGGCCGGCAGTACGCCGCCGACGGCTCGCCGCTCACGGAGCAGTTCCAGATCAACAGCTTCACCTCGGGGAGCCAGGCCGTGGCCGACGTCGCCGCGCAGGCGGACGGCGGTTTCGTCGCGGCGTGGAGGAGCGCGGGCTCGGCCGGCGGCGACAACTCCGGCACCAGCATCCAGGGCGCCCGCTTCGACGAGAATGGCGAGCCGGTCGGAACGGAGTTCCAGGTCAACACCTACACGACGAACAACCAGTACAGCCCGGCCGTCGCGGCCGAGGCCGACGGCGGCTTCGTCGTGGTCTGGGAGAGCCTCGGCTCGCCCGGCAGCGACACCTCGGAGTGGAGCATTCAGGGGCGGTGCTACGCGGCGGACGGCTCGCCGCTCGCGGCCCAGTTCCAGGTCAACACCTACACGACGGGGAGCCAGCAGGCCCCCGACGTCGCGCCCCTCGCGGGCGGCGGCTTCGTCGTGGTCTGGGCCGGGGGCGGCTCGCCCGGCGTCACCTGGACCGTCCAGGGCCGGCGCTACGGGGCGGACGGCTCCCCGCTCGGCGCGCCGTTCCAGATCAGCACCTGGAGCTCGAGCCATCAGTCGCGGCCCGCCGTCGCGGCCGGCGCGGACGGTGGCTTCGTCGTCGTCTGGCACAGCGTCAGCGGGTCGCCCGGCGGCGACCTGTCGGGCTACAGCATCCAGGGCCGGCGCTTCGCGGCCAACGGTACGCCCGACGGGCCGCAGTTCCAGGTCAACAGCTACACGACCAACCACCAGCGCGAGCAGGCGGTCGAGGTCCTCGCCGACGGCCGCTTCGTCGTCGCCTGGTCGAGCAACGGCGCCGCCGGCGGCGACACGTCGGGCTACAGCCTGCAGGGCCAGCGCTACGCGGCGGCGGTCCTGTTCGCGGACGGCTTCGAGAGTGGCGATACCACGAGCTGGTCGGCGGCCACGCCCTGAGCACTCTCGCGCGCCGGCGCGACTCAGCCGGCGCGGCTCGTCGGCGCCGCCGGCGCCGCACCGAGCCGGGTCAGCTCGCGCGACGACGCGCGGGTGTCGGGGTGGTCGGCTCCGAGAGTGCGGCCTGCGCTCCGGCTCGCGGGTGCTCGACGTCGCCGCCGGCAACGGCAACGCGACGCTCGCCGCGGCGCGCCGCGGCGCCGACGTCACCTCGACCGACTACGTGCGCGCTCTGCTCGTCGCCGCAAGGTGGCGGGCGGAGGCGGAGGGGTACAGAGTCCACTTCGAGGAGGCCGACGCCGAGAACCTGCCGTTCGCCGACGCTTCGTTCGACGCCGTGCCGTCGACCTTCGGCTTGATGTTCACCCCGGACCAGGAGCGGGCGGCCGCCGAGATGCTGCGCGTCTGCCGGCCGGGCGGCCGTATCGGGCTCGCCAACTGGACGCCGGAGAGTTTCGTCGGCCGGGTCTTCCGGATCCTCGGGCGGTACGTGTCGCCGCCGCCGGGCGTGCAGTCTCCGGCTCTCTGGGGCTCGCTTCCGCGTCTCGAGGAGCTGTTCGCCGGCTCGGCGGCGCGCCTCCAGGCGACCCCCAGGCACTTCACCTTCCGCTACCGCTCGCCGATGCAGTGGATCGAGCTCTTCCGCACCTGCTACGGGCCGATGAACGTGGCTTACCAGCAGATCGACATCGACGGGCAGGCCGCCCTCACCGCCGACCTGCTCGAGCTGCTCGAACAGGAGAACCGCTCGGGCGATTCCACCCTCGTGCTGCCGAGCGAGTACCTGGAGGTGGTGATCGAGAAGAGGCGCTGAGGCGGCGGCGCTCCCCTCCGCGAGGAGTCGCCCGGCCGCCGCTCAGGGGAGCACCGAGGACCAGGCGGACGG
>CAYYIK010000055.1:11120-21288 GCA_964471955.1 uncultured Thermoanaerobaculia bacterium | reverse complement strand
GCGATCGACTCGCCCATCTGCGGCATCACGACTTCCGTCGCCATCGCTCTCTCCGGTGCTGCCTGTCTGGATTGGTGCGGCGCGCCGGGGCCGACGCCCGGCGCCGCCCAACCCTATCGAACTTCGCCCGCCAGCGGCGCGGCGCGCAGCCGGCCCGGCGCGTCCTCGACGATGCGCGCCACCGGCGTCTCGGCGTCGTGCTCGAAGATGCAGAGCCAGCTCTCGGCCGCCGCGCGCGGCAGCCACCGCTTCTTCTGCGCCAGCGTCTCCATCGGGTAGAGGTCGTAGCCCATGATCCAGGGCAGCGGCACGTGGGCGACCGTGGGCACGAGGTCGGCCCAGTAGACGCCGCGCTCACCGTCGCCGCCGTCGAGCGTCACCACGCACATGTCGGCGTTGTGCCCCGGCGCCTTGACCGCGCGCACGCCGGAGACGACCTCGACCTCGTTCTCGAAGAGCTCGACCTGCCCGGCCTCGAACAGCGGCTCCCAGTTGCGCGGAAAGTAGCTCGCCCGGTCGCGCTCGCTGGGGGCGCGGGCGTGCTCGACCTCCCCTTTCTCGATCCAGTAGCGCGCCCGCGGAAAGGTCGGGACGCTGCGCTCGCCCTCGCGGCGGGTGTTCCAGCCGCAGTGGTCGAAGTGCAGGTGCGTGAGCACCACGTCGGTGACGTCCTCCGGCGCGTAACCGGCCGCCGCCAGCGAAGCGGGCAGGCGCCGGGCCGCCGGGTCCAGGGCGTAGATGGCGGCGAACTTCGCGTCGTGCTGGTCGCCGATGCCGGTGTCGACCAGGACGAGCTCCTTCCCGGTCTCGATCAGCAGGCAGTTGGTCGCCATCCGGATGCGGTTCTGCGCGTCCGGTACCTTGGCCTTCTCCCACATCGGCTTCGGCACGACGCCGAACATCGCCCCGCCGTCGAGACGGAACTCGCCGTCCGAGAGCAGGCGGAGGCGGAACTTCCCGAGGCTCAGCCCGCCCGCCTCAGGCAACGGTCACGTCCTTGCACAGGTAGACGTCCTGGATGGCGTGGAGCAGCTCGATCCCCTCGCCACGCGGGCGCTGGAAGGCCTTGCGTCCGCTGATCAGCCCCATGCCGCCGCCGCGCTTGTTGAGCACCGCCGTGCGGACGGCCTCGGCGAGGTCGCTCTCGCCGCTCGAGGCACCGCCGCTGTTGATCAGGCCGATGCGGCCCATGTAGCAGTTGGCCACCTGCCAGCGGACGTAGTCGATCGGATGCTCGGCGACCAGTCCGCCGTAGACCGCGTCGTGCGTCTTGCCGAACCCCTTGAAGGCCCGGTAGCCGCCGTTGTGGGTCGGCAGCTTCTGCTTGATGATGTCGGCCCCCAGCGTCACTCCGAGGTGGTTGGCCTGCGCCGTCAGGTCCGCCGCGGTGTGATGGTCGGCGTCCTTCTGCTTGAACTCCGGGTTGCGCAGGTAGCACCAGAGGATCGTCGCCATCCCCAGCTCGTGCGCCGCGGCGAAGGCCTGCGCCACCTCTTCGATCTCCCGGTCGGCGTCGTCCGAGCCGAAGTAGATCGTCGCCCCGACCGCCGCGCACCCCATGTCCCAGGCCTGCTCGATGCCGGCGAACATCGTCTGCCGGAAGCCGTTGGGCAGGGTCAGCAGCTGGTTGTGGTTGAGCTTGAGGATGAACGGAATCCTGTGCGCCCAGCGGCGGGCGACCTGGCCGAGCCCGCCGAGGGTGCAGGCGACGCCGTTGCAGCCCCCCTCGACCGCCAGCTCGACGATGCGGGCCGGATCGAAGTAGTCGGGCGCGGGGGCGAACGAGGCGGCCGCCGAGTGCTCGATCCCCTGATCGACCGGCAGGATCGACAGGTAGCCGGTGCCGGCCAGCCGGCCGGTGGCGTGCAGGCGCTGCAGGTTGACCAGCACCTGCGGGTGGCGGTCGGAAGGGCCGAAGACGGCGTCGACGTGGTCGGAGGCCGGGACGCGGATGCGCTCCTTCGGAATTCCGGCACAGACATGGGAGAGCAGGTCGTCGCCTTGCGGACCGAGCAGCGACTGGATGCGGGCGAGGGTAGTCATCGGGCGGACTCCGGAGTCATCAACGGGGGGGCGGATCGGGCCGGGAGCCGGAAGTATCTCACTCCCGGCACCTTGCGGTCACGCGGCGCGGCGCTTGCGGCGCGCGCGGCGGGCCGCCTGTTCGACCGCGGCGACCTCGGCGCGCAGGCTCTCCACTTCGCCGGGCGCCGCCGGCCGACCGGCGAAGACCTCGCGCACGTAGAGGGCGATCACCCGGTCGGCGGCCGGCGAGGCCTCGGGCAGGCGCCGCTCGACCAGGCGGGCGAGCGCCAGCGGGGGGAGCGCGTCGGCGACCGGCAGGCCGGCGCCGGCGAGGGTGGCGCGCAGCAGCGCGTAGGCGCTGCGCGCCGTCCAGGCTGGCCGGCGCCCCAGCAGCCAGATCGCCAGACCGACGAGCAGCACCACGCCCGCCGCCACGAGCGGAATCCAGCGCCGCGCCGTCCCCTCCCCCGCCGCGGTCGCCTCGCCGCCGGGAGCCTCGGGCGCGGTCGGCGTCGTCGGCGCCGGGCTCGACGGGGCGCCACCGGAGAGGCGCCGCATCAGCTCGCTCCACCAGGCGCGCAGAGAGCCCATGGCGCCGACCTGGTCGTCGAAGTCGTAGGAGATGACCCAGCGATCCCAGCGGTAGACCGCCGCTTCCCAGGCCTGGCGCAGCGAGGTCAGCAGGCTGGTCGGTGCCGGCGCCGGCCGGCCGGCCGGCGGGGTCGGATCGAAGATCGTCCAGCCCTGCTCGGGAATCCACGCCTCGACCCAGGCGTGGGCGTTCGACTGGCGCACCACCCAGGATCCCTCCCAGCGGCTCCACTCGGCGCCGTAAAAGCCGGTGGCGAGGCGCGCCGGGATCCCCTGGGCGCGCAACAGCAGCACCATAGCCGAGGCGAAGTACTCGCAGTGGCCGCGCCGGTCGCGCAGCACGAACGCCTCGATCGGGTCGTCGCCCCCCCGCCCGACCGTGTCGGTGGCGTAGGTGAACTCGGTGTGGAAACGGTGTTCGATACGCGCCGCCCGCTCGGCGGCGCTGCCGGTCCCCGCCCATTCGCCCGCCAGGGCCGCGAGGGCGGGCGTCACGCGATCGACCGAGAGCACTTCGGAGCCCGGCACGACCCGCTCGAACGGCGGCGCCGGCGAGGCCGCGACGGCGCCGAGGCGGACGACGTACTCGAGCGGCCGCTGCGGGACGATCGGCAGGGCGACCGCGCCGCCGTCCGAGAGCGTCAGCCGGATGGAGAGCGGCTCGATCGCCACGGCCTCGACCGGCAGGAAGAGGTGGGTCGAGCCGAGCGGCTCGAGGGAGAGGCGCGCCTGTCCGACCTCGCGCCCCGGCGCCAGCGGCAGCAGCCCGGTGGGCGGGCCCTCGCCGCGCAGCGGCCGGCCGCCGGGGGCCGGCTTCCAGCTGCGCCCCTCCCACCCCTCGTAGACGGCGCCACGCAGGCGCAGCGCGGCCGGCGCCGGGTGGACGCCCTCGAAGGAGAGCCGAAGGGCGACCTCGGGATTGGTGCGCATTCTGCCGATGCGGTCGAGGGTCATCTCCTCGCTGTAGCCCATGCGGGCGTCGAAGGGGCCGCTCTGCAGGCCGCCGGGACCGACGACGAAGGGGGTGCGCACGCGCGGCAGCAGGGCGAACAGGGGCACGGCCAGCACCACCGTGGCGAGCGCCAGCACGGCGATCGGCCGGCCGGCGCCCAGCCGCTCCGCTCCGGCGCGCTGGCCGGCGAAGGCCGACAGCACGTGGAGGTGGACAAAGCGCACCAGCAGCACGACGGTGAAGACGAGGTAGGCCAGCAGGTAGACGACCACCGACGGATGGGTGGAGGTCGCCATGGCGGCGAGGAAGAGGAAGAAGATGCCGATCCACGCCTGCCACTTGTCCTTCTCGCGCTTGAGCGACCAGAGCTTCGCCGCGACGCCGAAGAGGGTCAGGTGGAGGATCGGCCGCACCGGCTGGGTGCGGGCGAAGGCGGCGAGGTCGAGCAGCAGCAGCGGCAGGTAGACCAGGCCCAGCACGTTGAGCACCCGGTTCGACAGCCAGCGCTCGCTGCCGGTGCGGGCGTGGCGCAGGAAGAGTGCGACGGCGAGCAGGAAGAGGACGAGCGACGGCCAGTCGAGGCTGTCGGTGAGCGGCAGCGGCAGCGCCACCACCAGCGCCGCCCAGCCGAGCAGCAGCCGCTTCTCGCGCGCGAAGGTCACGCCACCCCCGCCGCCTCGCCGCCGACGAGCGACAGGCGCAGGACCCGTGCCCCGGCGTCGCCCGGCACCAGCGCCGCGCCGGCGCGCGGTCCCGGCTCGAGCAGCGCCAGCAGTTCGAGGATCTCGTGCCGCTGGCGCGCTCCGGCGCCGTACGGGATCCGTCGCCGCCGCGTCACCAGCTCGACCTCGAAGCCGCGCGCCAGGTGGTCGACCGCCGCGGTGGCCGCCTCGCTGACCAGCCGTTCGAAGCGCTGCTCTCCGGCCGCGTCGGCGAGGCGCCCGGTGCCGTCGTCGAAGAGGATCGACAGTCGCAGCGTCTCCTCGGCCTCGCGCTCCTGGTAGACCAGCAGCCCCGTCTGCGCGCTCTTCTTCCAGTGGATACCGCGCGGGTCGTCGCCGGCCCGGAAGCCGCGCAGAGCGTGCAGGTCGTGCCCCCACCCCGGCCGCGAGGCGGAGAGGTCGCCGGCGGTGCCGGCGCGCGCCGTCTCGATCTCGCCGGCGGCGAACAGCTCCGGGTAGACCAGCACCTCGCGCCCGAGCGGGTAGCGCAGCCCCTTTCGGAAGAGGCCGAGCGGGTAGAGCGAAGCGACGTGCAGGGCGGCGAGCCGGTGCCGCCCGCGGCGCGGGAAGATCTGTTCGATCGTCCCGGCGGCCCGCTCGCCGGGGCCGAGCCGGGGGACGAGCCGCCAGGAGCCCGCCGGTTCGATCGCCACCAGCAGCAGCCAGCGCGCCGCGAAGCGGGATCGGCTCTCCAGCGCGAAGTCGAGCCGGGTCGGACGCCGCGCGTACACTTCCGCGGGCGCGGCGACCTCGACCTCCAGCCGCCGCAGATTGCGCCGCGACATCTGCCCGGAGACGACGAGCAGCGCCAGCATGCCGGAGAGCACCAGATAGAGGGCGTTGTTGCCGGTGTTCGTCGCCGCCACCGCGACGATGACGGTGAACAGCACGTACCAGAGGCCGACCCGGGTGATCCGGATCCCCTCGGGGATCGGCCGCTCGCGCCAGCGCCGCAGCCAGTTCTGAATCCGGGAAGGGTCCGAAATCCGAGACGGGCCCGGGATCCGGGACGGGCCGCTCACCTCGACCTCAGATGGGAACCGGGGTCGCCGCGAGCAGCTGCTCGATGGCGCGCCGCGCCGCGTCGAGCCCGGTGGCGCCACGGCGCAGGACGACGCGGTGGCCGAGCACCGGCACGGCGAGGCGCTGGACGTCGTCGGGCAGCACGTAGTCGCGCCCCTCGGCGAGGGCGAAGGCCTGCGCGGCGCGCCGCAGACCGAGCAGGGCGCGGGTCGAAACGCCGAGCACGAACTCCTCACCGCGGCGGGTGCGCTCGGCGAGCGCGAGCAGATAGTCGGCCACCGCCGGGGCGACGCGTATTTCGGCCGCCCGGCGCTGCAGCTCGCGCACCTCCTCGGCCGAGAGGACGACGGGCAGCTGCTCGAGCTCGCTCTCGACGCCGCCGCCGAGCAGGAGATCGCGCTCCTGCTCGCGGCTCGGATAGCCGAGGCGCAGGTGCATCTCGAAGCGGTCGAGCTGCGACTCCGGCAGCGGGAAGGTGCCGAGATACTCGTGGGGATTCTGGGTCGCCAGGACGAGGAACGGGTCGGGCAGGTCGATACGCTGGCGCTCGACCGTCACCTTGCGCTCGCTCATCGCCTCGAGCAGCGCCGACTGGGTCTTCGGCGTCGCCCGGTTGATCTCGTCGGCCAGCACGATGCTGGCGAAAATCGGACCCGGCACGTGCTCGAACGCCTCGCGGCGCTGGTTCCAGATCGACACGCCGAGGATGTCGGAGGGGAGCAGGTCGCTGGTGAACTGGATGCGCTGGAAGGAGAGGCCGAGCGAGCGGGCGAGCGCCTGCGCCAGGGTCGTCTTGCCCACGCCCGGGACATCTTCGATGAGCACGTGGCCACGCGCCAGCATCGCCACGATCGCCAGCCGGATCGACTCGGGCCGGCCGCGGTAGACGCGCGCCACGTTGGCCTCGAGCCGCGCCACCGCGGCGGCTCCCAGCGTGGCGGCGCCGGGCGGCGAGGTCGAGGTTTCGGGCATCGCGAGCGGCTCGGCGGCTCAGCCTCCGGCCGCGAACTCCCGGTAGTCGCCGCGCTCGGCCGCCGGCACCGGCGAGCGCACTTCGACGAAGAAACCGTCGCCGGGCTCCCACGGCAGGTCGGTCAGCTCGAGGGTGATCTGCTCGCCACCGCGGTCGACCCCGGCGGTCTCGATCCAGATCCGCCGGTGCGCCTTCTCCGCCCCGCCGGGCGCCGCCATCGAGACGTCGAGGGTCAGTCCCGGGAGCGGCTCGCCCCCCTGCCAGCCGACCAGCACGTCGAGGATGAAGGTCCGCCCGCCATCCGCCGGATCGTCGCGCACCACGTAGCTCTGCAGGGTGGCGTCGTAGGCGGCGCGGCGCGCTTCGATCCGGCGCGCCGGATCCCCCGTGCAGGCGGCCAGCGCCAACGGCAGGGCGACGAGGGCGGCGAGACGGATCTTCCGGAGCGGGCTTCGCATCAGTCGGCGAGATTGTAGCGGAGGATCGCCCACAGGGCCGCGAAGCCGTCCTTCCAGCCGATCTTCTTGCCCTCCGCGTAGGTGCGCCCGTGGTAGGCGATCGGCACTTCGTAGATGCGCGCCCGGCGCCGCGCCAGCTTGGCGGTGAGCTCCGGTTCGATGCCGAAGCGATTCGAGCGCAGCGGCATGCCGTCGAGCAGGCTGCGGCGGAAGACCTTGTAGCAGGTCTCCATGTCGGTCAGGTTGAGGTTCGACAGCATGTTCGACGCCATGGTGAGGAACTTGTTGCCCACCGTGTGCCAGTAGAAGAGGACGCGGTGCGGTCCGCCGAGGAAGCGCGAGCCGAAGACCGCGTCGGCCTCGCCGGCGAGGATCGGCGCCAGCAGCCCCGGGTACTCGCGCGGGTCGTACTCGAGGTCGGCGTCCTGGATCAGGACCACGTCGCCGCTCGCCTCGGCGAAGCCGCGCCGCAGCGCCGCCCCCTTGCCGCGGTTCTCCGGCTGCTCGAAGAGGCGCAGGGGCCACTCGCCGCGTGCCGCGATCGCGCGCAGCAGCTCGCGCGTGCCGTCGGTCGAGCCGTCGTCGACCACCAGGATCTCGCGCTCGAGCCCGCCCGGCAGCGGCGCCGCCGCCACCCGCCGCAGCAGCTCCTCCACCCGCTCCCGCTCGTTGAAGGCGGGCACGACGATCGATACCTTGCGCACCATGGCCGGAGCCGACTCTATCGGCACCTCCCGGCCGCCGGAAGCCCGCCGGCGGACAAGTTGCCCGGCCGCTCCCGGGCCGGTATCCTGTCTTTTCCGGTCCGCACCCAGGAGACGCCCGCCGATGACCGAACGACCGCTGCGCCGCGCCCGCTTCCAACTCGCCCTCGCCACGCTGCTCGCCGCCGTCCCGGCCGCGGCCACCACCATCGTGCCACTCGAGGACACCGTGCTCGTCGACCGCGCCGCGGTGATCGTCGTGGCGACCGCCGAGGGGAAGGTGCCCGCCACCTCGACGCGGCCGGTCACCGACTGGCTCTTCCAGGTCGAGGAGGTGCTCAAGGGCGAGGTGCCCGCCTCGGCGATCGTCGTCCGGGTGGCCGGCGGCCGCGCCCCGGACGGCCGTCTCCTGCGTATCGACGGCGCGCCGCGCTTCCGCCGCGGCGGCCGAGCCCTGCTCTTCCTCGAACCGAAACCGGACGGCACCTGGGCCATCGCGCAGTTCCTCCAGGGCGCCTTCCACGAGGTCCGCGCCGGAGGCCGCGCCGCGGCGCTGCGCGACCTCTCGGAGGTGCGCGTCATCGGCCGGATCCGCAAGAACAGCGGCCCGCAGCTGCGCGACTTCGCCGGCTTCGTCGACTGGATCGCCGACCGCGTCGCCAGTCAGCCCCGTCAGCGCGACTACCTCTTCCGCCCGTCACGCTCGCAGCTGCGCGCGGCGACCAAGGCCTTCAATCTGTTCGTCAACGACGAGACCGGCTTCAACTACCGCTGGTTCCAGTTCGACACCGGCGGCGCGGTCGCCTGGCGCGCCCACCAGGCCGGCCAGCCGGGGCTGCCGAGCAAGGGCTTCCCCGAATTCCAGCGCGGCCTGGCGATGTGGACCAACGAAGCGACCACGCCGGTCCGCCTCACCTACGCCGGGACCTCGACGGCAACCGCCGGCTTCACGGACTACGACGGCCAGAACGTGCTGCTCTTCGACGACCCCAACGAGGACATCGAAGGTTCCTACAGCTGCGGCGCCGGCGGCACGCTCGCCATCGGCGGGCCGTGGGCCGACACCGCGGTGCAAGGGGTGTTCAACAACAAGCGCTACCTCCGCATCCAGGGCGCCGACGTGGTGATGAACGACGGCATCGAGTGCACCCTCGAGGGCGCCAGCGGCAGCAAGCTCGCCGAGGAGGTCTACGCCCACGAGCTCGGCCACACCCTCGGGCTCGCCCACTCGTCGGAGGCGCGTTTCGAGTCCAACTCGGTGCTGCGCGACGCGCTGATGTACTTCCAGGCGCACGACGACGGGCGGGGCGCGCGGATGAACTCCGACGATGTCGCCGGCCTGCAGGCGCTCTACCGCAAGGGGAGCGCTCCGCCGCCACAGCCCGGCGGCTGCCCGGCCGACACCCTCTGTCTGCTCAACGGCCGCTTCCGGGTCACCGCGACGTGGGAGAACCAGTACAACGGCGCCTCGGGCGCGGCGCACGTGCCGCGCCGCAATGCCGCGCTGCCCGCCTCGTTCTACAACCTCTCGGGTTTCCTCTACTTCGACGACCCGAACAACATCGAGCTGATCGTCAAGGTGCTCGACTTCGGCGACGTGATCAAGGTCTTCTACGGCCAGCTGACCAACCTGCGCTTCACGCTCAACGTCACCGACACGCGCACCGGGCAGACGAAGGTCTACCGCAACACCGCCGGCGACTGCGGCGGTTTCGACAACGCCGGCTTCCCGTCGAACGCCATCCGCGCCATCGCCAAGGTCGGGCCGCTCAAGCCGAAGACCGGCAAGTCGGTGCGCGGCACCTGCCGGGCCGACGCCGACACGCTCTGCCTGCTCAACGACCGCTTCGCCGTCGAGATGACCTGGCGCAACCAGTACGACAACTCGAGCGGCAGCGGCCTGCCGATGAAGCTCTCCAACCTGACCGGCGCCTTCGGGTTCACCAACCGGGCCAACCTCGAACTGCTGGTCAAGACGCTGGAGTTCCCCGACCGCTTCCTGGTGATCTTCGGCGCGCTGTCGAACCTCGAGTACCGCCTCACCCTGCGCGACACCCTCACCGGCGCCACCGAGACCTACTTCAACGCCGCGGGCCAGTACTGCGGCGGCCTCGATCCCGACGCCTTCTGAGGCGCCACGCGGCCCCGGGGAACCACCCCGGGGCCGCGCGGTATCAGGGAAAGGCCCGCGACCAGGCCGCAGTGCCGGCCGCCTCGAAGCCGTCGAGGAAGGGCATGGCCGGGACCTCGGGGCCGTCGATCGCCGTCTCGACCAGGAACGCCGCTGCCAGCCGCGCAAACTTCGCCACATGCGCCGCGCCGCTCGAGAGGTTGGCGGTCGTGTCGCTGCTGCTGTGGATATAGGGACTGTGAAGGTCGAAAGGCGCCTCGAAGGGGAAGGCCGCGCGAAATCCGCGGCTGTGCCAGGGGGCGTGGTCCGAGCAGGCGTAGCCGCAGACCGTCGTCGACTGGACCATCCCGGGCTGATAGGTCGTGACCAGGTCCGCGACGAAGGTGTTGAGCTCGGAGTTCGTCCAGTCATTGACCAGCACGATGTCCTGCGCCGAACCCTGATAGCCGGTCATGTCCATCTGCAGCACCGCGACGACGTTCTTGCCGCTGGCGAGATAGGTCGCGGCGATGTGGTCGGAGCCGTCCAGGCCGACCTCCTCCGCCGCGTAGGCCATGAACTGGACGGTGCGCTGCGGCCGGAAGCCGTG
>CAYYIK010000055.1:0-11020 GCA_964471955.1 uncultured Thermoanaerobaculia bacterium | reverse complement strand
TAGCGATTGGTGAAGCCCGACAGCGCGGTCAGGGTCGCCAGCAGCTCGGTCTCGCTCACCCCGCCGGCGAGCGTGGCGACCAGCGTCGGCTGATCGATGGTGAAGGGCAGCACCTCCGGCGCGAGGCGCGGCGCGCGCAGGCGGGCCATCTCCGCCTCCGCCTCGGCGAGGCTCTCGTGCTTGACGAAGCCGCCGCAGCGGCGGAAGTCGGCGTGCACGATGCCGCTCAGCGCGTCGATCGCGTCGAGCGGCAGGCGCGTCAGCACCACCTCCTCGTGGCGGTCGAATGCCTCGAGCACCACCCCGCCGGCGAGCCCCGGCGGCGGCGCCAGCCGGCGCGCCGCGGCCTCGAAGACGTCGGCGCCGACGGTGATCCAGACGAGGTCGTCCTGCGGCGTCGCTGCCACGCTCGCCGCCGGCAGCGGCGCGGCGAGGCCGCCGCAGAGTCCGAGAACGACGAAGGCGGGTACGAGGGCGGTCGGGAGAGACGAGCCGCGGCGGCGGGCAGCGGGGCGCCGGGCGGCAGAAGCCGCGCCCCCGTCAGAGCGATGGCAGTCGGACATGGCTGCGGATCCTACGCCGAGGACGTCAGGAAAGGATGACGGCGGTCATGCGAGACGTTCCACACCGGCCGGGCGGGATGCGGCGACCCTCTTCTCAGTCGGCTCTCCCCCGCCGCGGTGCCACCCGACTCGGGGGCGGTGAACGGCGTCACACGGCGCGACCGCGAGTCGTTCTAGGCTCGCGGGCACGACCATGAGAGAACCGATCGCAGCTGCCCTGCTGGGAGCGGCCCTGCTCGCCCCCGGCCTGTCCGCCCAGCAGACCGTCGGCGGGTGTCAGGTCCTGCCGCGCGACAACGTCTGGAACACTCCCGTCGCTTCGCTGCCGGTGGCCGCCAATTCGGCGGCGATCGTCGCCTTCATCCTCGCCAATGGCGGCGACAATCTGCACCCCGACTTCGGCGCCGGCACCTGGGAGGGGGCGCCGATCGGCATGCCGTTCTCCATCGTGCCGCAGGGGCAGGCGATGGTGCCGATCGACTTCGACTTCTACGACGGCTGGCCCGACGAGAGCGATGCCGGGCCCTACCCCATTCCGCCCGAGGCCAAGATCGAAGGTGGGGCCCAGAGTCAGGGGGATCGCCACGTCCTGACCCTGCGCCAAGGCGCCTGCGAGCTCTACGAGCTCTACTACTCCTGGCCGCACGGCTCGGGCCCGGACGGCGAGCCGGCGTGCCAGGAGCCCGGCGGTTGGTGCGGCCTCTCCGGGGCGGTCTGGGAGCTCGGTTCGAACGCCCTGCGTCCGGAGGGCTGGACCTCGGCCGACGCCGCCGGCCTGCCGCTGTTTCCCGGCCTGGCGCGCTGGGGGGAGGTCTCCGGCGGCGAGGTCCGCCACGCCCTGCGCTTCACCGTCGGGGTGACGAAGGACTGGATCAGCCCCGCCAACCCGGGCTACGTCTGGCCCGGCCGGCACGAAGCGGGTTCGTCGACCCACGCCGCGGCGCCGCCGATGGGGCTGCGCCTGCGTCTCAAGGCGGACTGGCCGATCCCGGCGAGCTTCCACCCCGAGGTGCGCACGATCCTGGTCGGCCTCAAGCGCTACGGCATGTTGCTGGCCGACAACGGCAGCAACTGGTACATCTCCGGCATCCCCAGCCCGAACTGGACCGACGAACTGGTCGGCCAGTTCCACCAGGTGCCCGGGAGCGCCTTCGAGGTCGTCGACGTCACGTCGCTGCAGCTCGACCCCGACAGCGCTGCCACCCCCCACCTCTTCTCCGACGGCTTCGAGGCGACCGCCTGGCAGAGCTGGTGGAGCGCCGTCGTGCCGTGAGAGGCGCGACGCCGCGGCGGTTGCGGGGTTACCGGCGGGAGCGCCCACCCGCCGGGCGCGTGAGGGTGGCGGCGAGCAGGACGACGGTGGTGCGCGGGGCGTCGACGTGCAACTCGACGGCGCTCACCCGTTCCGGCCGCCAGGCGAGGCGGAAGCGCTGCCAGGCGAGGACCTCAGGCTCTCCGGGCAGGCCGGCGAAAACCCGCGAGGGCGGCGGCCAGAGGGCGCGCTGGTCGGGGTCCCACGCCCACAGGTCGCGTCCGGGCACCAGCGGGAAGGTCGCACCGCGGCCGTCGGCGAAGCGGACCGCGAGGCGACCGATCGGCCGTTGGTCGCCGCGCGCCAGCTCGCCGTCCGCCGCTAGCAGCACGTAGAGCTCGGTGGCGCGCACCGGGGCCGCCAGCTTCAGCGTCTCGCCCCCCGGGGCGCGGACGCTCCAACAGTTGGGCGCTCCGCGGGGGAGGAAGCGGAAGAGATTTCCCGCGCCGTTGAGCCGCTCCGGGTCGAGCTGCGCATAGCGCGGGAAAGGCTTGCGGGAGTCCGGACGGAACGGGTCGAGGTCGAAGCGCGCGTTGGCGCGCGGCGCCAGGTCGACCGGCACCAGGCGCTGCCGCCCGCCCCGCGGGGAGACCGGAGGGAGCGGCCGCACCGTCGCGTACGGCGGCGCGGCGAAGCGCCAGCCGGGGACGAGGGCCGCCGCCAGCTGGCTGTGGCGCCAGCTCCAGAGCCGCTCGGGGTGGCGGTCGACGTCGGCGATGGCGTTCCAGTCGCGCGCCCGCAGGCCGTGCAGCAGCGCCAGCTGGACCAGCGCTCCGGCGAGCACCGCGGCGCCGAGCAGCCGGCGCCCGGTGCACGGCCGGCGGTGGGTCCACAGAGGGAGCGTGGCGACCGCCAGCCCCAGGCAGGCCTCGACCAGAATGCGCGGCCCGAGCGAGTAGCCCCCCCACCACTTCTCGTACGAGGCGGCGAGGACCAGGCCGAGCCCGGCGGCGACGAGCCCGGCGCCGGCCAGCCGTCGCTCGAGCGGGCGGCGCCCCCGGGCGAGGCCCGCCGGCGCCAGCCCCGTCCAGGGGGCGAAGATCAGCAGCCCGCGGCTGGGCGAAACGAGGAGGCCGGCGAGACCCAGCGCGAGGCCGGCGGCGGAGAACCCGGCGTCGCGCGCGTTGAGCAGTCCGTAGCCGCCCAGCCAGGCGCCGTAGAGGGTGCGGTCGACCAGCAGTACGGCGAGCCCGCCGAAAGCCGCCGCGCCGGCCGCTCCCGCCAGGGCCCGCCGCGACCGGCCGAGGACCGCCAGCAGGGGCGCGAGCAGCAGCACCTGCGGGCGGCAGGCGAAGGCCGCCGCGAAGGCGAGGCCGGCGAGCAGCCAGAAGGCGACGGCGAACCAGAAGAGCGCCCCGGTGTGCGACCAGAGCCCCTGTGCCGAGCTCGAGAGCTGTGGCGAGGCGAGCGCGAAGGCCGCGGTCGCCCCGGCGGCCGAGCCCGCCGCGAAGCGGCGCCGCAGCGCCGCCGCCAGCAGCGCCGCGGTCGCCGCGGCGAGCAGCGCCGCGGCGTGCTTCTCCTGGCGCTCCGGGGGAGGCGCCGCGCCGAACGGCCCGGCTGCAACTCGGGCCGTGGCCACGTAGGGCAGCCAGGTCACCGCCGTGCCCAGCGGAAAGGCCGGCAGGACGCCGCCGGGGGTCCGGATCAACCAATACGGAATCTCTTCCGGGTCCTGCAGGGTGTCGCTGAAGTCCAGCCCGCGGCCGTCGAGCAGCCGGCCGGGCAGATCGCGGGTCGGCAGGTTGTCCGAGGCGGTCCCCGGCCTTCCCACCCCCGCCGCGACGGCATAGGTGATCCAGCCGGCGAGCAGCGCCAGCTCCCCCGGCCGCCGCCAGCGCGCCCGGCTCACCGCGAAGGAACCGGCGGCCAGCCGCAACAGCGCGAGCCCCAGCAGGGCGAGCGGGAACCAGGGAGCGCCGGGCCACGAGAGGGCTGCCTCCGGCAGCGCCATCGGCGCCGCGGCGAACCCCACCGCGAGCAGCAGCGCCAGCCGCGCCAGAAGGGTCGGCCAGCGCGAGCCGCCGCTCCGCCCTTCGGTCGACTCCCTCCGGGACCCGGCCCGCGCCGGCGCCGCGCCCTGCGCCCCTGCTGCCGCTTCCTGGCTCCCGTTCATCCGGGCGATCCTGTCACGAAGCGGCGTCGAGCTCCGCCGCGAGACCGCCGAGGAGCATCAGCTCGGGGACCAGGTCGATGTCGAAACGGCGTCGCACTTCGTCGCGCATGCAGCGCATCAGGACGAGGACGTCGCGGGCGGTGGCGCCGCCGGTGTTGACGATGACGTTGGCGTGCCGGGGGCTGATCTCGGCGGCGCCGGCGCGCGTCCCTTTCAGGCCGCAGGCATCGAGGAGCCGGCCGGCGTAGTCGCCGGGCGGGTTGCGGAAGACCGATCCGGCGTTGGCGACGCCGGAGGGGAGAGACTGCCAGCGCCGCGCGTTGAGCTCGTCGATGCGCGCCTGCAGCGCCGCGGGCTCGCCGGGGACGAGCTCGAACAGCGCCCGGGTGACAATCTCGCCGCTGGCCTTCAGGTTGGTCGACCGGTAGGCGGGCTCGAGGTCGGCGACCGTCACCCGGCGGCGGGCACCGTCGCGGCCGACCAGGCGGGCCGAGCGCAGCACGTCGCGGATCTCGACGCCGTAGCATCCGGCGTTCATGAACACCGCGCCGCCCACCGTCGACGGGAAGCCCGACAGCGCCTCGAGGCCGCCGAGCCCCGCCTTCGCCGCCTTGCGGGCCACCTGGGCGAGTGGCGCACCGGCGCCCGCGGAGACCCGCCGGCCGCGCAGGCGGACCCGCCGGAGCTCGCCGGTGAGCCGGGCCACCACGCCGGGCAGCCCGTCGTCGGGCGCCAGCACGTTCGAGCCCAGGCCGAGCAGCTGGAAGGGGGCCCCGGCGGCGTCGATCGCCCGCAGCAGGGCGACCAGCGCGCGCTCCGAGGCGACGTCGACCAGCAGCTCGGCCGGGCCGCCGATGCGCAGGGTCGTCAGGCGGGCGAGCGGAGCCGCGGGCCGAACGGCGAGACCGGGGATCCCGGAAAGCTGCCCGGCGAGATCCCCGATGCAAGATGGGGGCATCGAATCTCCGTCTTCTTCAAGCACGGTGGCGGCGGAGGCGGACCCGCCTTCCGGCGCCGGCAGACCGATAGTATAGTGGCGCAAGAGAGACGGAAAAACGACCACGGCGCTCCAGAGAGACGACGGGAAAGGGAATCGGGGGATCGAGATGGCGGACATCAAGGCGGAGAGACTCAAGGCGATCGAAGGGGCGCTCACCCAGATCGAGCGGCAGTTCGGCAAGGGTTCGATCATGCGGCTGGGCCAGCAGGAGTCGCACGCGATCGACTTCATCCCCACCGGCTCGCTGGCCATCGACTCGGCGCTCGGCATCGGCGGCTTCCCGCGCGGCCGCGTCGTCGAGGTCTTCGGCCCCGAGTCGTCGGGAAAGACGACGCTGGCGCTGTCGGTCATCGGCCAGGCGCAGAAGCGCGGCGGCGTCGCGGCGTTCATCGACGCCGAGCACGCGCTCGACGCCGAATACGCGAAGAAGCTGGGGGTGGACATCGACAACCTGCTCGTCTCGCAGCCCGACAACGGCGAGCAGGCGCTCGAGATCGCCGAGATGCTGGTGCGCTCGAACGGCGTCGACGTCGTCGTGGTCGACTCGGTGGCGGCCCTGGTGCCGCGCGCCGAGCTCGAGGGGGAGATGGGCGACTCGCACGTCGGCCTGCAGGCGCGGCTGATGTCGCAGGCCCTGCGCAAGCTCACCGCGATCGTCTCGAAGTCGAAGACCTGCCTGGTCTTCATCAACCAGATCCGCGAGAAGATCGGCGTCATGTTCGGCAACCCGGAGACGACCACCGGCGGCCGGGCGCTGAAGTTCTACTCCTCGATCCGCGTCGACATCCGGCGCATCTCGGCGATCAAGGAGGGGGACGTGGTCACCGGCAGCCGGGCCAAGGTCAAGGTGGTCAAGAACAAGGTCGCGGCGCCGTTCCGCCAGGCCGAGTTCGACATCGACTACGGCGAGGGGATCTCGCGCCCCGGCGAGCTGATCGACCTCGGCGTCGAGCACAAGCTGGTGATCAAGAGCGGCGCCTGGTTCGCCTACGGCGACGTCCGCCTCGGCCAGGGGCGCGAGAACGCCAAGCAGTTCCTGCGCGACAACCCGGACATCGCGGCCGAGATCGAAGAGAAGCTGCGCGCGGCGCTCGGCCTGCCGGCTCCGGCCCAGGCCGTAGCGGCCGAGGCGGCGGCCGCCAAGTGAGGCGCCGGCTCGCGTTCGCCGCGCTGGCCGTCGCGCTGGGACTGACGGCCGGCACTTCGGCGGACGCCCGGCCCGAAGCGGCACGGCTCTCGGCGACCGCCTCCGGCTGGGCGGTCGCCGGACGCCCCCTCGAGCTCGAGATCCGCCAGGCGGGGGCACTCGCCGGCCGGCCGATCGATGTCCTCCTCTTCCTCGATGATCGCCGCATCGCGACGGTGCGCGGCGAGGGGGACCGCACCACGGTCCGCGTGCCGACGGATGGCATCCCGGCCGGCCGCCACACGCTGCGCTTCAAGTCGGGATCCGAGCGGGGGGAGCTGACCGTCCGGCTGCTCCCCGCCGCCACACCCTGGGCGGTGGCCGCTCTCGGCGCCGCCCTTCTCGGCACCCTCGCCCTGCGCCTGCGCCGCAAGCGGCCGCCCGCCTGACGGCCGGCTCGCCCCGCCATCGACCCGGCAGTCCCGCTTACACCGCGCGCCGGGCGTCCCCGCGCGCGCGTTTGTGTGTCCCTTTTGTGTGTCCCCGGGGTCAGAGGCCGCGGAAGGCGGAGGCGGGGACGGGCAGGAGGGCGAGGGCGCCGGCGCGGAAGTGGAGAACGAGGCGGTCCATGCGCGCGGCGCGCTGTTCGGGCGGCGCGGCGGCGAAGATCTCGCCGAGGCTGGTCTCGCCGTCGATCTGGCGATCGAACGCCTCCCACTCGCCCGAGCCGCGGGCCCCCTCGTCCTTGCCCGGCGGCCGGACCCAGACCGGATAGGCGCGCTCGATGGCGTCGAACGGCAGCGAGAGGTGGTGCTGGAAGAGAGCCGCCCGCTCTTCGGTGACCTGCTCGAGCAGCAGGTCGGCCAGTTGCAGCTCGACCGACACCGAGTCGTTCGGCTCGTGGACCTCCGCGACATCGAGCGACCCCGAGACGGTGAGTCGGTAGGCCCCGTCGAGGAAGCGGTACCAGGTGCCGCGCACCTCGTTGTAGAGCTCGACCAGCGAGCGCTCGCCGTCGACGTGCTCGAGGATCCGCCGCTCGAGCGGCGGCAGCGCCCCGGCCGGCCGGCCGCTGCGCTTGAGGACGATGTTGTCGTGCACGAAGAGCCGGCGGATGCGGCCGTGCTCGTCGGCGCGCCGGCTCCCCTCGAAGGCGAGGCGCGTGGCGGCGAGCGGCTCGGGAAGCACCTGCTTGTCGGGCAGTGTCTCGTTGGTGAAGTAGAAGATTCCGGTGCGCCAGAGGAAGAGCTCGCAGACCTGGTCTTCGACGTGGGTGCGCAGCGACTCGGCCATCAGCTCGCCGGGCAGCAGGCTGAGCTGAGTGAGCGCGTCGCCGAGCAGCACCCCCTTGCGCTGGCAGATCTGCAGAGCCCGAACGAGCCCCCGCTCGTCGATCAACCCCTGGGCGAGCAGGTACTGGCCGTAGAACTCGGCCGGTTCACTCGACAGGCAGGCCACCACCTCGCCGTCGCGGAAGTAGACCCGCTTCTCCGCGCCGCTGCGGCGCACCACCAGCGAGCCCGAGCGGCGGTCGTTGTGCGCCCAGGTGAGCAGGTCGGCGATCGGAAAGGAGGCGAGGCGTCCGGAGAACTCCATGGCGGGCGTTGGTATGTTATCCGCAATGAGCCCGAAGACTTTCGCCGCCGCGCTCCTCCTCGCCCTCCCCCTGCCGGCTCTCGCCGACACCCCCCCCTGCTTTCCGTGCGCCGGCCTCGTGGTGAGCGATCCGTTCGCCGCCGAGGCGGCGCTCGCCGCGCACCTCGCCGAAACCGGCGCGCCGCTCGCCGAAGGAGCGCGCCTCTACGTCGCCTGGGACCTGCCGCTCGACGCGGCGGCGACGCCGGCGGCGGCGCACGCCCTGGCGGCGCGCGGCGCCACCCCCTGGATGCGCCTCGTCTTTCGCACGCCGGCGCCCCTGTTCGAGCACCTCGACCAGTTGCAGGGGGAGATCGACGCCGCCGTGGCGCTCGCCGAGACGCGGATCGCGGGGGCGCACTTCCAGCTCGTCTGGGCTCCCGAGGGGGCCGCGGCGGAGCCGTCGCCGGCCGATTTCGCGTTCCTGGTCAAGCGGGCCGCGGTCGCCCTGACCGGCGCCGATCCGGACGCCCGGGTGATCGCCGGCCCGCTGCCCGCGCAGGTCACCTGGCTGGCGAACTTCTACTCCCAGGAGGTGGCGGCCTATCTCGACGGGATCGCTCTGGCCGAGCGCGCCCCGGGGGAGCACGCCGACGCGATCGTCGCCCTGACCGGTCTCGATCCCGGCCGGCCGCTCGTCCACGACGGCGTGCCGCTCCCCGCCGACCGGTCGCTGGCGCTGGCCGAGGCGGCACGCGGCGCCGCCGCCGGATTCGCGGTCACTCTCTTCGCCACGCCCGCCGTGCCGCGCCCCACTGACTTCGCCCCGTTTCTGCTGCTGGCCAACGAGTTCCGCGGCGAACTGGCGCTCGACCCCGGCACCGTGCCGTCCGGCGCCGCCGCGGCGTGGAGCTTCGTGCGCGGTGAGGATCTCGCCCTGCGCGTCGTGGCCGAAGCGCCACCGGGCGCCGCCGCCGTCGAGCTCTCCTTCCCTGACCCGCAGCTGCGCGACCCGCAGCGCGTGGCGCCCGGCGGCACGGCCGAGCCGCTCCTCGCTTCGCGCCAGCGCGCCTCGCTCGACTTGCGGGTCGAGGCACCGGCGCCGGCATTCGTGCTGCGCCTCGAACGGGCGTCGATCGAAGAGCTCGAAGGGGTCGCCGAGGAGGTCACCGTGGCCGGCGAGCGAGGGATCCCGGTGGAGGAGATCCTGCGCCGCCTCCAGGCCAGCGAAGATGCGCAGAATCGCCGCATCCGCCACTGGCAAGCGGTCAACGCCACGACCCTGCGCTTCCAGGCGGCCTCCGGCACCCAGGCGGTCGAGGCGACCTTCGAGGGAGAGATCTTCCTGCGCCCCGGCGAGCCGTTCGACTGGGCCTGGCAGAGCTTCTACCTCAACGGCGTGCGCTGGCGCGGCAAGAAGATCCCCGAGCTTCCGCTGGTGCAACCCGAGAAGGCCGCCGCGCTGCCGCTCGAGATCCTGCTCACGCGCGACTACCGCTACGAGCTGGCAGGTACCGAGCGGATGGACGGCCGCGACTGCTGGGTGGTCGACTTCGAACCCGCGGTGCCGGTGGAGGGGCGCACCCTTTTCCGCGGCACCGTCTGGATCGACCGCGCCACCTCCACCCGCGTCCGCACCCGCGCCGTCCAGCTCGGCCTGACCGGCGACGTGCTGTCGAACGAGGAGACGATCGAGTACGAGCCGGTCGACCCGGCGGGCCGGGCGGCCGGCCGCGGCGAGCCGGGGAGTTTCGTCCTGCCGCTGCGCACGACCGGACAGCAGATTCTCTCCGTGCTCAACTCCGCCACCGTGGTCGAGCGCGAGGTCCGGCTGACCGGCGTGCAGATCAACGGCCCGGAGTTCGATCTGCGACGCGAGACGATGCTCGCCTCCGATGCCACCATGGTGCGCGACACCGAGGCCGGCCTGCGCTACCTGTCGAAGGAGGGGGCGGCGCCCGGCGAGCGGGTGGTCCAGGAGGGGTTCGACTCCGACCGGCTCTTCCTGCTCGGCGGCGTCTTCTACGACGACTCGCTCGACTACCCTCTCCCGCTCGCCGGAGTGAACTGGTTCGACCTGGACTTCCTCGACGAGGAGGGGCAACTCAACGCCTTCTTCGGTGGCGTGCTCGGCATCGTCAACTACGCCGACCCGCACCTGTTCGGCAGCAAGATCGACGCCGGCGCCGACGTCTTCGCGCTCGCCGTGTCGACCGCCGACCAGCTCTGGCGCGACGAGGTCGAGGCGGTGGCCGAGGAGGTCGAGAGCCGGCCGCTCAGCCTGGCGGTCAACGCCGGCGTGCCGCTCGGTTCGTTCACCAAGCTGTCGGCGACCGCGCGCTGGAGCTACCTCGACTTCGGCCGCGCCGACGATACGGCGCCCGAGTTCGTCGTCCCCACCGACCACGGCACGACGACCTTCGGCGTCGGCCTGCAGTTCGCCCGGTCGGGGTACCGCCTCAACCTCCGCTCGGCATGGAGCCGGCGTTCGAAGTGGGACTTCTGGGGGCTTCCCGGCAACACCGAGTACGACCCGGCTCATCGCGACTACGCCACCTGGGAGGTGGCGGCGAGCAAGAACTGGTACTTCAGCGGCTTCCGCAAGTTCGGCGTCGAGCTCAACTGGAGCGACGGCAGCGACCTCGACCGCTTCTCGAAGCATCAGTTCGGCTTCTTCGGCGGCAACCGGGTGCACGGGTATCAGATCGGCAAAGTGCGCGCCGAGGAGGCGCTGGCGGCGCACCTGACCTGGGGCTTCGAGGTCGGCAACCTGCTGCGCCTCGACGCGGTCGGCGACGCCGCCTGGGCCACCGACGAGACCAGCGGCCTCGACCGCGAGCTGCTCGCCGGTCTCGGCGTCCAGGGGACCTTCATGGGCCCGTGGGAGACCCTGATGGTGGTCGACGTCGGCACCCCGGTCGCCGGCCCCGACGACGGCGTCGTCATCTACCTCGTCTTCCTCAAGCTCTTCGACTGAGCCGAGAGCAAGGACCAGGACAGAACCTCCCATGTGAAAAGGGCCTCTTTCCTTTTCAGACAAAGACGAAAAGCTTCCATAGAAGGGAAAAGCAAGAGACGCGGAGGCGGCGGCCCGGACTCCGAGCGGCTGGGCTCAGCGCGCGCCCCGCCAGACCCGCGCCGCCTGGCCCGCCTCCGTCCGTCGTCTTTCCTCTCTATGGAAGCTTTTTTCTTTTTCAGGCAAAGACGAAAAGCTCCATAGAAGGGAAAAGCAAAAGACGCGGAGGCGGCGGCTCGGGCTCCGGGCGGCTCGGCTCAGCACGCCCCCCGCCAGACCCGCGCCGCCTGGCCCGCCTCCGTCCGCCGTCTTTCC
>CAYYIK010000054.1:20171-21689 GCA_964471955.1 uncultured Thermoanaerobaculia bacterium | reverse complement strand
GCCTTCTTGCCGGTCGGGTCGCCGATCATGCCGGTGAAGTCGCCGATCAGGAAGATCACACGATGCCCGAGACGCTGGAAGTGCGCCATCTTGCGCAGCAGCACGGTGTGACCGAGATGAAGATCGGGCGAAGAGGGATCGAACCCGGCCTTGACCGCCAGCGGCTTGCCGGTGGCGCGCGACCGCTCGAGCTTGCGCCGCAGGTCCGTCTCCGAGACCAGGTCGACGGCGCCGCGCCGCAGCAGTGCGAGCTGTTCGTCCACGAGGGGGAAGTTCGTGCCCATCGGGCGCGCGAGCCTATCAGCGCCCGGCAGGTGGCCGGTCGGCACTCCCGCGGGGCCGGGTGAAGCAGGTCACATGCGGCGGGGAGGGCGAGCGTCAGGATGCGCGCATGCGTTCGAACCTCGCCATTGTGCTGCTCGCATCCGCCCTTCTCGGTGCGCCTCTCGCGGCCGACGTGCCGTTCACCCGCGTCGAGGTCGATGCCTCCGGGCCGGCGGACCCGTGGGGCAAGTCGTCCGGCGACCTTTCGGGCGACGGGATCCCCGACCTGCTCGTCCAGGGCAACGGCGGCGACCTGGTCTGGTACGAGAGTGCCGCCGGCGCGGCGCAGCCGATCGACCTCGGCGGCTCGTTCTCGACCGACCTCGAGGTCGCCGACGTCGATGGCGACGACGAGCCGGACGTGGTTTCGATCGCGGTCGGCGAGTTGCGCTGGTACGAGGGTCCGACCTGGATCCTGCATCCGATCGACAGCCGGACACTGCACGACCTCGAGGTCGCCGACTTCGACCTCGACGGTGACGTCGACCTGGTGGCGCGAAACCAGGGCTCCTCGGGCGATGCGCTCCACCTCTACCGACAGGACTCACCGACCGTCTGGGTACACCGCAGCCTGGCGATCCCCGCCGGAGAAGGGCTTGCCGTCGCTGACGTCGACCGGGACGGCGACCTCGACATCGTCGTCGAGGGGCGATGGGTCGAGAATCCACGCAGCCTGGCCCCGGCAGCGGTCTGGGAGCAGCACGTCTACTCGACCACCTGGACCTGGGACGCGACCTTCGTCGCTACGGGCGATATCGATCTCGACGGGCGCGTCGACTTCGTGCTCGCGCCCTCCGAGAGCGCCGGCGGCAGCTACCGGATCTCCTGGTTCGAGGCCCCGGCCGACCCCGAGCAGACGTGGGACGAGCATCCGATCGACAGTCCGATCGAGAGCGTCCACCACTTCGTCGGCACCGGCGACTTCGATCGCGACGGCGACCTCGACGTCGCCGCGGCCGAGATGCACCAGGGGGGCGATCCGGACGAGGTCAAGATCTACTGGAATGCCGGAGCCGGTGCGACCTGGTCGAAGCAGGGGCTCGCCGGCACCGGCTCGCACAGCATGGAGATCGCCGACTTCGACGGCGACGGCGACCTCGATCTGGCCGGGGCCAACTGGTCGGGAGCCTTCCAGCCGGTCGAACTCTGGCGCAGCCGCCTCGCCGTCTTCGTCGACGGCTTCGAGTCCGGCGA
>CAYYIK010000054.1:0-20071 GCA_964471955.1 uncultured Thermoanaerobaculia bacterium | reverse complement strand
ATGGGGACCAGCGCGGGGGTGGGGGGGGCGGCAGGGCGGCTTCGGAGGAGAGTTCGAGGGTACCGAGGATGCGGGCGTCGCCGGCGAGGGTCCAGCGGCGAGGCACCGAGTCGACGGTCTCGCCTTGGACCTCCATTTCGAAGCCGCCGGCGGTCAGGACCGTGACCGGCAGGCGGGCCAGGTCGAGCTGCAGACCGACGGCGACCGCGGCGAGGATGCCGGTGCCGCAGGCGAGCGTCTCGGCCTCGACGCCGCGTTCGAACGAACGGATCTCCATCCGCTGCGGCGCCGGGAAGTGGACGAAGTCGACGTTGGTGCCCGCGGCGCCGAACAGTTCGTGCCGGCGCAGGCGCGGGCCGAGCTCGCCGACCGGGCAGGCGGCGAGCCCCTCCGGCCAGAGGACGACGTAGTGCGGCACGCCGATCGCCACGTACCACCCCTCGACGGCGCGCGGCGGCAGCGGCGCGACGACATGGCGGGGGAGCGAGGCCGGCGGCGGCAGTTCGAGCGCGATCCGGGTCGGCCCCGCCCGCCGGGCGGGGAACGGGCCGGCGCCGGTGATGATCGTCGTCCGCTCCGCAGCCCAGCCGAGGTCGAAGGCGAGCCGCGCGGCGCAGCGCGTGCCGTTGAGGCACAGGGCGGCCGGCCGGCCGTCGGCGTTCCAGTAGTCCATCCGCACCCGGTCGCCGTCGCGCGCCAGGACGAACAGGCCGTCGGAACCGATCGACAGCCCGCGCGCGCACCAGGCGGCGATCTCGGCGCAGGTCGGCAGGCGCTCCGGCTCGATCAGGGCGAGGAAGTCGTTGCCCCCCCCGGAGACCTTCACCACCCGGCTCACGGCAGCACGGCCTCGGCCGGCGCGCCGGGCGCCGAGAGATTGCCGGCCGCATCGATCGCCAGGACGCGGTAGCGGTAGCGCGAGCCGGCGGCGAGCCCGGTGTCGACGTGCTCGAGGCCGGTCGCCGGACCCCCGGGCAGGAGCACGAAGTCGCCGTCCCCGACGGCCCGCTCGATCCGGTAGCCCGTCACGTCGGCGTCCGGACTCGCCTCCCAGAGCAGCCGCACTTCGCCCGGCAGCGCCACCGCGCGCAGGCCGCCCGGCGCGGCCGGAGGGAAGCGATCCTGGTAGTCGATCTCGCGCTCGCTGCGCGGGGCGCTTTCGATCGGCGGCTCGGTCTGGGCCAGGGAGAGCACGGTGTAGATATAGCGCTGGCCATATCTCGCGCCGCTGTCCTGCCACTGGGTGACGGCCGGATCGAGCCGGACGAGGGGCGGCCCCCAGTCCGGCTGCACGGCCGGGCGGCGATAGATCGCGTAGCCACCGACGGCCGCCTCGACCGGCGACCAGCTCAGGTGCACACCGTCCCGCTCGCCCTGGACGTCGAAGGAGGCGGGAGCCGCGGGCGCCCGGCGCGGCACGAGAATGGCCCGGTTCGAGAAGGCGGAGAGTTCGCCCGGCCCCTTCGCCGTGGCGGCGCGCGTGCGCACGACGTAGATCCGCGCCACCGCCGGCTCGGGCAGCGGCGCGGGGAGCAGAGCGGCCATGCGTACCCGGTCGCCCGCCAGGGCCGCCGACAGCGCGTCGCCGGAGAGCTCGGCGACCGGTCGGGCCGCCACCAGCTCGGCATCGGCCACGGTGAGCGCCCCGCCCTCGGCGGGAGCCGGGCGCTCGAGCTCGAGCAGGGTCACCGACGCGAGGCCGGCCAGCGGCAGGCCGGCCACCGTCGAGGTCGGGTGGGTGAACTCCAGCAGCACCTGCTCGCCGCGCTGGCGCAGCGAGAGGTCCTGCACGGTGGCCGGGATCGACCGTGGCGCCGGCATCGGATCCCCCTTCTTGCCGCAGGCGGCGAGCAGGACGAGAACGGTGGCGGCGAGCGGGACGGTGCGGCGCGGGCGGCGGAGGTCAGAGGACATAGCGGGAGAGATCCTGGCTGGCGACGAGATCGGCGAGGGCGCGGCGCACGAACGCCGCGTCGACGATCAGCTCGACGCCCTGCATCTCGGGAGCGTTGAAGGAGACCTCCTCGAGCAGTCGCTCGAGCAGAGTGGCGAGGCGCCGGGCGCCGATGTTCTCGGTGCCGCGATTGACTTCGGCCGCGAGACGCGCGATTTCGCCGATCGCCTCGGGTGCGAAGACGAGTCGCACGCCCTCGGCGCCGAGCAGCGCCGTGTACTGGCGGGTGAGGGCGTTCTCCGGCTCGGTGAGGATGCGCGCCAGATCCTCCTCGCGGAGGGCCTCGAGCTCGACCCGGATCGGGAAGCGCCCCTGGAGCTCGGGAATCAGGTCGGACGGCCGGGCGACGTGGAAGGCGCCCGCGGCGATGAAGAGGATGTGGTCGGTGCGCACCGGCCCCTGGCGCGTCGTCACCGTCGTCCCCTCGACGATCGGCAGCAGGTCGCGCTGCACCCCTTCGCGCGAGACGTCGGGACCGCCGCCCCCGCGCTCGCGCCCGGCCACCTTGTCGAGTTCGTCGAGGAAGACGATGCCCGTCTGTTCGACCCGGTGGCGCGCCTCGCGCGACACCTGCTGGCGGTCGATCAGCTTCTCCGTCTCTTCGGCCTCGAGCACGGCGCGCGCCTCGGCGACCGGCATCTTGCGGCGCTGGCGTCGCGAGAAGAGGCCGGGCATCATTTCGCGCAGGTTGATGCCGACCTCCTCGATCCCCTGCGGTCCGGACATCTCGAGACTCGGGGCGACGCTCTCCTCGACGTCCACTTCGACCTCGCGCGCGTCGAGTGCCCCGGAGCGCAGCTTCTCGCGCATCTTCTCGCGCGTTGCGCTCAGGTCCTCGGCCCCCTGGGTGCTCGCCGGCCCGTATCCGGGGGCCTGCGGCACCAGCAGGCCGACGAGCCGGTCTTCGGCGTGTCGGGCGGCCACCGGCGCCACCTGTTCGCGCATCTCGGCGCGCACCATCGCCGCGGCGATCTCGGCGAGGTCGCGGATCATCGACTCGCAATCGCGACCGACGTAGCCGACCTCGGTGAACTTCGAAGCCTCGACCTTGAGGAACGGCGCGCGTGCCAGCTTCGCCAGCCGGCGCGCCAGTTCGGTCTTGCCGACGCCGGTCGGCCCGATCATCAGGATGTTCTTGGGAACGATCTCGTCGGCAACTTCGGCGGGCAGCTGCTGGCGCCGCCAGCGGTTGCGCAGCGCGATGGCGAGAGCCCGCTTCGCCGCTCCCTGGCCCACGACGTGCCGGTCGAGCTCGGCGACGATCTGTCGCGGAGTCGCCGTCTCGAGCGGCGGCGCGGAGCGTCCCTCCCCGGCCGTCACCTCAGAGCTCCTCGAGGGTGAGCCGGTCGTTGGTGTAGATGCACAGCTCGGCGGCGACGCGCATCGCCTCGACGGCGATGGCGCGCGCATCGAGCGAGGTGTGGCGCAGCAGCGCGCGCGCCGCGGCGAGGGCGAAGTTGCCGCCCGAGCCGATCGCCAGCAGACCGTCCTCGTCGGGCTGCAGCAGGTCCCCCTGGCCGGAGAGCAGGAAACTCCGCTCGGCGTCGGCCACCAGCAGAACCGCCTCGAGCTGGCGCAGGGCGCGGTCGGTGCGCCAGTCGCGCGCCAGCTCGACGACGGCGCGCTCGAGATTCTGGTTGAACTCCTCGAGCTTGCTCTCGAAACGGGTGAACAGCGCCAGTCCGTCGGCGGCACCGCCGGCGAAACCGACCAGGATCTTCCCCTTGCCGGCCCGCTTGACCTTGGCGGCCGTGGTCTTCACCACGGCGTCGCCGAGCGTCACCTGACCGTCGGAGACCATGGTCACCCGGCCGTCTCGACGGACCAGCAGGACGGTGGTGGCGTGCAGGGCGGGCATCGGTGGCGAGTCTAGCAAGCGTCCTGCGCCGGCTCGTCCCGTCCCCGACTCAGCAGCTCGCCACGACCCGGCAGGCCTGCGCCTTGAAGATCAGCCGGACCTCCGCGCCGACGCCGAGGCCGAGCTCGGCGACGGCGCGCCGGCTGACCACCGCGGCGAGCGGCCGCTCGACGCCGGGGATCGCCGTCGCGACGACGGCGGCGGCGTGAGGATCGCCGCCTGCGGGCAGGTGGACCTCGCGCACGACGCCCCCGATCACGTTCTGGGCCGAGAGCCCGGCGATCGCGCCGCGCGCGATCAGCACCTCGGTCGCGCGCAGCTCGACCGCCACGCGCTCGCCCGGCCGGAGCAGCCCGTCGTCCGCGATCGCGAAGCGCACGCCCGCGCCCGGCGACACGTACGCCAGCGACTCGGTGACCTCCTCGATCCGGGCGAGGAACAGGTTCACGATCTCACCGGCCGGCCGGCCGGCACCGAGCCCGTGCCCGGCGAAGACCTCCTCCGGCCCACCCCGGGCGACGACGCGCCCCCGCTCGAGCACCGAGATTTCGCGGGCGAGCAGGGACATCTCCGTGGGGTCGTGCGAGACGTGGATCGTGGGCACCGAGAACTCCTCGCGGACGCGCACCAGGTACGGGAGGATCCGGCGCCGCAGCGAGTGGTCGAGGCTCGCGAGCGGCTCGTCGAGCAGCAGCAGCTCCGGCGCCGAGCAGAGGGCGCGGCCGATCGCGACGCGCTGGCGTTCTCCTCCCGACAGCCGGTCGACCGGGCGGTGCGCGAGCGCGGCGAGCTCGAGGAGTTCGAGCACGCGGTCGATCTCGAGGCGCTTCGGCGCGGCGCCACCGCGCCGCTCCGCGAGCCGCAGGTTGCCGAGCACGTCCAGGTGCGGAAACAGCAGCAGATCCTGCGGCACGTAGCCGACCCCCCGCCGCTCCGGCGGCAGGCGGATACCTCGCCGCGAATCGAGCCAGGTGCGGCCCGCGATCTCGATGCGCCCGCGCGCCTCGCGGCGCAGGCCGGCGAGACTCTCGAGAATCGTCGTCTTGCCCGCGCCCGACGGACCGAAGAGCCCGAGCGCGCTCTCGTCGGTGTGCCAGGCGAGCGCGACCTCGAAGCCGCCGCGCGGCACCGCCAGCTCGATGCGCACCCGCGGGGTCATGCCCGGTTCCCGCGCCGGCGCAGCAGCAGCTCGGTCGTCCAGAGGGCGACGAACGCGAGCGCGACCGTGATCGCGACCAGGGTCGCGGCGCGCTCGTCACGACCGACCTGGAGGTCACTGAAGATGGCGAGCGCCAGGGTCTGGGTGCGGCCCGGGATGTTGCCGGCCACCAGGATCGTCGCGCCGAACTCGCCGAGCGATCGCGAGAAGCCGAGCACGGCCGCGGCGAGCAGACCCCGGCGGGCGAGCGGCAGGGTGATGGTGCCGAAGACCCGCCACGGTCCCAGGCCGAGCGTGCGACCCATCGCCTCCAGCCGCGGATCGACCTCCTCGAAGGCGACGCGCGCCGTGCGGACGACGAGTGGCAGCGACATCACCGCCGCGGCGAGCACCGCCCCCTTCCAGGTGAACAGCAGGTCGAGATCGAAGCCGAGCGTGCGCGCTCCGAGGGGTCCGTCACGCGCCAGCAGTCGCAACAGCAGGAAGCCGACCGCCGTTGGTGGCAGCACCAGCGGCAGCGAAAAGAGCGTTTCGACCAGGGCTCTGCCGCGCACCGCGTGGCGCGCGAGCCACCAGCCGGCGGCGACGCCCGGGACCAGAACCGCGAGCGTCGCGATCGCCGCGACCCGCAACGAGAGTCCGAGCGCGACGAGGCCGCCGTCGCTCACGGCCCGGCTCCGGGGGGGACGAATCCGTGGCGTGCGAACACGGGTGCCGCTGCGGGGCCCGCCAGCCACGCCGCGACGGCGCGGGCCCGCTCGAGGTGCGGTCGGCCGGCGAGGGCGGCGAGCGCGTAGGAGATCCGCGGTCCCTGCGACGCCGGCACCTCGTGGACGACGCGGACCCGGCGCGAAGTCGCCGCGTCGGTCGAGTAGACGACGCCGGCGTCGACCCCGCCCGACTCGACCGCCGCCAGGGCGGCGCGCACGTCGAGCGCCGGCACCACCCGCGACGAGACGGCGTCCCACGCCCCGGCGGCCTCGAGCCAGGCCTTCGCGTAGCGGCCGGCCGGTACCGCTTCGGGGTGGGCCAGCGCCAGTCGGCGCACCGCCGGCCCGGCGAGGTCGGCCGCCGCGGCGACCGTCAGCGGGCTGTCGACCGGCACGACGACCACCAGCCGGTTCGAGAGCGGCGAGCGCCGCGAACCGGTGTCGACGAGACCGGCCGCGGCGAGGTGATCCATCCACGCCTCGTCGGCGGAGAGGAAGAGGTCGGCCTGGTGCGCGGCGACGATCTGTCGCGCCAGGTCGCTCGAGGCCCCGAGGTTGAGCACCAGGCGCGCGCCGGTCGCCTGCTCGGCCGCCGGCGCCAGCTCTTCCAGGGCGTCCCGCAGGCTCGCGGCGGCGTAGAAGGCGAGCTCGACCGGCTCCGGGGCGGCGCAGGACGAGGGCGCGACGAGGAGGAGGAGCAGCAGGGATCCGGGGCCGCGGAGCATTCGGGCGCACCTCCTTCGCGGGCGGGCGACGGTTGCGAGGGTGCCGCGCCGGAGTTCGATCGTATCGGAGAGGCCGCGCCCGCGACACGGAGATGGACGACTTCCTTCGGGCACGGCGGCCGTCGGATCGCGCCTCCGCGCCGGCGGATCGGGCGCCTCGGCGAGGGAGTCGGTGGTCCCGTTCAGCCCGGCGGCAGGGGGGCGGCCAGCGGGAAGAGGACGCGGAAGGTGGCCCCCTGGTGGGGAGCGGAGTCGATCGCCAGGGCGGCACCGTGGGCGCGCAGTATGCCGAACGCCGAGGCGAGTCCGAGACCGCGGCCGCGCGGCTTGGTCGTGAAGAACGGCTCGGCGAGGCGGGCACGGGTGGCTTCGTCCATGCCGACGCCGTTGTCGCGCACCGTCAGTTCGATCGCCTCGGCGCCGGTCAGGTGGGAGGCGGGCGCGAAGACGGCGCGGGTGGCGGCATCGAGGCGCCGGCGCGCCGTGGCGACCCGCACCAGGCCACGCTGGCCGATGTCGGCCACCCGCCCTCCGACCGCGTCGAGCGCGTTGGTCAGCAGGTTGAGCAGCACCTGCCGCAGCTGCCCGGCGTCGCCGGCGATCGGCGGCAGGCCGGGGGTGAGCGCCAGCTCGAGCGCCACGCCGGCCGGCAGGGTCGGCCGCAGCAGGTCGACGATTTCGCGCGTCAGCTCGCCGAGGTCCACGCTGCGCAGCTCGACCGTGCGGTGTCCGGCCGAGGCGAGCAGATCGTCCAGCAGTTCAGCGGCGCGCCCGACGGCGCTGCGGACGGCCGCCGCATGGACACGCAGCTCCGAATCGGCGGGGAGCTGGGCGAGCAGCAGTTCGGCGCGGCCGAGGATGGGTGTCAGGAGGTTGCCGAAGTCGTGCGCCAGGCCGCTGGTCACCACCGCGAGCTGCGCCAGCCGTTCGCTGCGCCGCAGGTCGGCCTCGGCGCGCCGCTGGTCGGTGATGTCCTCGCTGATGCCGAGCATCTGGACCACCCGCCCCCCGGCGTCGCGCCGGAAAGGGGTACTGAGGCTGCGGAAACAGCGCCAGCTGCCGTCGGCGGCGCGCAGGCGGAACTCGAAGGTGTCAACGCCGCCGTCGGGCACGCCGGCCCAGCGGGTGTCGCGGTCGAGCACCGCGGTGAGGTCCTCCGGATGGCACAGACGGGTGAAGGGGTAGGGGGCGAGGGCCGCCTCCTGTTCGGCGTCGTAGCCGAGAGCGGCGGGCACCGAGCGGTTGATGTAGACGTCGCGGCCGAGCTCGTAGTCGTAGACGAAGATGAACTGCGGCGACAGCTCGGCGATGCGCTCCATCATCCGGCTGTGTTCGGCGACTTCGGCGGAGTTCGCCTCGCGGCCGCTGACGTCGGCGAAGAAGCCGAGCAGGGCCGGCCGCCCCTCCCACTCGACCGGCACCGAGTGCGCCTCGATCCAGCGCGGCGAGCCGTCGGCATGGAGGATGCGCAGGAGCAGGCTCTGCTCGCTGAGGTCGCCGGCGAGCCGGCGCCGGTAGCTCTCGGTGGCGCGGTCCCGATCCTCGGGGTGGACGATCTCGAGGAAGCGACGGCCCACCAGCTGGCCGACCGGATGGCCGCTGACCCGCGCGGCCGCCGCGTTGGCGGCCCGGAAGACGTCGTCCTGGACGATGACGATCGCCTCGTGGCCGTTGTCGAACGCCACCCGCCAGAGATTGCCGTCGCTGCCGTCGGGCATGAGCCTGGGCCGGAGACTACTCCGGTTGGCCGTCCGGGGGGAGGAGTCGCTCGAGGGCGGCGACGAAGCGGGCGAGCCCCGCCGGGTGGTCGGCCAGGAAGAGGGTCGGCTCGACCAGCTCGAGCTCGAGCAGCAGCGGCCGGCCGTCGGGCCCGCGGATCAGATCGACCCGGGCGTAGAGCAGCTCGTCGGCGCCGGCGGGAATCAGCGCCGCCGCGGCGGCGTCGAGGACGGTCCGGGCGGCGGCGAGTTCGTCGGCGGCGGGGTCGACCGGCACCCCCTCGGGCAGACCCGCCCAGCGGCCGCCGCGGGTGAGCGGGTTCTTGCCGACGGCGTGCGAGAAGGCGCCGTCGAGGAAGACCAGGCAGTGCTCGCCGCTCGTCTCGACCGCGGCGAGGAAGGGCTGGACCAGCAGGTCGCGCCCGGGCAGCAGGCGATCGATGTGCGCCTGCCCCCGCGCCGCCTCCTCCGCCGGCACGACGAGCGTCTCCCAGGAGTCGGCCGAGATGGCCGGCTTGATCACCGCGGCGCTCCACCCGGCGGCATCGAGCAGCGCCGCGAAGTCGCACCGGCCGCCGCGGGGCAGCCGCCGGGTCGGCACGACGGGCGCGCCGCGGTCGGCCAGCTCCAGCAGGTAGCGCTTGTCGAGGTTCCAGCGCACCGCGGGGAGCGGATTGACCAGGCGGGTCACGGCGGCGACCCGCGCGGCCCAGGCGAGGAACTCCGCCGCGCGGTGGAAGTAGTCCCAGGGGTTGCGCAGCAGCACCAGGCGCGCCTCCGCCCAGTCGAATCCCGGGTCGTCCCAGGCGACGACCGCCACCCGGTGGCCGCGCTGGCGCAACGCCGCCGCGAGCGGCCGGTCGTCGGGATCGAGCTCGGGCAGCTCGCGCCAGGTCACCAGGGCGATGTCGCAGCTCACGGCTTCTCCGCCGGGGAGGCGCCGGCGCGGGCCCGCGGATGCGCCTCGCGGTAGACCGCCAGCAGGCGGTCGACGTCGACGTGGGTGTAGCGCTGCGTCGTGGTGATCGAGGCGTGACCGAGCAGCTCCTGGATCGCCCGCAGGTCGGCGCCCCGCTCGAGCAGATGGGTGGCGAACGTGTGGCGCAGGGCGTGCGGGTGGACGCCGGCGGCAGCCGCCGAGGCCGCCACCCAGCGGTCGAGGACGCGGCGCACCGAGCGGTCGGTCAGCCGGCCGCCGCGTGCGTTGAGGAAGATCGGCTGGTCGTCGCCGGCGGCTCCCCGCACGCTCTCCCAGTGGCGACGCCACTCGACGAGCGCGGCGGCGGCCGGCCGGCCGAACGGCACCATCCGCTCGCGCCCCCCCTTGCCGACCACCCGCAGCACCCGGGCCTTGAGGTCGACGTCCTCCCAGTCGAGCGACACCAGCTCGGAGACGCGCAGGCCGGCGGCGTAGAGCAGCTCGAGCAGGGCCCGGTCGCGCGCCGCCAGGGGCGCGGCGTCGCCGGCCGGTGCTTCGAGCAGGGTCTCGATCTCGCCCGGGCGCAGGTGGCGCGGCAGCCTCTGCGGCGCCTTCGGAGTGCGCACCCGCGTCGCCGGATTGGTCGCCACCTCGCCGATCCGGCAGGCCCAGGAGAAGAAGGTGCGCAGGGCCGCCAGAGCGCGCCCCTGGCTGCGCGGCCCGACGCCGTCGCGGGCGAGCGCGGCGAGAAAGGAGCGCACGGCGAGGCGGTCGACCTCGCCCGCCGAAACCTGCTCGACCGGCCGGTCGAGGAAGTCGCGGCCCAGGAAGCGGACGAAGCGCCCGAGATCGCGGCCGTAGCCGGCCACGGTGTGCGGCGAGAGGCCGCGCTCCTCGCCGAGGTGGGCGAGGAAGCGGGGGATCAGATCCCGCACCGCTGCCTCCAGGCCGCCAGATCGCGCGCCGCGCGGGCCGCGTGGGCGGCGCGCCTCTCGCGCTTCGGCGGCTCCGGCTCGAGGGGCGGAAAGAGGCCGTAGTGGACGTTGGCCGGCTGGAAGTGATCGGGGTCGGACTCGGTCAGGTGGCGTACCAGCGCGCCGAGACCGGTGGTCGGCGGCGGCGGGTCGAGCGGCAGGTCGCGCCGCTCGCGCACCAGGTCGAGCGCCACCGCGAGGCCGGTGGCCGCCGACTCGAGGTACCCCTCGACGCCGGTGATCTGGCCGGCGAGGCGCAGGCGCGGCAGGGAGCGGACGCGGAAGCGCGCGTCGAGGCCGCGCGGCGAGTTGACGAAGGTGTTGCGGTGGATCTGGCCGAGGCGGACGAACTCGGCCTCGGCGAAGCCGGGCAGCGTACGCAGCACCCGCTGCTGGTCGGGCCACTTCATGCGCGACTGGAAGCCGACCAGATTGAAGTGGCGCCGCTCGAGCGTCTCGGCGCGCAGTTGCACGACCGCCCACGGGCGCCTGCCGTCGGGGCCGCGCAGGCCGACCGGTTTCATCGGTCCGTAGCGCAGGGTATCGACGCCGCGCCGCGCCAGCTCCTCGATCGGCAGGCACCCTTCGAAGAAGAGCCCCTTCTCGAAGTCGTGCAGCGGCAGGACCTCGGCCTCGACGAGCTGGCGGTGGAACTGCTCGTAGCCCGGACGGTCGAGCGGCACGTTCAGGTAGTCGTCGCCGCTCCCCTTGTCGTAGCGCGAGGCCCAGAAGAGGCGTGACAGGTCGAGGCTCTCGCCGTCGACGATCGGCGCGATGGCGTCGTAGAAATAGAGATAGTCGGTTCCGAGCAGCTCTCCGAGACGCGTCGCCAGCGCCGGCGAGGTGAGCGGGCCGGTGGCCAGGACGACATCCCCCTCCGGCAGCGCGGTCACCTCGCCGCGCCGCAGCTCGACGCCGGGCAGGCCGGTGAGTCGGCGGGTGACCGCTTCGGCGAAGCGGTCGCGATCGACCGCGAGGGCGCTGCCGGCCGGCACCGCGTGGAGGCGCGCGGCGCCGATCACCAGCGAGTCGAACGCCGCCATCTCGCGCTTGAGCAACCCGGCGGCGTGTTCGGGGTCGTCGCTGCGCAGCGAGTTCGAGCAGACCAGCTCGGCACAGCGGTCGGTCTGATGGGCGCCGGTGGCGACCTGCGGCCGCATCTCGTGCAGCACCACCGGGACGCCGCGCACGGCGAGCTGGAAGGCGCACTCGCTGCCCGCCAGGCCGGCGCCGACGACGTGAACGGGGGAACTCCGCACCCGCGGATTCTCCCACTTCCGGCCCGGAGCCGGAGCGTGACCCCGCTCCCCCCTTTCCGGGGCCGGACACAGCGACGCCCCCGCGGCCTCTCGGCGGTGCGGGGGCGTCGTTCCCTCCGGCCGGACCCGTGGTCCGGCCCCTGCTTCAGGCCGTCACCCCTTGGGGTGACAATCGTCGCACTTGGTCGGCGCCTTGATGGTGGCGTCCTTCTTGACCTCTTCCTTGTGGCAGTTGACGCAGCCGAGGTGGAAGGGGTTCTTGGTCAGGCTCATCTCGGAGCACTTCGGCGTCTCGGCCTTCTCGGGCGCCGTGTGGCAGGAGGCGCAGGTGGCGACCTCCTCGGTGCTGTCCGCCTTCAGGTTCTCCTGCGTGTGATGGCAGGTGTTGCAGGCGATCTTCTCGGCGTGCGTGCCGTGCGGAAACTCCACCGCCGCCTTCTTGACGACGCAATCGTCGATCGTCACGGTGGCGGGCGACTCCTTGGCCGTCGCGGCAAAGCCCGCGGACGTCGCGAAGACGGCGAGCAGCGCGAGTGCGCCCCAGACGAACCCCATTTTCCTCATCGGAACAGACTCCTTTGCTCGCGGCGCGCCCCCCGAGGCCTTCGCGCCCGGGCGCGCCGCACCGGTTTCGGGGCGCGGAGCGAGGTCGATTCTGTCCGTTGCAAGCACCGTGCGCACCGCCCGCTGGGGGGGCGGTCAGCCGCCCGTCCGGAGCGAGCGGAGCAGCGCGTCGAAAGCGGCGCGCTGCGCCTCGACCGTCGCGGTGGGGCCGGTGAACTTGAAGAACCAGTTGGCGTCCGGTCCCTGGGCGACGGCGCCGAGCAGCGAGTAGCCCGGCTTTTCGGTGACCGGGCCGCCCATCATGCTGCCGGCCTGGAAGGTGCCGGCCGTCTCGACGAGCAGGACCGGGATGCCGCCCACGTCGATCGTGCTCGACTTCATCGCCGCCACCGGATCGCCGCCGCCGGCGGGCAGGAACTGGCTGGCCCAGCGCTCGGCGTTGGCCATCGGGTCGCCCCCCTGACCGGGGCCGAAGTAGAAGACGACGCATTCGCCGTCGCCACCGGGACCGGGGACGCGGTACTGGGCCCGCCGCATCGAGTTGGCCGGCGGCTCGGAGACCCAGTCGGCGGGGGCCGTCCAGGCCATTCCGGCCGCCCCCTGGCCGAGAGACGGATCGACCGGCGCGATCTCGAAGCCGGCCATGCCGGGGGCGGCCGGATCGATGGGCGGATGGCCGGCGGGCAGCGGATCCGCCGTGGCGGCAGCCGAGTCGTGAGCCGGTGCCATGCCGGCCGGGGCGGGCGCGGCGGCGCTCTCGGGTGCCTCCTGGACGTCGAGAGCGGGCTGGCGATTGCAGCCGCCGGCGAGCAGGGTGGCGGTGACGAGGGTCGCGGTGACGAACGTTCGATTCATGGGCGCAGGCCTCCGGAGGTTTCGTGGTTAGGATAGCAAGCGTGATCCGTCCCTCGCCTCGGCTCCCCGCGCGGCACCCCGTCGCGATCCTGCTCCTCCTGCCGGCGCTGGTCGCCGGCGGCTGCCGGGAGCATGCTCCGGCGCCGGCGCTCGCGGTCGAGACGGTACCGGCCGCCGGGGCGCCGCGCCCCATCGAGTTCGACCCGCCGCTCGGCGCGACGGACGTCGATCCGGCCCGCACGACGCTCGCCGTCCGCTTCGACCGGCCGATGGACCCGCAGGGGTGGGCCTGGGTGATCGAGAACCCGTCGACGGCACCCGAGGTGGGCGAGTCGACCTGGGACGAGGCGGTCACCACCAACACGGTCGCCGTCACGCTGGCGCCGGGACGCGACTACGTCCTCTGGGTGAACTCGCCCCAGTACCCGTACTTCCGCGATCCGCAGGGGGTGTCGGCCGAGCCGGTGCGGTGGACGTTTTCGACCCGGGGCGCGACCCCCGCCGGGGGGCCGGCACCGGTTTCGGCGCACCGTCGCACGGCGCCGCGGGTGATCGAGCTGACGCCCGCCGACGGCGCAACCGACGTCGATCCGTCTCTCGGCGTGCTGCGGGCGACCTTCGACCGGCCGATGGAGGCGAGCTGGTCCTGGGTGACCGAAGGGGGGGACAGCTTCCCCGCCACCACCGGCGCCGCCTACTTCGAGCCGGACGGTCGCACCGCGGCCCTGCCGGTGAAGCTCGAGCCCGGGCGCACCTACGTGATCTGGCTCAACAGCGCCCAGTACCGCCTCTTCCGCGACACGCAGGGGGAGGTTGCCGAGCCACGCCGCTGGAGCTTCACGACCCGCGCCGCGGGCTGAGCGGCGCCGACGCGGGGGCGCCGGCCGCGGCAAGCAGTCGGTCGAGGGCCGCGGCGAGCTCGGCGCGGCTGGCCGGCTTGAGCAGGAACTCGGCCCAGCCGTCCCCCTCCTCGAGTCCGGCGGCCGCGCGTTCGACCGGCAGGCAGCTCTCGTAGAGGACCGGCACCGCGGGGTGGTGGCCGGAGCAGCGGCGCTGGAAGTCGCGCCACGGCACGCTGGCCGGCGGCAGGCTGACCAGGGCGGCATCCGGCGGCCATTCGGCGAGCCGGCGGGCGGCCTGGTCGAAATCGGCCGCCTCGTCGACTTCGAGCTCCGGGTGCTCGTGACGAACGATCCAGGCCAGGATATGGCTGGGGTCGAGGACGAGCAGGCGCACGCAGCGGGTTCTCCACCGACATGTCCTCGCAAGGACCGTGCCGCTTCCGGTCAGTCGTCGTGGCGCATGTCGAACTTCTTCAGCCGGTAGCGCAGCTGGTCGCGGGTGATGGCGAGCAGCTCGGCGGCGCGGGTCTGGTTGTCGCCGGCGGCCTGCATGGCGCGCCGCACCAGTTCGCGCTCCATCTCCTCGAGCGGCACGATGCCGGGGGGGAGGGCGGCGGGCTCGGGGCCCGGCTCGGGCGAGGCGCTCGAGGCGGCGTCGAGCCGCAGCGCCTGCTCGCTGATCCGTTCTCCCCGCTCGACCACCAGCGCCCGCTCGATCACGTTGCGCAGCTCGCGCACGTTGCCGGGCCAGGAGCAGGCGAGCAGCAGGTTTTCGGCGCTCCGGTCGAAGCCGTCGAATCGCCGACCGAGTTTCGGCTGCAGGGTGGCGAGGAAGTGGCGCGCCAGCGGCAGGATGTCGGTCGAGCGCTCGCGCAGCGGCGGCATGTCGATCGGGAAGACGGCGAGGCGGTAGAAGAGGTCGCTGCGGAAGGTGCGCTCGCGCACCATCGCCGCCAGGTCGCGGTTGGTCAGCGCGACGACCCGCACGTCGACGACGATCTCGCGCGTGCCGCCCACTCTCCGGAAGCGCCGCTCCTCGAGGAAGTGGAGCAGCTTGGCCTGCAGGTCGAGGCGCAGCTCGCCGATCTCGTCGAGCACCACCGTCCCCCCCTCGGCCAGCTCGAAGACGCCGCGCTTGACCGCCTTGGCGTCGGTGAAGGCCCCTTTCTCGTGGCCGAACAGCTCGCTCTCGAGCAGATTCTCCGGGATGGTCGCGCAGCTGACCTCGAGCAGCGGGCGCTCGCGGCGAGCCGAGCAGGCGTGGATGTGGCGCGCCACCACGTTCTTGCCCGAGCCGCTCTCGCCCTGGACCAGCACCGTGCCGATCTCGCTCTGCGCCACCTGCTCGGCCAGCTCGAGGACGCGGCGGAAGGCGGGCGCGTCGCCGACGACCGCCTGCGCCAGGGTCTGTTCGCGGCTGCGCCGCGAGGCCTGCGCCTCGAGGCGGTCGCCGCGCACGTGGAGCGAGCGCTCGACCAGCGCCACGAGATCGGCCTTGTCCACCGGCTTGGTGAGGAAGTCGAGGGCTCCGAGCTTCATCGCCCGCACCGCCTCGCCGACCTGGCCGAGCGCGGTCATGACGATCACCACGCTCCCCTCGAGACGCTCCCGGTTGGACTCGTAGAAGTCGAGCCCGTGGCCGTCGGGCAGTCCCAGGTCGAGCAGCACGACGTCGGGCTGCGCGGCGGCGAGATGGGTCGCCGCGGTGGCCAGGTCGGGCGCCGCGACGACCGAATGGCCGGCGCGGGCCAGCTGCTGCTCGAGCGCCCAGCGCAGGAGCTTCTCGTCCTCGACGACCAGGATCAGGGCCATGGATCAGCTCTCCGTGCCGGGCCCGTGGACGGCATCCGGTGGCCGCTCGGGCAGGTAGATCAGGAAGGTCGTGCCCCGCCCCGGCTCGGAGTCGACCTCGATGCGTCCGCCGTGCTGCTCGACGAGGCTCTTCGAGATCGACAGGCCGAGGCCGGTGCCGGTGAACTTGGTGGTGAAGAAGGGCTCGAAGAGGTTCGCCTGCTGCGCCGGCGGAATCCCGGGGCCGTCGTCCTCGACCTCGAGCAGGACCCCCGCGGCTTCGGGCAGCGGGCTGGCGCGCAGCGTCACGCGGCCGCCCCGGCCGGTCATCGCCTCCGAGGCGTTCTGGATCAGGTTGACCAGGACCTGCCGGAGCTTGGCGGGGTCGACCTGGATCGTCGGCAGCGGCGCGGCGCTCTCGACGGCGAGGGCGACGCCGTTGCGGCGCAGCGCCGGCGCGAGCAGGTCGGCGGCTTCGGTCAACTGGCTCGCCACGTCGGTGGCCACCAGGCGCAGCGGCGCCGGGCGCCCCGATTCGAGCAGCCGCTGCAGGATGCCGTGCACGCGGCGCAGTTCGCCGAGCATCTCGTCGTGCAGGCGCCGGGTGTCGTCGCTCGGCGCTTCGTCGCGCAGCAGTTCGATCGCCCCCTGGATGCCGGCCAGCGGGTTCTTGATCTCGTGGGCCAGACCGGCCGCCAGCTGTCCGAGCGAGGCGAGCTGGTCGACCCGCTCGAGCCGGCTCGCCACTTCGCTCTCGCGCGCCCGCTGGCGGGCGAGAAACGTGCGCACGCCGCGGTGGACCTCGGCGGCCATCGGGTCGAGGGGTAGCTCGCCGCCGGCCGGCGGCTCGGCGCGCCCGGCCGAGGCCGCCGCCAGGTCGGCGTGCAGCTGCGCCGCCGAGCGGCGCACCGAGCGCTGGACGAGCAGGGCGACCCCGGCGATCAGCGCCAGCCAGGCGCCGAGCAGGAGCGAGAGACGGCGCCCGAGCAGGCTCCGGATCTCGTCGTACTGCGCCGTGAAGTCGATCTTCATCGAGGCGACGCCGAGCGTGGAACCGGCCTGATGGCAGTTGGCGCACGACCCTTCGGCGGCGAGCCGGACCAGGCCGCGCACGAAGTGGCGGCGTTCGGCGTCGCTCTCGATCCAGACCTCGGGCGCGGCGGCGGCGCGGGCGAGAAATTCGTCGACGCGCGCCCGCTCCGCGGCGGGAGTCGAGACGTTGCCCGGGTCGAGCGGTTCGCCATCGCCCCGATAGAGGCGCAGGCCGATCGGCTGGTGGGCAGCGAGCAGGTGGGCGAAGACGTGCGGGCTGCGGCCGGCGCGCGCCGCCTGGATGAGCAGCGGCATGTCGCGCACCGCCTGTTCGAGGCGGAAGCGCGCCGCCGTGGCGCCGGCCTCCGTCCAGGCGCGGTCGAGCAGGCGGAGGTTGCCGAAATAGAGCACCGCGAAGGCGGCGACGTGGATCGGAACCATGACGCCCCAGAAGCGGGCGCGTGCCGAGCCGAGACGGGCGAAGCGGCGTCGCCCCGTCCCGGCCGCCGGGGACGCGGAGGGGACGGGGCCGGGGGGCGGGGCGGCTGCGGGCGGCTCCATGGCGGCCAATGTAGACGCTCTCCGGCCGGACGTCGCGGCCCGGGGGGAGCGGAAGATTCCCCTCCTTTGGGGTGGCGGGTGGGGGATTCTCCCCACTTGCCGACCCCCGCCCCCCGGGTGGCGGCGGGCCGGCGGAGGCCGGAGATGATCCCGCCGTGATCGCCGTCGCCCCACCTGCCGCACGACCCCATCGGGAGAACCTGCCATGAAGCGCTGGCTCGAGGCGTTCGCCTCGCTGAAACTGACGGTCGCCCTGCTGCTGCTGCTCGCCGGCGTGCTGGCCGGCGGCACCATCGTCGAATCTCTGCGCGGCACCGAAGCGGCGCAGGCGGTCTACTTCTCCCCCTGGTTCCTCCTCCTGCAGGGGATCTTCGCGCTCAATCTGCTGGCGGCGATCGTCGACCGCTGGCCCCGCAGCCTCTGGCGGCTCGGCTTCGCGGTCACTCACCTGTCGATGCTGCTCATCCTCGGCGGTTCGCTGGCCACCTGGGCGCTCAAGGTGGAGGGGCGCATGCCGCTCTGGGAGGGGCAGGCTTCGAACCTGATCCTGCGCGGCGCCCAGGGGGAGGCGCCGCCGTTCGAGCTCCCCTTCCAGGTGCGCCTCGACGCCTTCGAGATCGACACCTATCCGGGCACCCAGCGGCCGGCGATGTTCCGCAGCCGGGTAGTCGTGCTCGATCCCGACTCGGGCGAGCAGCCGGCGATCATCGAGATGAACCGGCCGCTCTCCTGGCGCGGCTTCCAGTTCTTCCAGAGCAGCTACCAGCTGCGCGACGGGCGGGAGATGTCGATCCTCTCGGTGGCGCGCGACCCCGGTCAGTGGGTGGTCTTCGTCGGCTACACCCTGCTGGTGGCGGGCATGATCGTCGTCTTCGCGACCCGCCTGCTGCAGCACCGCCGGCTGGTCCGGGCCGGGGCCGCGGCTCTCGCGCTGGCCCTGGCGGGCCTCGCGGCGCCGCTCGACGCCGCGCAGGTGCCCGATGCCCCCACGGTCGAGAGTCTGCGCCGCCTGGCGGTGCAGCACGACGGCCGGACGATGCCGTTCGACACCCAGGCGCGCAATGCGGTCTTCGAGGTCACCGGCAGACGCAGCTGGCCGGGCGTCGACCCGGTGGCGATGGCCGCCGGCTGGACACTCGATCCGGACGGCTGGAGGCGCGCGCCGATCGTCCGGCTGCGCCGCGACGTGGCCGAAGTGGCCGGGGTCGACGGCCGGCGCTGGGCGAGCTTCGAGGAGCTCGTCGGCAATCGCGCCCTGCTCGAGCGCTTCGCGCGCGCCCGCCAGCGCCGCCAGGCCGAGGAGCGCCTGGCACCGGTCGACAAGCACCTGCTCGAGCTCGAGGGGCGGCTGGTCGAGCTCGACGACTACCTGCGCGGCACGGCGATCCGCCTCCGCCCGGGGGCCGACCCGATCGCTGCCTGGGCGCCGGTCGCGGGCGCCCGCTCGGCGGCGGCGCTGCTCGAGGCCGGGCGGCAGTCCGCCGCGACGGCGCCGGCGGACTACCCGACGGCCGCCGCGCTCGAGCGGGAGGTGCGCTACAACGCCGCGCGGCCGACCCGCCTCGCCTGGTGGCTGCTGGTGCCGGCGGCGCTCGCCGCCGGGCTGACCCTCGGCCGGGACCGCCTCGGTCTCGGCTGGGTGGCGCGGGTCGGCACGCTCGGCGGCTTCCTGGTGATGACCTGGGGGATCTGGGAGCGCTGGCAGATCGCCGGCCGCATTCCGGCCTCCAACATGTTCGAGTCGATGCTCTTCCTCGGCTGGGGGGTGGCCCTCTTCGGCGTCGTCTCGGTGCTGCTGCGCAACCGGATGCTGATCTTCAACGCCGCCGCGATGGCCGGGCTCGCCGCGCTGCTCTCGGATCTGCTGCCGATGGACCCGTTCATCCACCCGATGCCACCGGTGCTCTCGGGCACGCCGTGGCTCGCCATCCACGTGCCGATCATCATGGTCGGCTACGCGACGCTGACCATCGTCACCTTCTTCGCCCATCTGGTGGTGGGCGCCGAGATCCTGGCGCCGGGCCGGCGCGACCTGATCGCGCGCTGGAGCCAGCTCGCCTACTGGTACACCCACGTCGGCTCGATCCTGCTGCTGGCCGGCATCCTCACCGGCTCGATCTGGGCGGCCTCGTCCTGGGGGCGGTACTGGGGCTGGGACCCGAAGGAGGTCTGGTCGCTGGTCGCCTTCCTCGCCTACATGGCGATCCTGCACGCCCGCTTCGACCAGCAGATCCACGACTTCGGCGTCGCGGTGGGGAGCATCGTCGCCTACTGGACGATCCTGATGACCTACCTCGGGGTCAATTTCGTCCTCGCCTCGGGGCTGCACAGCTACGGCTTCGGCAGCTCCAACCTGGTGCGCATCCTGCTCGGCATCGCGGCGGTGGAGACGGTCTTCCTGCTCGCCGGCTGGGCGGCGGTGCGCCGGCGGCTCGCCGCCGGGGCGCCCGCTGCCGCGGGCTGACGGCGCGACGCCGCCCGGTCGCGGGCGGGCCCGCGTAGAATCGCCCCGGAGCCCGCCCGCCATGCCCTTCCGCCCGCTGCCCGACTACCCTCGCCGGGCCCACGTGGAGTTCTATCGCGCCCACCCGGCGCCGTTCTACGCGACGACCTTCGAGCTCGATGGCACGCGGCTGCGCGCCCGGCTGGCCGAGGCCGGCCTGCCCGTCTATGCCGGCTTCTGCTGGGCCTTCCACCGCGCGCTGCTCACCCTGCCGGCTTTCCGCGTGCGCCTGGTCGACGGCGAGGTCGTCGAATACGACGGGCTGCGACTCGGCCTGACCGTGCCGGCGCCGCGCCGGACCTTCTCCTTCGCCACGCTCGAGTGGGATGCCGATCCGGCGGTGTTCTTTCCGCGCGCCGCGCTGGCGATGGAGGAGGCCTCGCGCGCCGTCGACCTGTCGGGCGGCCGGGAACCCGACTTCGCCTACTACACCGCGCTGCCGGGGGTGCCGTTCACCGGTTTCACCCACGTGCCGCCGGTCGACCCGACCGCCGGCCAGCCGCAGATCGCCTTCGGCCGCTTCCGCGCCGACGGCGCGGCGCTGCGCGTGCCGGTCGGCGTCCAGGTCAACCACCTCTACATCGACGGCGTCGACCTCGGCGACCTCTGCGAGGCCGCCGCCGACTCCTTCGCCGCGGCGCTGTGAG
>CAYYIK010000053.1:15370-21876 GCA_964471955.1 uncultured Thermoanaerobaculia bacterium | reverse complement strand
CAATACAACCCGACCACGTTCAACCTCGCCTTCTACCTGCACAGCCTCTTCCGCGACGAGATCGAGCGTGAGACCCAGGAGCTCGAAACCGAACGGACGCAGGCGATCCAGATTCCCGACCAGCCGGCCGCCGCCGCGCCCGCCACGCCCGCGGCCGCGGCGCCTGCTGCGAGCCCGGTGCGCGACTCCGGTCCGGTGCGCGAGAACACCGACATCCTGCGCGAGCGCTACGGAATCTCGGAAGACAAAGGAGGCGGGAAGAAGACCGGTCTGATCGCCGCGGCCATCGGCGGGGTGGCGGTGCTCGCCGTCGGCGGCTGGTTCCTCTTCGGCCGCGCCAAGCCGGCACCGGCGCCCGCCGCCGAACCGCTTCCCGCCGCCGAAGAGGCGGCCGCACCGGCGCCCGCCGAGCCGGCGGGCCCGACGCCCGAGGAGATCCAGGCACAGATCGCCAACATGGTCGCCGAGCAGTCGAAGCAGCTCGAGGCGAGCGTCAAGGCGCAGTACGACGAGCAGATGAAAGCGCTGCAGAAGCAGCTTGAGGACGCCCGCCGGGCCGAAGCCGAACGGACGGCGACGGCTCCCGCGGCGCCGACCGTCCAGCAGCGCACCGTCGAGACCCTGCCGACCACGCCACCTCCGGCCCGCACCGCGGCCGCGACCCCGACGCCGCCCCCGTCCACCAGCCAGCCGGCCGCCGCGACCCCGCCGGCCACGCAGCCGGCCACGCAGCCGGCCACGCAGCCGGCCAGCCAGCCGGCCGCCCCGGCTCCGACCCCGACCGCGGCGGCGACGACGCCGGCCGCGGCGCCGCAAGTGCGCGTCGGAGAGCTGGTGACGCCCGGCCCCGGAGTGGTCCCGCCGCGGGTGACCCGCCAGCCCCCCCTCGCCTACCCGCCGATCGCCCGCCGGATGAAGAAGGAGGCGACGGTCACGGTCAGCGTCCTGGTCGACGAGAACGGCCGCGCCGCCGAGGTCAAGCAGGTCGGTGCCCAGGCGGGTCTCGGCATGGACGAGGCGGCGGTCGACTACGCCCGCAAGTGCACCTACGCGCCGGCGACCAAGAACGGGGTCAAGGTCAAGATGTGGTTCGACCTGCGCGTCGCCTTCACCCTCGGCGGCGGCTGACCGGGGGAGTTCGAATCCGGGCGACCGCCCGACGGTCAGTCGTGGCTCGTTTCGGGTGGGAAGCGACTCTGGCGTGGCCCGGGCGTGGCGGCGCGATCCGGGCTACTCTTGGTTCCCGGCGGGCGAGGTGAACTCCCAGGCCACGCCGCCATCTTCGAGGAACGCCGTCGCGTCGAGTCGCGCCAGTTCCGGATAGACCGTCCCCGCGATCCCGGACGCCTGCTCGCACCCGGTGAGGTCGAACCGGAACGAGTACCCTCCCGCGACGGCCTCCTCGATCTGACCGCGGTAAGTGAACAGCTCCCGCTTCCGCTCGAACGGGCCCGCCGGATTTCCCGCCGACCCCTGGAACCGTCCGGGGCGGAACTCGCCGAGATGCACCGCGAGCATCTCCGCCAGAAGCGGATCCAGCTCGCTCAAGCCTTCGAACGCCGACTCGGGAACCCGGACGGGTGACGCGACTTCCGGAATTTTCAGGTCCGCCTCGCCCCGCAGGCTGCAGAGTCCGCAGGACCCCTGCGTTCGGCACCAGCAGAACTGCTGGCAGTTCACCGTGCAGCTGGCACCTCCGCAGATGCCCAGCGAGGTGACATCCGTGCAGTTGGTATCGATGCAGACCCAGCACTGAGCCCGCGCCGCGGGCGTCGACGCCGCCAAGGCGAGCCCGGCGACGAACACAAACGGAATCCAAATCCTCCGATGGCTGACGTTCACGGGCACCTCCTCTCGCAACGGGTTTCCCGGCGAATCGCACCACTATTACTGCAGGTTGAGCTCCCTGTCAAGGGGCCTCCGGGACCTCGCGAGCAGCGCTTGCGCCTCTCCCAATGAGGGGTTTCATTCCAACTCGTGGGTGGCGGGGGCTCAGGACGACGCCCAGGACGACAGGTGGCGACCGAGAGTCACGAAAGCGCTTTCGGAGTATGGGAACAATCGCCGGAGGAGCAGGCGCAGCCAAGGGCGCGGGCAAAGACGAAGGCGAATCACCTCCAGGCAAGGGAACTTGCCAGACCGAGGTGACCCCGGCAGCCCGGCCTGCCCGCCGCTTCCATCTTTTTCCTTCCATGAGTTCTTGTTTTGATCTTCGCCGCGTCCCAACCGGGATCCCCGCGCACCAGCGAAGCGTCCCCCAGAAAGAGCGAGAGGCGCCTCGCGGCGCCTCTCTCGGTTTGGGGCGGGACAGCCGGCCTGCGACTTACAGGTCGGCGGCCTTGATCGAGGCGGTCAGCTGCTGGATCACCGGCTTCATCACCTTGTCGAACATCCGGGTGTCGTTGTCGACGCCGCCACCGAAGCCGGCGATCGACAGCTTGAAGTTGGCGTCCTCGCCGCGCGCTTCGTCGGCCCAGACGATCTCGCCCGTCTCGGTGTCGATGATGCGGGCATTCATCGCCGCGGTGAAGGTCTTCTTGCCGGCCGAGAAACCGACCCGGTAGGCGCCGTGGGCGCCGGTCTCCATGGCGCCGTACTCGGTCACCGCGCCGGTGAGCAGGTAGCGGACGCCGAGCAGCTTGCCGGCGCGGGTGGCGGTGGCCGGATCGATGTCGCCCGACAGGGCGAGGTTCTTCTCCTGCATCAGGGCGGCGAGCTGCTCGCGCTCGACGACGCGGAAGCGGCCGGACTTGACCAGTTCGGTGACGAACACGTCCTGCGCCGCCTCGGCGCCGCCGTGGTACCACCACTGGTTGTCGGCCTTGTTCTTGAATTCGAGCACCGCGATGCGCGGCTTGCTCTCCTGGGCCCGGGCGACGCCGGCCACGGCGAGGGTCGCGACCGCTACGAGGGTCGCCAGTGCGAGACTGCGCTTCATGAGAATTCCTCCCTTGGGGTCCTGCTGATTCTAGGTCAGGTTGGCCCGAATGGTGCGGAGCCGGAAAGCTCCTGGGCGTCGACCACGCAGATCGCCGCCATGTTCACGATATCGGTCACCTCGACCCCCTTCTGCAAGACGTGGACCGGGCGTGCCATGCCCAGGAGGACCGGTCCCACCGCTTCGGCTCCGGCGAGCCGCCAGATCAGCTTGTAGGCCGTGTTGGCCGACTGCAACTCCGGAAAAATCAGTACGTTGGCCGGCTCCTTGAGCTCCGACCAGGGGTAGTGCTCCTCGAGAATCGAGCCGAGGACCGCGGTGTCGGCCTGCATCTCGCCGTCGATGATCAACCCCGGCTCGCGCCGCCGGGCGATCTCGACCGCCTGGCGCACCCGGCGGGCGGCCGGATGCGGGTTGGAGCCGAAGTTGGAGAAGGAGAGCATCGCCACCCGCGGCGTGACGTTGAAACGCCGGGCGAACTCGGCCGTGACCAGGGCGATCTCGGCGAGGGTTTCGGAGTCCGGCTCGATGTTGACCGTCGTGTCGGCGAAGAAGAAGAGGCGATCCTTGAGGATCAGGACGTAGGCCCCGGCGACGCGGCGAATCCCCGGCCGCGTGCCGATGATCTGCAGCGCCGGACGGATGGTGTCGGGATACTCGAAGGTCAGTCCCGAGATGACGCCGTCCGCGTCGCCGGCGGCGACCATCATGGTGCCGAAGTAGTTGCGCTGCAGCATCAGCTTGGCGGCCTGTTCCCGGGTCACGCCGTCGCGCTTGCGCAGTTCGTGGAGGCGGCGCTGATACTCCTCCTGGCGGGGGGAAGTCTCGATGTGGACGACGGTGACGTCCTCCTCCCCGAGGCCGAGTTCGGCGAGCTGACCGGCGATGCGCTCCGGCCGCGCCAGCAGGATCGGGTGGGCGATCCCCTGGTCGACGAGGATCTTGGCGGCGCGCAGGATCTTCTCGTTCTCCCCCTCCGGGAAGACGATCCGCTTGGGCGCCCGGCGAGCCCGATCGACGACCACCCGCATCAGCTCGAGGCGGCGCGAAACCAGGTGCTCGAGCCGGCGTCGGTAGGCCTCGACGTCGCCGAGCGGCAGGCGCGCCACCCCGGAGTCGACCGCCGCCCGGGCCACCGCCGGAGCGACCTGGAGCAGCACCCGATAGTCGAAGGGCTTGGGAATCAGGTATTCGCGGCCGAACTTCAGATGTTCGAGCCCGTAGGCCTTGAGCACCGAGTCGGGCACGTCCTCGCGCGCCAGCGCGGCGAGGGCCCGCGTCGCGGCGAGCTTCATCTCGTCGTTGATGTCGGTGGCGCGCACGTCGAGGGCGCCGCGGAAGATGAACGGGAACCCGAGCACGTTGTTGACCTGGTTCGGGTAGTCGCTGCGGCCGGTCGCCATGATGACGTCCGGCCGGGCCGCCAGCGCTTCGTCGTAGCCGATCTCGGGAACCGGGTTGGCCATCGCGAAGACGATCGGGTCGCGCGCCATGCGGCGCAGATCCTCGCCGGTGACGATCCCCGGCCCGGACAGGCCGACCAGCACGTCGGCCCCGTCGAGCGCCTCGGCGAGGGTGCGCGCCGCGGTGTCGGCGGCGAACTCGAGCTTCTGCGCGTCGTGTTCGCCCGGCCGCCCCTTCCAGATCACCCCCTTGCGATCGCACAGAACGACGTTCTCCTTGCGCAGGCCGAGAAGCTGGTAGAGCCGCACGCAGCCGATGGCCGCCGCGCCGGCGCCGGCGAAGACGACCTTCACCTCCTCGATCTTCTTCCCGGTGATCTCGAGCGCGTTGACCAGCGCCGCGCCGGAGATGATGGCGGTGCCGTGCTGGTCGTCGTGGAAGACCGGGATCGACATCTCGGACTTGAGGCGACGCTCGATCTCGAAACACTCCGGCGCCTTGATGTCCTCGAGATTGATCCCGCCGAAGGTCGGCTCGAGCAGCCGCACGGCGCGCATCAGCTCCTCGGGATCCTCGGTGGCGAGTTCGATGTCGAACACGTCGATGCCCGCGAACCGCTTGAACAGCACCCCTTTGCCCTCCATCACCGGCTTGCCGGCCGCGGCGCCGATGTTGCCGAGTCCGAGCACGGCGGTGCCGTTGGAGATGACGGCGACCAGGTTCCCCTTCGAGGTGTAGTCGTAGACCTTCATCGGATCGGCGGCGATCTCGAGGCAGGGCTCGGCGACTCCGGGCGTGTAGGCGAGGGAGAGGTCGAACTGGGTGGCGGTCGGCTTGGTGGGGACGACTTCGATCTTCCCGCGCGGCTGGCGCAGGTGGTATTCGAGGGCCTCTTCGCGGGTGACTTTGCGCATGATGTCCCGAGTGTAGCGCCGCCCCCCCGGCCTCTCGGCTATCCTGCCGGGTAGTGATCGTCCGCCCGACAGACGGTGAGCTCGCTCTCGTCACCCAGGCCGACCACGCCCGGCTGGCGGCCGACCTGCTCGCCCTCTTCCGCCTCCCGGAGCTCGCCGGCCACCCGCGCCGGGAGGCGTTGCTGCGGGCGGTGGCCGATCACGACAACGGCTGGTGGGAGGCCGACGCCGCCCCGCGGGTCGACCCGGCGACCGGCGCCCCCGTCGACTTCCTCGGCCAGCCCGAGGCGCTGCGCCGCGAGGTCTGGGAACGGGGGATCGCCCGCTTCGCGGCGGAGGATCCCGGGCGGGCGGCACAGATCGCGGCGCACTTCCTGCGCCTGTTCGACGCCCGCGCCGGAGACCCGGACTGGGGCCCGCTGCTCGGACGCCAGCGCGAGGCGGTGACCGTCCTCCTCGCGGAAGCGGGCCGGACCCCCGCCGAGCTCGCGGCGGACGACCGCTGGCTCGCGCTCGCCGATCAGCTCTCGCTGGTGGCCTGCTGCGGGTCGACGGCCCTGCTGGCGGTGCCCCCCTGGCGGGCCGGAGTCGCGGAGACACCGGCCGGAATCGAGCTGCGGCTGGACCCGTTTCCGCTCGCCGGTACGACCGTCCTCGCCCTGCGCGAGCGCCGCATCGAGGCCCGCGTCTACCCGAGCGACGCCGGGCTGGCGCTGGCGCTCGCCGCCGCCCGCTGGCGGACGACGGCGGTGCGCGTCTCGCCGCTCGACCCCTGAACCGGAGCCCGGGGCCGCCGGGCCACGTACGATCCGCGCCTCGCGCCGCTCCGGGTCAGGCCGTGGCGGAGATCCAGGCGACCGTCGAGCCGCACTCGAAGCCGTCGGCGAACAGCGGCTCGCCGGGGGCGGGAAACGACTCGACGAAGCGCCCGAGCGGCCCGATCTCGGCGACCAGCGTGTCGCTGCCGCCGTATGCGAGACCGTTGTGCGCCAGCAGCTCGGCCTCGCTGAAGGGCGGCACGCAGGCGCCCAGGTGCTGGTCGAGCGCCGCCAGCCAGATGTTCGCGAGAATCCCCTGCGCGACCGTGTGCGGATGGATGCCGTCCTCGACGAACGCCGCGGGGGTGCCGGCCTGGTCGGCGAAGCCGTTGAGGTCGATCGCGACGTTGCCGACCAGCAGGCTGGCGCGCGGCGCGGTGTTGGTGCCGAACGCCGCCTTGCCGAAGGCGAAGAGGTCGACGAAGGCGAGGT
>CAYYIK010000053.1:0-15270 GCA_964471955.1 uncultured Thermoanaerobaculia bacterium | reverse complement strand
GTGTTGGTGCCGAACGCCGCCTTGCCGAAGGCGAAGAGGTCGACGAAGGCGAGGTGGCGGTCCTCGGCGAGCTGGCGGACCCGATTCGAGAATTCGGCGAGCACCGTCGTGACGCGGTCCCGCTTGGTGGCGTCGGGAAAGAGCAGCTCGACCAGGGGCGTCGCGCCGAAGTCGATGGCATTGGCGACCGCGATGCGAAAACTCGAGTCCTCGAGCGGCGCAATCAGCGTGCCGAGGTCGGCGATCGAATCGACGAGATGCGCTTCGATCTGCTGCGCCGTCCACGCGCCGTTGTAGATCGCGTTGTACGGATAGCCATTGTCGCTCGGAGGAAAGCCGGGACGGAAGTCGTTGTTGCCGATGAAAACCACCGCGTGGGAGACGCCCCGCACGATGCCGCCGGCGAGCCCGGTGTGCTGCCCCTGGGCGATCGCGGTGCCGGTGTCGGCGCTCGAGCGCGCCCAGTTCTCCTGGTAGCCGGTGCGCCGCGGCTCCCCCCAGGTGCCGCCCGGCTCGCCGGCCTGGGCGGCGGTGGGGCCGACCTCCACGCCGCGCTGCTCGACCAGCAGCTCCAGCCAGTTGCGGGCGTAGGCGCCGAAGTTCTGGTCGTCGTACTCGTCGGTGAGACTGTCGCCGATGGCGCCCAGCCGATCGAGGGGCTGCGCGAAAGCCGTGGGCGCGAGGCCGGCGGCGAACGCCGCGAGCGCGAGGACTCCGGGTGAACGTCGCATGGTGCGCCGAGTCTCGCGGTCGGCGCACCCCGCGGTCAAGCGCGCGGCCTCGCCGGCGCTCAGTGCTCCCGTTCGGTGGCCCATGACTCGAGCAGTCCGCAGGCCGTGCAGCGCCGGAGCTCGATCCGGTAGCGCCGCCGGCCACGCAGACGCAGGATCCGCAGCAGCCAGAACTCCGGCTCCCCCTCGACCCAGATCACCGGCTGCAGCATGTTGCGCCGGTCGGCGAGGGCGAAGCCGACCTCCATCCGGGCGTCGCACTTCGGGCAACGTTGCGCCTTCATGACCTGCCTTTCTCCGGACCGGACCGGCGACCGCGTTCGCCGGGCAGACGCCCCGCCGCGGCGAGGGCGCGGCGCAGCAGATACTCGATCTGGCCGTTGACGCTGCGCAGTTCGTCGGCCGCCCACCCCTCGAGGGCGGCGTGGACGGCCGGGTCGAGCCGCAGCAGGAAAGCCTTCTTCTCCGCCAAGCGATCCCCGTCAGTAGAGCGAGCCGGTGTTGACGACCGGCGTCGTCGCGCGGTCGCTGCACAGGACGACCAGCAGGTTGGAGACCATCGCCGCGCGGCGCTCGGCGTCGAGCTGGACGATGTTCTGCTCCTCGAGTCGCGCCAGGGCCATCTCCACCATCCCGACGGCGCCGTCGACGATCTTCTGTCGCGCCGCGATGATCGCCGAGGCCTGCTGGCGCTGCAGCATCGCCTGGGCGATCTCGGGCGCGTAGGCGAGGTGGCTGATGCGCGCCTCGAGCACGTCGACGCCCGCCTGCTCGAGCCGGTCGCGGATCTCGTGTCGCAGCTGCTCGGCGATGTCGGCCGTCGAGCCGCGCAGCGACTTCTCGTCGTCGGCGCCGTGCGAGTCGTAGGCGTAGCGCGTGGCCAGGTTGCGCAGCGCCGCCTCGCTCTGCACGTGCACGAAATTCTCGTAGTCGTCGACGTGGAAGACCGCCTCGTAGCTGTCGACCACCTTCCACACCACCACCGCGGCGATCTCGATCGGATTGCCGTCGTGGTCGTTCACCTTCAGGTGGCCGGTCTCGAAGTTGCGCACGCGCAGCGAGATCCCCCGCTTGGCGTAGAAGGGGTTGGCGAAGCGCAGACCCGGGCGGCGTTCGGTGCCGCGATAGGCGCCGAAGAGGGTCAGCACGCGCGCCTGGTTCGGTTCGACCATGAACAGGCCGAGAAGCAGAACGAAGCCGAGGACGGCGGCGAGCAGCCAGCCGACGACGAACAGGGCGTCCTGAGCCTGAACCGCGAGGACGAAACGCCAGATCGCCGCGCCGATGGCGGCCAGCAGGAGCAGCAGCAACGGGACGCCGGGCAGCGTGCGGGCGGGACGTTCCAGGATCGGGGCCATGTCGGATCTCCTCCTTGAGGTATCGAAATGATATCACTTCAATATGCCTCGTCAAGCCCCCGCCCCGAGCGGCCTTAGGATCGCACCGTCATGGCCCTCGTCTCGATCGACCCGACCACCGGCGCCGAGCTGGCGCGGCGACCCGAGCACACGCCGGCCGAGCTCGAAGCGCGCCTGGCGAATGCCGCCGCCACCTTCCCGGCCTGGCACCGGACGCCGGTCGCCGAACGGTCGGCGCGGCTCACGTCGATCGCCGCCGGCCTGCGGGCGCGGCGGCGCGAGCTGGCCGAGCTGGCGGTGCGCGAGATGGGCAAGCCGATCGCCGCCGCCGAGGCGGAGGTCGACAAGTGCGCCGCCACGTTCGACTGGAACGCCGGCGAGGCGGCGCGCATCCTCGCGCCGCTCCCGGTCGCCGTCGCGGGGAGCGAGTGCAGAGTCCGCTACGACCCGCTCGGCGCGATCCTCGCCGTGATGCCGTGGAACTTCCCCTACTGGCAGGCGGTCCGCTTCGCCGCTCCGGCGCTGGCGGCCGGCAACGTCGGGCTGCTCAAGCCGGCCTCGAACGTCACCGGCTGCGCACTGGCGCTCGAGGAGACCTTCGCCGCCGCGGGGCTTCCCGCCGGCGTTTTCCAGCTCCTGCTGGTGCGCGGTGAGCGGGCCGCATCGCTCGCCGACGACCCGCGTATCGCCGCCGTGACCCTGACGGGCAGCGAGGCCGCCGGCGCTGCCGTCGCCGCCGTCGCCGGTGCGGCGCTCAAGAAGGTTGTCCTCGAGCTGGGCGGCGCCGATCCCTTCCTCGTCCTGCCTTCGGCCGACCTCGCCGGCGCGGCGCGTGCCGCGGTCGCCGCGCGGACGGTCAACAGCGGCCAGTCCTGCATCGCCGCCAAGCGCTTCTACGTCCACGCATCGGCGTGGGACGGCTTCGTCCCCGCCTTCGTCCGGGGCCTCGCGGCGCTGCGCGTCGGCGACCCGATGGATCCGGCCACCGAGCTCGGACCGCTCGCCGGAGCGGCGCTGCGCGACGAGCTCGCTCGCCAGGTGCGCGAGAGTCTCGGTGGCGGCGCGATCCTGCTGACCGGCGGCCACGCGCTGCCCGGGCCGGGCTTCTTCTTCGCCCCGACGGCGATCGCCGAACCGCCCGCCGACTCGCCCGCGGTCCGCGAGGAGCTGTTCGGCCCGGTGGCGGCGATCTTCCGCGTCGCCGACCTCGACGAAGCGATCGCCCGCGCCAACGACTCCCCCTTTGGACTCGGCGCCGCGGTCTGGACGGGGGAGCGGAGCGAGGCCGAACGCGCCGCCGCCGAACTCGAGGTGGGCACGGTGCGAGTCAACGGCATCGTCGCCTCCGACCCGCGTCTCCCCTTCGGAGGCGTCAAGCGCTCCGGTCACGGCCGCGAGCTCGGTGAGTGGGGGCTGCGCGAGTTCGTCAATGTCAAGTCGGTGCAGCTGGGAGGAGAGTTGCGATGAGTCGCCGCGCCGCCGTCGGGGTCGCCCTGCTGCTCCTGCCGTTGACGGCCGACGCCCGCGCCGAGGTTTACCGCCTCGAAGGGCGGCTCGCCGATGAGACGGCGATCATCGAGATCCACGGCCTCGAGCGGACCGCCGCCGACGTCGCGGCGCGTGCCGCCTGGCAAGCTCTCGCCGAAGCGCCGGGGCTGCTGCGCGCCCTCGAGCGCGCCTTCGTCGACGCGGCCGGTGGCCGGGTCGCCCCGGGTGACGAGCGCTGGGAGCTGCTGGTGCGGGCCGACGCCTTCTGTCGCTGGAGCGAGGGGGTGGTCAGTCCGCTGGGGGGGCGGGTGCTGCGCGCCTGGGGCGTCCGCCACCCGGCGCCCGGCCGGCCCTCCCCCGACGTTCTCGCCGACGCTGCCGCTTCGTCCCGCTGCGACCGCCTGGCGCTCGACCCGGCCGAGCGGACCGTCCGCGCGGCGAGCGGCAGCGAGGTCGACCTGATGCCCTTCGAGCTCGGCTGGGCGGTCGACCGGGCGGTCGACGCCGCCCGCGCCGCCGGGGCGGACAACCTGCACGTCCGGTTGGGCGGCGTCGAGCGGGGCGTCGGCGCGGGACCGCACGGGAGCGGCTGGAGGGTCGAGCTGCCCCGCCTGCCCGGCGCCGCAGCGCCGCTCGAGCCGGTTCTGCTGCGCGACCAGGCGCTCGCCCTGCTGCGCGCCGACGACCGGCCGATCCGCCTCGGCGGCGACCCGCTGCCACGCTGGCTCGACCAGCGCCACGGCCGGGTGGCCGGCGGCGTCCTCGCGACGGCCGCGCTCACCGAGCTGGCGGTCGACGCTCAGCCGCTCGCCTGGACGATGTTCGCGCTCGGCGCCGGCGCCGGTCAGATGCGGCTCGGCTCGCTGCGCGGCGACCCCGGAGTCCTCTGGGCCCTCGGCAGCGGCGCCGGTGAGCCAGTTCTCGCGGTGGTCCACTGGTCCACGATCGGCACGGACTGAAGGCCACCCCTCGTCCCCATGGTCGTCGCCGATTCCGATCCCGACACGCCCCGCCCGCCGGCGGTCGTCCTGGTGCGTCCGCAGCAGGAGGGCAATGTCGGCGCCGTGGCCCGCGCGATGGCCAACATGGGCCTCTTCGAGCTGCGTCTGGTCGAACCGGCGGTGCCCTTCGGCCCGGTCGCCCGCGCCTTCGCGGTGCACTCGGCCCACGTCCTGGACGAGGCGCGGCGCTTCGACGACCTCGACGCGGCCCTCGCCGGCTTCGGCCGCGTCGTGGCGACGACCGCGGCGCGCGACCGCCTCTGGCCGCAGCAGCTGGTTTCGCCCCGCGAGCTGCCCGCCCGGCTGGCCGCCGACCCGCCGGGAACCGCGACAGCGCTCGTGTTCGGCCCCGAGTCGTCGGGGCTGACCAACGACGAGCTCTCGCGCGCCAGCCTGCTGGTGCGCATCCCGGCCGCGCCGGTGCAGCCGACGCTCAACCTCGCCCAGGCGGTGCTGATCGTCGCCTGGGAACTCTTCCTCGCCCGCGACGAGGCGGCTCCCGGCCCGCTGGCGGGAGACCCGCGGGCCACCGCCGAGGAGGTGGCCGGCTTCGGCCTGCAGCTCGAGACGCTGCTCGCCCGCATCGGCTTCGCGCGGGACTCGACGATCGCCGGGGTCGAACGCGACCTGCGCCAGCTGCTCACCCGCGCCGCGCCGACGCGCCGCGAAGTGCGGATTCTGCGCGGCATTCTGCGCCGCGCCGACCACGCGCTGCGGCGCGGCGCACCGCGGACTCCGGGCGGCCGGCGCACCTCCGGCTGACCGGGCGCTCGCGCCGGCCCGCTGATAGAGTCGGTCGACGCCTCCCCGGTCGCCGCGGCCGGGAGTCGCGCGCGGGGCGCGACGCGCCGGACCGGGTTTCCGCGTCCTCCCACGACCCCCCCGCCCGAAACGGAGATCCATGAGCGACGCGCGCGACGAACGCACGCTGCAGATCCTCTTCGACACCACCCCCGAGATCCATGCCACCGATTCGGCGGGCAGCTTCGTCTGGCCGCTCGTCGTCAAGGGCGACGGCTGGATCGACACCGAACCCTTCGACGAAGTGCGGCTGGTCTTCTCCGTCTGGCACCCCTCCGGCAACAAGGTGATCGACCTCGACCGCGCCTACGTCGAGCTGCAGGCCGCCTTCGACCCCGAAGAGGATCACTGGACCAAGCTGGCCGAGATCGAGCCGGTCGTCGCCCCCTACGGCTCCGGAGAGACTTTCGACGGCTGGATCGTCCTGCCGGTGCTCGGGGGGCGTACCTCCTACGCGCTGGTCGGCAGCGGCTTCGAGCCGCGCACCCGCCTGCAGGTACGCGCCTCGGCCTACTTCGTCGCCTGATCCGGGAGGCTCCCGTGCGCCACCTCGCGCTGCTCTCGCGTCTCGCCCGGCCGGCCGACACGAAGATCGTCCTGCTGGTGCTCGACGGTCTCGGCGACCTCGCCACGCCCGCCCAGCCGCGGACCGCTCTCGAGGCGGCGGTGACGCCGAATCTCGACGGTCTCGCGGCACGCGCCTCGCTCGGGCGGATCGTGCCGGTGGCCACCGGCATCACCCCGGGCAGCGGCCCGGGGCACCTGGCCCTGTTCGGCTACGACCCGGCCGCGCCCGAGAACGACATCGGCCGCGGCGTGCTCGAGGCGCTCGGGCTGGGGCTCGAGATCACGCCGTCGATGGTCGTCGCGCGCGGCAACTTCGCCACCGCCGACGCCGCGGGCCGGCTCACCGACCGCCGTGCGGGCCGCATTCCGACCGCGGAGTGCGAACGGGTCTGCGCGAAGATGAACGTCGCGCTCGCGAAGTTCGACGGACCGGGAGTCCGGGTCGTCCCGGGCGAAGCGCACCGGTTCGTCCTGCTGCTCGACGGTCCGGGTCTCTCGGCCGCGGTCGACGACACCGACCCGCAGGCGCTCGGCGTGCCGCCCGCCGCGGCCGTCGCGACGGCTCCCGAGGGCGCCGCGACCGCCGCCCTGGTGGCGCGCGCCGTCGCCGCCATGGAGCGGGCGATCGCCGACGAGCCGAAGGCCAACCGGGTGCTGCTGCGCGGCTTCTCGCAGCTGCCCCATCTGCCGCAGATGGGTGAGCTCTATCGGCTTCGACTCGGCGCCTTCGCCGGCTACCCGCTCTACCGCGGCGTCGCCTCGGCCTGCGGCATGGCGGTCGTCCCCTGCGGCAAGCGGATCGGCGAGATCCTCGACACGGTCGCCGCGCGCTGGGCCGACTTCGACTACTTCTTCCTGCACGTCAAGCAGACCGACCAGGCGGGCGAGGACGGCGACCTCGCCGCGAAGACGGCGGTGATCGAGGAGGTCGACCGCGAGCTGCCGCGGCTGCTCGCCCTCGGCCCCGACGTCGTCGCGATCACCGGCGACCACTCGACCCCGGCGCCGATGAAAGCGCACAGCTTCCACCCGGTGCCGCTGCTCGTCTCGGGGGCCGTGGCGTTCGCCGACGGCGCCGCACGTTTCACCGAGCGCACCGCGGCGACCGGCCACCTCGGCACCTTCCCCTCGCGCGACCTGATGGGGCTGCTGCTCGCCCACGCCGGCCGCCTCGAGAAGTACGGGGCGTGAACGCACCGAGGGCGGCCACTCGGGCCGCCCTCGCCAATCGGATCGGATGCGGACGCGGCCGCTGCGCGCCTCAGCGGAAGCCGCGGCGCAGTTCGCGGGCGAAGACCTTGTAGGCGTCCTCGTCGAACAGGACGACGATCACCCGCTGCAGCTTGGTGCCCCCCTGCAGGTAGCGGTGGACCTCGGTCAGGGTGATGCGCGCCGCGCGGTCCATCGGGAAGCCGTAGTTGCCGGTCGAGATGGCCGGAATGGCCATCGACTTGAGGCCGTGCCGGTCGGCCAGGGCGAGCGAGGAGCGGACGGCCGAGGAGAGCTTGCGGTCCTCGTCCCCCTCGCCCATCTTCGGGCCGACGGCGTGCAGGATGTGCTTGAACTTCATCTTCCCGGCGCCGGTGATCACCGCCGTGCCGGTCGGCGTCGAGCCGATCCGCTTGCACTCCTCCTGCACCGACGGGCCGCCCTTCTTCTTGATCACGCCGGCGACCCCCCCGCCGAGCAGCAGCTTCTCGTTGGCGGGGTTGACGATCGCCTCGACGTCCAGCTCCGTGATGTCCCCCTCCACCAGCTCGAGGGTGGTGTTGTTCATCTGGATGACGATGCGGTTCTCGGTCTTGGTCTCGGCCATGGCTGGAGTCGGTCTGCCCCGGGTTGCCGCCGCATTTTCGCCGCGCCGTCCGGGTCCGGGCATCCTATCAGCGCCCGGCCGGGAGCGCCAGAAACGGGCGTCCGGAACCGCTCCGGCCGGTCGCGCGCGGCGCCCGGACGCTGCGATACACTGCGCGGCCCATGCTCGCGGCCTGGAAGCAGGAGCTCGTCGCCGGCCTCGCGGCGGCCATCCGGTCGACCTTCGGGGTCGACCACGTTCCGGTGGCTGAGGTGCCGCCGCGACGCGCCCTCGGCGACCTGGCGTTTCCCGCCCCCCTGCACCTGGCCAGGACCCTGCGCCGCAAGCCCCGCGAGATCGCCGAGGAGCTGGCGCGGGCCTTCCCGCCTCCCCCCGGGGTGCGCGAGATCCGCATCGAGGGCGCCGGCTACCTCAACGTCTACTTCGATCGCCCCGCGTTCGCCGCCCGGCTGCTCGGCGAGCCACTGATCCCGGCGCCGGCCACGCCGCCGGGCAAGGTGATCGTCGAACACACCAACATCAACCCGAACAAGGCGGCCCACATCGGCCACCTGCGCAACGCCGTCCTGGGCGACACGCTGGTGCGCTGCCTGCGCGCCCTCGGCACGCCGGTCGAGGTGCAGAACTACATCGACGACACCGGCGTCCAGGTGGCCGACGTGGTGGTCGGCTTTCTCGACATCGAGGGGTGCGACGTCGCCGCGGTCGCGGCGCTGCCCGAGCCGTTCGACTTCCACTGCTGGGACCTCTACAGCCGGGTCGGCGCCTGGTACGAGAAGGACCCGACCCGCCAGTCGCTGCGGCGGGCCACTCTGCACCAGCTCGAAAGCGGCGAGGGCGAGCGCGCCGAGATGGGTCGGCTGGTGGCGCGCCGCGTCCTGGCGCGCCACCTCGCCACGATGGCGCGGCTGGGCATCGGCTACGACCTGCTGACTCACGAGAGCGACATCCTGGCGCTCGACTTCTTCCACGTCGCCTTCGAGCAGCTCAAGGCGGCCGGTGCGGTGCGGCTCGAGAGCGCCGGCAAGAACGCCGGCTGCTGGGTGATGCCGCTCGAAGGGACACCGGAGTTCGCCGGCCTCGAGGATCCCGACAAGGTGATCGTCCGCTCGGACGGCACGATCACCTACGTCGGCAAGGACATCGCCTACCAGATGTGGAAGTTCGGCCTGCTCGGCCGGGACTTCGGGTATCGGCGCTGGGAAGAGGCCGGGATCTGGCAGACGACCACCGACGGAGTCGACGACCATCCGCCTTTCGGCGGCGGGGAGCGGGTGGTCAACGTCATCGACGCCCGGCAGAGCTACCTGCAGAAGATCGTGCGCGCCGGCCTCTCGGCGCTCGGCCATCACGAGGCGGCCGGGCGCTCGATCCACTTCGCCTACGAGATGGTCTCGCTCTCCCCGGCCACCGCCCGCCTGCTCGGCTTCGCCGCCGAGAACGGCAAGACGCTCGAGATGTCGGGGCGCAAGGGGATCGGGGTGAAGGCCGACGACCTGCTCGACCGCCTGGAGGAGAAGGCGCGCGAGGAGATCGCCAGCCGCAACCGCGAGCTGGCCGGCGACGAACTCGCCGCCCTGGCCCGCCAGATCTCCACCGCGGCGCTGCGCTTCTTCATGGTCAAGGCGACCACCACCCGGGTGCTCGCCTTCGACTTCGACGAGGCGCTCTCGTTCGAGGGCGACTCCGGGCCCTATCTGCAGTACTCGCTGGTGCGGGCGCGCAACATCGGCCGCAAGCTGGCTGCCGCCGGACTCGAGTCCGAGGTCGCCGCCGACTCGCTCGCCGCCACGGACGCCGGCCTGTGGAGCGACGACCTCTGGGAGCTGGTCCACGCCGTGGCGCGCACCGGCGAAGCGGTCGAGAAGGCCGCCGCGACGCTCGAGCTCTCCCTCGTCGCCCGCCACGCCCTGGATCTCGCGCAGGCCTTCCACGCGCTCTACCACCACCACCCGGTGCTGCGCGAAGAGAACCCCGACCTGCGCCGCGTCCGCCTCGCCACCTTCCAGATCTTCGCCCGCGGCCTCACCGCCGCCGCCGACCTGCTCGGCATCCCCGAACCCGACCGGATGTAAGGCCGTCGGGCGCCGAGGAGGGCCCTCGAGGCTTAGAGCAGGGACTACAACGAGGTCTGGCCCCATGGGGGTTTGGCCCGCGAGGCTCCAGCCCGCTACCGGGCTAGAGCCTCCAATCCCAAGAGCCGGAACGAACCTGCAATGTTGCAGACCTGGTGGCTCGGATTCGTGGTCACGAACCATCTTTCTGTGCTTCGATTCGCTCTAACTGTCGTCGGGCACGAGCTACCCACTCGATCGACTCCTCGTCCCTCGTAGCCGGATCCGCCTTGAACTTCGCTTCCGACTCCTCGATCCAGCGACGAATCCGTGTTTCACACCCTTCCTGCGTCATGGCGGTCAGAGCTCGCTGAGAGGCCCCGTGGCCAACGTTCTGCTCGAGCAGGCGCTCAGCCTCGGCGCAGTCGTCGGCTGCAACCATGAATGCGAGCAGGTACCTGGCCGATACTCGAACATCCTCCCTGCCGATTTCGTCAGCACGGCGCAGCAGCCACTCCTTGGCTTCGAATTTCCTGTCGATCTCCGGTGGCATCCGGAATCGGCTTCGGAGTTCGTCCGAAAGATCGATCTCACCGGTTGCCAACGACCGGGCCGCCTCGAGCTCCTCGGACCCCTTCGGCGTGTACCAGCCCAGTCGTTCCAGATGTCTGCACCCCGACAACAAGAGCAACGACAGGAGCAGCGAAGCGACAGAATATCGATCGCGGTGTCGCACGGCGGTCTCCTTCAGTGGCAGGTGTTGGATGCGCCGCAGAATCCGGATCCGGCGAAGGGATCGCTGGAGTTCCGCAACGACTGTTGAGAATCTCCGTTGCGCCCTCCTCCCTCAGCCTCGTGGCGGAGCCGCTGGATGTCATAGATGAGCTCTTGCGCCCCAGGGTTTCCTTGGACATCTGACTGGGGGAAGAATCCCCCGAGGAGGAGCAGATGGCAAGGAAGAAGGCAGGAGCAGTTGCGGGCTCTCCGGAGGGAGCCCGTAGGGCGAGCGCAGGAGAGCCCGCGGCGCGCGGCGAGGGGGGTCGGTTCTCCTCGCGACGCAAGCGCGAGGCGGTGCTGCGGGTTCTGCGGGGCGAGAGCCTCGACGCGGTGTCGCGTTCGATTGGCGTTACGGCAGGGACTCTGGCCGGTTGGCGGGACCAGTTTCTCGCTGGGGGTGAGTCGAACCTGAAGAGCCGGCCGGCCGACGAGCGCGACGACGAGATCCAGCGGCTGCGAGCGAAGATCGGCGAGATCACGATGGCCAACGAGCTGCTGCTCGAGCGCTGCCACCGGATGGAGGACGAGAAGCCTTTCTTGTGGCCGAGGCGGAGGCGATGAGCGAAACCCTCTCCCCCTCGGCTGGCAGGCCCTACGGGCTCGCTCGGGTGTGTCGCTGGTGGGAAGTCGCACGCTCGAGCGTGTACGCGGCGCGCGACCGGCGGCAGCGCACGTCACTGCCTCGCAAGCGCGGCCCAAGGACCTGCATTTCCGACGGTGAGCTTCTCGATCGAATCCGCCAGGTGCTGGCGACTTCCGAATGGGTCGGCGAAGGCCATCGCAAGGCCTGAACCCAGCTGCACGCCGGGGGCGTGCGCACCTCCAAGCCGCGCGTGCTGCGCCTGATGCGCGAAGCAAACTTGCTGGCGCCGACGCGTACCGGAGCTCCGCGCGGACCGCGCACCCACGACGGCAAGATCACCACCGAGCGACCCGACGAGATGTGGAGCACCGACGGCACGACGACGATGACCGGCGAGGGCCAAGCGACGATCTTCGTCGTGGTCGACCACTGCGCGAGCGAGTGCCTGGGTCTGCACGCCACGGCCCGCGGCAGCCGATTCGAAGCGCTCGAGCCGGTGCGCCAGGCCGTCACCGAAGTCTTCGGTGGGGTCGACGAGAAGATCGCGGCTGGCGTCCTGCTGCGCCACGACCACGGCAGCGTCTACACGTCCGAAGATTTCCAGCGCGAGATCGCCTTCCTGGGGCTCGAATCCACTCCGGCCTTCGTCCGTGCGCCCGAAGGCAATGGCTGCGCCGAGCGTTTCATCCGCACGCTCAAGGAGCAGCTGCTCTGGCTGCGCTACTTTCCGACCGTCGCCGAACTCAACGCTGCGCTCGCCGAATTCCGCGTGCGCTACAACCACCGCTGGCGACTCGAGCGTCACGGCTACCGAGCCCCAGCCGAGGTCCGTGCCGCCTTCAGCGCACTCGAGACCGCAGCTTGAATAGACTCACGCAACCGCCCAGGAAATCGGGAGCGCTACAAACTCAACTTGACCTACGTCGAACTCGGCTTCGGTGGACCCCACAGGCTCCACAAGCCTGCGATCAGGCCCCAGCATGGGGCGGCGACAACCAGCATCAGAGAATCTCGATCCAGGACTCCGAGCGCCGGCGCCTTTCGGGCCATGAGTTCGCCGATTACTGCGGCGGCTAGCATCGCGAGAGCGAGGACAAAGTGGAAGCGCTTCCAGCGTAATCGATAGGCCGCCACAAGGGCGGACGCCAAGAATAGCGTGAGCGCCAGGACTCCCAGTGGATCTGCGATGACAGTGGCCGCGCCAGCATCGCTGACAGTGCCGCTGCGCACCAGGAACCCTGTTGCCAAGGCATAGACCGGCCCATAGGAGACGAATACAGCCACCGAAAAGAGGAGGATGATGGTGAGGCTAGGGATCTTCCAACTACGAAGATCGAAGGTCTCGCTGCGCCACTTCGAAGTGAGCACGTCCGCGGCCACCAAAGACATCGCGATAAGAATTCCCGAAAGCGGCACAGTCAGAAGGACGCCAAGCGCCGCACCGAAAAAGTCATTGTCGAGGGCTGCAACCAGTAGCCCTGCGCCCGATGACAGGGCCGAAAAGACTACTGGAGTCCAGTACTTGCGCATGATTGGCACCTTCGACTGAACGTCAGTGGCAAATGTTGTCCGCGCTGCAGAATCCGGTCCCAAAAAACGGATCCGCTGCATTCGTGCTTCTCATATAGACCGTTCCAAGGAAGATGTGCTCCATCGGTGGAAACAAGCTCAGTGGAGATTCGCTTCCCGGAGCAAATTGGAACAAGGTAGCCTCACGACTCTCGGAATCGACGTACCCTTCGTAACCTGGGAAGCCATCCCTGGATCCAGCGTAGACAATCTGCTGGCCGTCCGGAGACACAAGCGCCATGAATTCATATGAGATTCCGGGAGAGCCCGCGACGAGTGGGTTGGATTCATTTCCGCGCATTATGACCAACGTGGACCCTCCGGGCAGCCGCTGAGCGGCCGTGAAACCACTCTCACCGGTAGCGGTTCCGTGCTTTATCGGCCGTCCACCGGAGCCACTCAGTTGAGTCGTCCTTCCCGGCGTGAAGTTCGCAGATATCAGCGGCTTGGCCGCCTTCTCCGGATCGGTTTCGATAGTTGCGGTATGTGTCGTTCGCGCGCTCCCCTCGGTCCTGTGGAAGCCCCTGCTATCTCCCCGGAACGTTTTGAAGAGAAAGCCGACTTCTGGTGAAGGAATGAAAGTCCGAATCGTGAAGGTAACCGCTACGTTGCCGGATGGATCGATCATCTTGATTGGGTTGCCTTGCGAGTACTGATAGCGATTCCAAGTCTGCGGTGCGTCACGCGTACCGCCCACCTGATCCACACTCAGAAACCTCCCCGTCACCGGGCTTCGGAATCGCGCATGCATGTAGTCCGTGCCCCGACGCAAACCCCCGTCCGAAAAGGCCGTTTCCCCGACGCAAGGTAGCTCGGTCCAGGTCTCGGCCGCCGACGCAAGGTCCTCGCCGGCGCGGTCGATCGCAGGGAGCAGAGCCGCGCTGTCAGGTCGTTGCGTTCCCTTCATACGGGCACAATCCTACGCTCTGAGAGCTTCTCTCTGTGGTCTCGACCGACGAGCTGCTCCGCGTCAAGTCCACCAAAACCAACGGCCGGAAGCCGAGCCGCAAGGTCCTCCGACGACTCGAAAAGTTCGAAGCCCTACCGCCCCACCAGCAGGCCACCCTCCTCAAGACCATCGACACCTTTCTCCGAGGCGCCGGCGCCGCCTGACACACATCGAGCCGGGCGCAACGCGCCGGGCTCGATGTGGATCCGCGGAGGTTGGTCCGCTGCGCCAAAGTCAGTGGACGACCACCACTCGATGTTGCTGTTCGCTCCATCGGAGTCGGCCTCGGTTGGCCGCATACCACTGCTTTAACTTCGCCGCATCCTCCTCGGTCTCCTCGGTAGCGAAACATCCGAGAGTGCCACAGTTCGTCCGAACCTGGATGGGAGTGAGGTCGTCGAAGAATAGGCACGCCTTCTCGAACTCATCTCCATGAATAGCCCCGCCCGAAATCGCGCGATCTAGCACCTCCATGTTGCGATTCCACTCAAGAGAGGCGCGGGCAGTGTCATCAGCAGCCGGATCAGAGACGGCGGACCGACAGCCAACTGAAGGCAACAGGCTCAGCCCCAAGAAAAAGAGCAAAGCTGCGATGCTGCAAGTCTTGATCTCTCTTCTCATTGGCGCACCACCCGTACGAGGTTTCCGTTCTTCCACTCGAAGGTGACCCGCACTGTGGAGCTGCCGCGGGTGTGGGTCGCTGACGTAGTTCCAGAGAGCGACTTGTCGAGATTGGAAGTCCTTGACTGAAGGTTCAGTGTGAAGCCAGAGACCCGGTTTTGCGCGGCGATACCAAGCGGATGCGCTTGCGCATGCCCGGCTGTCGTGTTCGGAAGGCTGTTCGCTTGCTTGTACTGCTGCTCTGCGACCTCGTGAGCGAGAAGCGATGCGCTTCCTACTGGATTGGTGTTCCCGGCGCTCCGGATGTCGCCGACGTCCAATTTGCCAGAAGTGTACTGACCGAAGATCACTCCGCTATCGCCCGAAACAAGGCCGAGAGAGGTCGTGCCCTTGGCATCGATTGCCGAGGCGAGGGTGTCGGCGAAGGCTGCCTGTTCAGGGCTCGGTGGGCCCACCTCCTGATTCGGGACCAGTGAAGCCGTTCCGTCGCTCGCAATCACGAGGTCGACGCCCTGAAGAGTCTGGTTGGCTAGATCCTCGGTCTCGCCCTGGAGCGTGGTGGATCCAGCGAGCTTGAGGACTTCGCCTGTCGGGTCGACGAACTTGAGCGGATTCCCCTGGACATAAGCGTACCGATTCCAGCCCTGCGGTCGCCTCGGGTCGCCAGAGATCGGATCCACAGAAAGAAAGCGTCCAGTTAGCGGCGAGGAGAATCGCGCATGCAGGTAGTCCACGTCATCCGCGACCCCGAGGGTGTCGAAGCCATCCCGTTCGTGCCCGGTGAACTTCAGCGGCTCTTCGATCTGGGTGGTCGGGGTGACTTCTCGGCCGAACGGGTAGTAGGTCGGCTGCGCGAGCACTTGCGGATCGACGTCGGAGACCACCAGGCGCACCGTGCCGAGGTGGTCCACGGCGAAGTGCCGCGCGCCGCCGCCGGTCACGTAGGACGCGCCGA
>CAYYIK010000052.1:0-21922 GCA_964471955.1 uncultured Thermoanaerobaculia bacterium | reverse complement strand
TCGGGGGCCGAAATTACCTCTGACTGAATTTTCCGAGGCAGGTGGCGGTCGAAATTGCCTTTGACTGAATTATTGGGGGCGGGGGCGGTCGGCGGCGAGGCGGGCGAGGGTGGGGACCAGGGCTTCGGCGAGGCGGGCGAAGGCGGCGGCGTGCGGGCCGTCGGGCTGCGCGACGACGATCGGCGTGCCGGCGTCGCCCCCCTCGGCGATCGCCGGGTCGAGCGGGATCGAGCCGAGGAACGGCACCCCCAGTTCGCGCGCCGTGCGCTCGCCGCCGCCCGAGCGGAAGATCGCCGTCTCGTGGCCGCACTGCGGGCAGACGAAGGTCGCCATGTTCTCGATGATGCCGAGCACCGGCACGTCGACCTTGCGGAACATGGCCAGCCCCTTGCGGGCGTCGATCAGCGCCACGTCCTGCGGCGTCGTGACGATCACCGCGCCGGCCAGTCCGAGCTTCTGGGTCACGGTGAGCTGCGCGTCGCCGGTGCCGGGCGGCATGTCGAGCACCAGCACGTCGAGCTCGCCCCAGTCGACGTCGCCGAGCATCTGCTCGATGGCGCGCATGACCATCGGTCCGCGCCAGATCACCGGCGTGTCGGTTTCGAGGATGAAGCCGAGCGACATCACCTTGACCCCCCAGCGCTGGAACGCCTGGATCCGGTTGTCGATCACCGTCGGCCGGTCGCGGATGCCGAACATGGTCGGCACCGACGGGCCGTAGATGTCGACGTCGAGCAGCCCCGTGCGCTGGCCGGCGCGTGCCAGGGCGAGCGCGAGATTGACCGCCACCGTCGACTTGCCGACGCCCCCCTTGCCGCTCGCCACCGCGACGATCGAGCGCACCTCGGGGACCAGACGCGGGTCGCGCGCGATCGCCTTCTGGGCCGCCTCCTCGCGCGTCGGAGGAGTGACCGCGACCGCCTCGACCGTTACCGCGGTGACGCCGGCGAGCGGCGCGATCGCCCGCTCCGCGTCGGCGCGCACGGCATCGGCGGCCGCCGCGTCGCGGGTGGTCATTTCGATGCGTACCGTGACCCGCCCGCCGTCGATCTCCACCCCGCGCACGAACCCGAACGAGACGACGTCCCGGCTCATGCCGGGGAACTTGACCGACTTGAGGGCTTCCCAGACCTGCGCTTCGAGCTGCTGACTCATGCGGCGAGTCTATCGGTCCGGCGCCCCGATTCGGCCGCCGGCCGCTCGCGCTAGACTCCCCGGGTCACCCCGAGGGAACCGAATGACGACCCCGCCGAAGACCAAGCGCGAACTGCGCCGCTCCGTGCTCGCCGTCACGGCGGGAATGCTCTTCCTCGCCTCGGTCGTCGCGGTGCTGGCCGGCGGTCTGACTCCGAAGGGGACCCAGCCACCGCTGGTCCATCCGATCCAGGGACCGGAGACCGGCGGCTGTTCGATCTGCCACGGGCAGAACTGGGACGCCACCCGGCCGGTCGAGCCCTACGACGCCTGGGCCGGCTCGATGATGGCCAACGCGTCGCGCGATCCGCTCTTCTGGGCCGCCCTCGACGTGGCCAACAACGACCTGCCCGGTTCGGGGGACTTCTGCCTGCGCTGCCACGTGCCGAGCGGCTGGTACTCCGGGCGCAGCGAACCGCCGGGCGGGACGACCGACGGCTGCGCGATGATCGGCCCGATCGACGCGCCCGACAACGACTTCGAGGGGATCAGCTGCCACTTCTGCCACCGCACCATGGTCAACCCCTCGCCGCCGCCCGGCGAGGAGCCGTACTACACCGAGAACGGACAGGTCTGGCTCGACGACAGCGACTGCGGCATCAAGGGGGAGCCCTGCCGCCACGGTCCCTACGACTACCCCGCCGGCGGCCCCGACATGCAGCCGCCGCACGCCTGGGCCTACTCGGCGCACTTCCGCAGCGCCGCTTTCTGCGGTGCCTGTCACAACGTCACCAGCCCGGTTCACAACCTGCGTGACGAGACCGGCGCCGACACCGGCATCCCCTACCCGATCGAACGGACCTACAGGGAGTGGGAGCTGAGCGCCTTCGCCCCGGGCGGCACGGCGCCGACGACCTGCCAGCAGTGCCACATGCCGCTGCAGACCGGCGACGACGTCTTCGCCTGCAACTTCGGCGTCGCCAATCAGCGCGGCGGCAACCTGCGCTCGCACCAGTTCGCCGGCGGCAATCGCTGGATCCCGCAGGTCCTGGCGGCCGAATACGGCGTCTCGCTCGACCGCCTCACCGAGTTCCAGGAGACCATCGACCGCGCCGGCGAGATGCTCCACCAGGCGGCCGAGCTGACCCTGACGGCGCCCCCCGTCGTGCAGCCGGGTCAGGCCTTTCCGGTCACCGTCCGGGTGACCAACCTGTCGGGGCACAAGCTGCCCACCGGCTATCCCGAAGGGCGCCGTCTCTGGCTCCAGGTCACGGCGCGCGACGGCAACGGCGACGTCGTCTGGCAGAGCGGCGCCTACGACGCGGCGACCGGGGTGCTGACCGAGGATCCGCAGATCCGCATCTACCAGGCCAAGCCCGGCATCTGGAACGGCGTCTCGGGCCAGTGCGAAGTCACCGATTCCGGGGGTCAGCCCGCCTTCCACTTCGTGCTCAACGACTGCTGGAAGAGCGACAACCGGATCCCTCCGCTCGGCTTCCGCGGCGGCGACGACCTCGAAGTGCGCCCGGTCGGTCAGGTCTATCCGGAGACCTTCCCCGGCTCGGGCGAGCTGGTCCACTGGGACGATGCGCCGTACCAGGTCGTCATCCCGCCGGGGACGCCGGGCCAGGTGACGCTCGAGGCGCGCCTGCTCTACCAGGTCGCCTCGAAGGAGTACATCGAGTTCCTGCGCGACCAGGCGGTCGACAACGACTTTCCGGACGACTGCACGCCGCGCAGCACGCCGATCGCCGCCAGCCGCGGCGAGTACCTGTTCGACCTCTGGCAGGAGCACGATCGCGCCGCGCCGTTCGAGATGGACGCCGAGGTGCGGCCGCTGGTCGTCGGTCCGCTCTTCCGCGACGGCTTCGAGTCGGGCGGCACCGCCTTCTGGTCGCTGACCGTGCCCTTCACCCTCGCCGGGCGGTGACGGAGCCGCGCAGTCCGCTCGCGCGGGCCACGGGCCGCCGCCTCGAGCAGGTCGGCGCCCTCGCCGGACTCGGTGGCCGGGCGCTGGTCGAGCTGATGCGGCCGCCGTGGGACGGCCGCGAATGGGTACGCCAGATGGACCGCCTCGGCGTCCGCTCGCTCGGCGTCGCGGCGATCACCACCGTCTTCACCGGCATGGTGATGGCGCTGCAGACCGCCCTCTCGCTCCCCTCGCTCGGGGTCAAGTACTACATCGGCACGGTGGTCGGGAAGTCGCTGGTGCGCGAGCTGGCGCCGGTGCTGGTGGCGCTGATCGTCGGTGGCCGCATCGGCGCCGGGATGGCCGCCGAGCTCGGCACGATGAAGGTCACCGAGCAGATCGACGCGCTGCGCGCCATGGCCGCCGATCCGGTGCGGCGCCTGGTCGTGCCGCGCCTCGCCGCGACGCTGGTGATGCTGCCGGCGCTCACCCTGATCGGCGACCTGCTCGGCATCCTCGGCGGCATGCTGATCGGCGTCCTGCAGCTCGGCCTGACCCCCGCCTTCTACCTCAACGACGTGCTGTCCGCCCTCACCCTCGCCGACGTCGGCTCGGGGATCGGCAAGTCGTTCTTCTTCGCCTTCTTCGTGTCGATCGTCGCCTGCCACGGCGGCATGACCGCCAGCGGCGGGGCCGACGGGGTCGGCCGGGCGACCACCGACACGGTGGTGGTGTCGTCGATCCTCGTCCTCGTCTCCGACTTCTTCCTCACCAAGCTCTTCCACCTGCTCGGATGAGTGACCCGGCGATCTTCAGCGTGCGCGGCCTGGTCCGGCGCTACGGCGAGCACACGGTGCTCGACGGGGTCGATTTCGACCTGGCACCCGGCGAGTGCCTCGCCATCCTCGGGCGCTCCGGGTCGGGCAAGAGCGTGACGCTGCGGCAGCTGATCGGGCTCGAGCGCCCCGACGCCGGCTCGATCCGTTTCCACGACCTCGAGGTGACCGAACTGGGCGAGCGCGAGCTGCTGCCGGTGCGGCGCCGGGTGGCGATGCTCTTCCAGGGGGGCGCTCTGTTCGATTCGATGAGCGTCGGCGACAATCTCGCCTTCCCCTTCCGCGAGCACCGCGCGGTCCCGGAGGAGGAGATCCCCGGCCGGGTGGCGGCGCTGCTCGCCCGGGTCGGCCTCGCCGGCATCGAGGCGAAGATGCCGGCCGACCTGTCGGGCGGCATGCGCAAACGGGTGGCGCTGGCGCGCGCCCTGGCGCTCGATCCGGAGGTCGTGCTGTTCGACGAGCCGACCACCGGCCTCGACCCGATGACCGCCGCCGCCATCGGCCGCCTCATTCTCGATCTGCGCCGCTCGACCGGCGCCGCCGCGATCGTGGTGACCCACGACGTCGCCCTGGCGCGACGGGTCGCCGACCGCTTCGCCTTCCTCGACCGGGGGCGCTTCCGCTTCACCGGCACCTTCGCCGCCGCGGAGCGCTCCGAGGATCCCCTGCTCACCGCCTTCCTCGCCGGACGGGAGGAGACCTCCGATGCCGCCTGAAACCGCCTCCGCCCGCCGCGTCGGCCTGCTCGTCGTCGTCACCCTCGCCGTGGCGGCCGTCGCCGTGCTGCTGATCGGCGACCGGCAGAATCTGTTCAATCGCAAGAACGACTACTACGTCCGCTTCGTCTCGGTCTCCGGCCTGCGCCCGGGCAGCGACGTGCAGCTCAACGGCGTCAACGTCGGCTCGATCGAGCGCATCGTGCTGCCCGAGCAGATCGGCGAGAACCTCCTCGAGGTCCACGTGTCGATCGACGCCCGCTACGCGCAGCGCCTGCGCCGCGACTCGGTGGCGCGCATCAAGACGCTCGGCCTGCTCGGCGACAAGTACCTCGAGCTGACCTCCGGCTCGCCCGGGGCCGCGGTGATTCCGGAGGGCGAGGAGATCCCCGCCGCGCCGCCGACCAACGTCGAGCAGCTCGCCGAAGCGGGCGAGGACGTGATGAACAACGTGGTGACCATCTCCCATCAGCTCACCGGCATCCTCGGCCGCATGGAGCGCGGCGAGGGGCTGCTCGGCGAGCTGACCGTCGACTCCGATCCCGACCGCAAGCTCGGCCGCGAGATCCTCGACACGCTCGCCGCCCTGCGCGCCGCCGTCGACCGGCTGGAGAGCGGCGAGGGGACGGTGCCGCGGTTGCTTCACGACCGCGAGCTCGCCGACCGGGTGGAGAGCGCCGTGGCGCGTCTCGACGGCCTCCTCGGCCGCGCCGAATCGGGGGACGGCCTGCTCCCCGCGCTGCTCGACGACGCCGCGCAGCGCGAGCGCTTCGACCGCACGCTGGCGCAACTCGAGGACGCCACCGGCCGCCTGGCGACGGTGCTCGGCGCCCTCGAAGGGGGCAAATCGCTCGCCGCCCGCCTGCTCCACGACGACGCCTGGGGGACGCGCGTCGCCGCCGACCTGGGGGCGCTCGCCGCCAACCTGCGCGAGGTCGCCGAGAAGCTCAACCGGGGAGACGGCAGCGCCGCCCGGCTGCTCAATGACCCCGCGTTCGCCACCGCGGTCGAGGACATCCTGGTCGGCGTCGAGGAGTCCCGCCTGCTGCGCTGGCTGATCCGCAACCGCCAGAAGGCCGGAATCGAGAAGCGTTACGAAGCCGCCCGGAGCGGCGCCGGCGACGCGGCCCCGGAGCCCCCTGGCGCCCCCTGACCGCGGCGCGCTGCGATAGGCTGCGCAGGCCGGGTGGCGCCGCGCGCGGCGAGCCCCGTCACCGGACACGATCCATGAGCCAGCACATCCTCGTCACCGGCGGCGCCGGATTCATCGGTTCCCACGTCACCCGGCGCCTGCTCGGGCGGGGCGAGCGGATCACCTGCCTCGACGACTTCAACGACTTCTACGACCCGGCGCTCAAGCGGGCCAACACCGCGGCCTTCACCGGCCGCGACGACTGGCGGCTGGTGGAGGGGGACATCCGCGACGCGGCGCTGGTCGATCGGCTCTTTGCCGGGAACCGCTTCGACGCGGTGATCCATCTCGCGGCGCGCGCCGGCGTCCGGCCGAGCCTCGCCGAGCCGATCCTCTACGAGGACGTCAACTGCATCGGCACGCTGCGCCTGCTCGAGGCGGCGCGCCGGCACGGTCCGGCCAACTTCGTCTTCGCCTCCTCCTCGTCGGTCTACGGCATCAACGAGAAGGTGCCGTTCGCCGAAGACGACCCGGTCGACCGGCCGATCTCCCCCTACGCCACCACCAAGCGCGCGGGCGAGCTGCTCTGCTTCAACTACTCGCACCTCTACGGTCTGCGCACCTCCTGCCTGCGCTTCTTCACCGTCTACGGCCCGTCGCAGCGGCCCGAGATGGCGATCGCCAAGTTCACCGACCTGCTCGCCCGCGGCAAGTCGGTGCCCCTCTACGGCACCGGTCAGACCCGGCGCGACTACACCTTCATCGACGACATCGTCGACGGCGTGGTCGCCGCCCTCGATCTGGCGCCGAAATTCGAGATCTTCAACCTCGGCGGCTCGCAGACGACCGCGCTGATCGACCTCGTTCACGGGATCGCCGCCGAGCTCGGCGTCGAGGCGAAGGTCGAGATGCTCCCCGAGCAGCCGGGCGACGTGCCGATCACCTTCGCCGACGTCGGCAAGGCCGGCCGGCTGCTCGGCTACGCGCCGAAGGTGCCGATCCGCGAGGGGCTCGCGCGCTACGTCGCCTGGTACCGCGGCCGCGCCGCCGCCGGCTGAACCCGCCCCCGCGCGGGGCCCCCGACCTCCTCGCCGCTCCGCCGTCCCCCCGGCCACCCGCCCGGGCGGGCCATCCGCTCACCGCCGGGTGTTTGCCGCGTCGCCGCCGCCGCGCAGGATCCTCGCGGGGACTCACGGGCCGGCTTCGCGGCGGGCCAGCGTGCTCCCCTCGTTCGAGAGCAACATCCGGAAGGAGAGGACGATGGCCCGAGCCTCCAACCGTTCGACCCCCGCACCGACGCCGCCTCAGGCGCCGCAGGTCCCCGCCGCCCGGCAGCGGATCGACGACGAGCACCGCCAGCTCGGCGATCTCCTGCACGCCCTGGCGCGCTGCCACGACCCCGAGCGCGCCCTCGAGCGGCTGACCGCGCTCGCCGCGCTGCTGCGCGAGCACTTCGCGCACGAGGAGGCGGCCGACGGCCTGCACGCCCTGGTTGGCGAGGGGGCCGCCCACCGGCTCCCGAACCTGCAGCGGCTCTTCGAGGAGCACCGCGAGGTGCTGGCCGCCGTGGCGTCCATGGAGGAGCGGCTGCGCGAACTGGTCCGCGGGCCGTGGGCGGCGCTGCGCGAGCAGATGCACGCTCTCGACGCCACGCTGCGCCGCCACGAGCGCGACGAGGACGCCCTCTTCTCCGAAGCCTTCTACATCGACATCGGCGGCCGCAGCAGCTGACGGCCGAGGGAGACGACATGGATTCGACCACCCTGGCCGCTCCCCCGGCGGCCACCCGCAACCGCGTGACGGTGCCGCAACGCATCGTCGAAATCGTCTCGGACTCCGGCGAAGGGGCGCAGAAGGCCGGCCAGACCTTCGGTACCGTCTGCGCCAAGCTCGGCAACGGCGTCTGGACGGTGGAGATCATCCCCGCCGAGATCAAGCCGCCGGCGCGTTCGCGCGCCGGCGCCTCGGGCATTCGCGTGCGCTTCGCCGACCGCGAGGTGACCAATCGCGGCGAGCGCGCCGATCTCGTCGTGGCGTTCAACGAGCAGGTGCTCTACGGGCGCATCGAGAGCCGCGCTTACGGCCCCGGCACCATCGTTCTGCTCGAGAACAAGTGGGCGGACGATCCGCAGGAGGAGATCCGCACCCTCTACGCGCAGGCGCTCGAGGACTTCCGCGCCCGGGGCCTCGAGGTGGTCGAGCTGCCGCTCGAAAAGGCCTGCCTCGAAGTCGTGCCCGACGCCCGCGTCGGCAAGAACATGTTCGTCGTCGGTATGCTGTGCGAGATCTTCGGCCGCGACCTCGGCAAGGCGCTCGACGAGGTGGCGACGGTCTTCCGCCGCAAGGGCGAGAAGGTCGTCGCGGCGAACCAGGAGCTGCTGCGGCGCGGCGCCGCGTTCGCCGCGGAGACGGTTCCCTTCGCCTGGGACGTGCCGGCCCCCGCGCCGGCCGGCGAGCGCCTCGTGATGAACGGCAACCAGGCCCTCGGCCTCGGCATCCTCGCCGCCGGCATCGAGACGGTGGCGATGTACCCGATCACCCCGGCGACCTCGGTGTCGCACTACCTCGGCCGCGCCCTGCCGGCGGCCGGCGGCTTCCTCCATCAGGCCGAGGACGAGATCGCGGCGATCGGCTTCGCCATCGGCGCCTCGTGGGCGGGCAAGACCGCCTGCACGATCACCTCCGGCCCCGGCCTGGCGCTCAAGACCGAGTTTCTCGGCCTCGCCGTGATGGCCGAGGTGCCGCTGGTGCTCATCCTCGTCCAGCGCGGCGGGCCATCGACCGGGCTGCCGACCAAGGTCGAGCAGGGGGACCTGCTGTCGGTGCTCTACGGCGCCCCGGGCGACTCGCCGAAGATCGTGCTCGCCCCGGCCACCATCGAGGAGTGCTTCCACTTCGTGCCGCTCGCCCGGCGACTGGCCGAGGAGTTCCGCGGTCCGGTGCTGGTGCTCACCGACGCCAACCTCGCCACCGGCGTCTCGCCGGTGCCGCGGCCGCGCCTCGACCCCGCCTGGCTGGCGCCGTCGCTCGACCAGACGGCCTGGCCGGAAGGGGTCGCCGCCTACGACTGGGACGGCGCCAACGGCCTGTCGCTGCGGCCGATCCCGGGCCAGCGCGGCGGCGAGTACGTCCTCACCGGCCTCGCCCACACGCGCAAGGCGAAGGTCGCCTACGACGCGGTCTCCAACCAGGAGGGGTGCGAGATGCGCAGCCGCAAGCTGGCCGCACTCGGCTCGACGCTGGTGCCTCCGGTTCCCCATGGCGCCGACTCCGGCGAGATGCTGGTCGTCGGCTGGGGCTCGACGCTCGGCGCCATCGAGGAGGCGGTCGACGGCCTGCGCGCCGACGGCCACTCGGTCGCCTCGCTCCATCTGCGCTTCCTGTCGCCGCTCGAGCCGGGACTGACGGAGATCTTCTCGCGCTTCGACAAGGTGATGACGGTCGAGCTCAACTACAGCGACGATGCCGACTGGCCCGGCATGACGCCGGAGATCCGGCGCCGCGCCCAGCTCGCGCAGGTGCTGCGCGAACGCACCCTGGTCGACGTCGACTGCTGGTCCGCCGTGCGCGGCCAGCCCTTCGGTCCGGGCGAGATCGCCGACGCGGTTCTCGCCCGCCTCGCTTCCGCCGGCGCCGGCCGGCAAGGAGTCGCATGATGTTCGGACTTCCCGCCGACTGGTCGCTCGACGTTCCCGAGCGCTATTTCACTCTCGAGAGCTACGACGGCGGCGTGGCGCGCTGGTGCCCCGGCTGCGGCGACTTCGCCGTGCTCTCGGCGGTGCAGCGCATCTGCCGCGACGAACAGATCCCGCCCGAGAAGCTGGCGATGGTCTCCGGCATCGGCTGCTCGTCGCGCTTCCCGCACTACATGCACGCCTACGGCTTCCACGGCCTGCACGGCAGGGCGCTGCCGGTGGCGTGCGGCGTCAAGGCGCGTCGACCCGACCTCCACGTCTGGGTGGCCACCGGCGACGGCGACTGCTGCTCGATCGGCGCCGCCCACTGGCTGCACGCGGCGCGCTACAACATGGACATGGTCGTGATGATCTTCGACAACTCGATCTACGGCCTGACCAAGAAGCAGACCTCGCCGACGACCCCGCTCGGCATCGGCACCAACACGCACCCCGACGGCGCCTACCTGCCGCCGCTCGACGTCGCCCGCACGACGCTCGGCTTCCCCAACGTCTCCTTCGTCGCCCGCACGGTGGACTGGAATCCGCCGCACCTGGCGGCGACCCTCGAGGCCGCCTATCACCACCGGGGCACCAGCTTCGTCCACATCCTGCAGCGCTGTCCGACCTACACGCCGAACGTCTTCGACGAGCTGAGGCAGAACCCCGACCTGACCCTGCTGCTCACCCACCCGGACGGCGTGCGCGCCGACGACGCGGTGCTCCGGATGTACAGGAACCAGCGCGCCCACGACCCGTCCGACCTCATCTCCGCCCACGCTCTCGCCGATCGCAGCGAGAAGCTCGCCATCGGACTGCTCTATCGCAACCCGGCGGCGCCGCGGCTCGACACCTTCTCGGTGCGCGGCCTCGACGCGACGCGGGAGCAGAAGCTGGCCGCCCTCGAACGCGAACTCGACCGCTTCGCGGTCTGAACCGGAGCGTCCCGTGAGCCGATCCGCATCCGCCTCCCCCTCCGCCGCGGCGCCCGCCGCGCCCGTCGCGCGGCGCGAGGCGCTGCGCCGCTTCCACTTCGGCGACCGGGAAGCGCCGGTCGAACGGCTCGGCGGCGACCTGCTTCCGGCGGCCCTCGCGCCGCTGCGCGGCGAGGCCGTGCGCAGCGGCTGGCCGCTGGTCGTCGACCCGGTGCCGGGCGACGGCCCGCCCGGACCGCTGGCGCGGCCGCTCGAGGAGCTGCTCGGCGGCGACGATCCGGCGCTGCCGCCGGTGGCGGCGGACAACGTGCCGCGCCTCCTCCGGCGCCTCGCCGCCGGCAGCGACCTCGCCGCCGCCGCGGCGGTCGCCGCTGCCGCGGCCGAAGTCGCCGACGAGCTGGCGCTGGCCGAAGGGGCGCGACGCGACCTCCTGGCGGCGATCGAGGCCCGCCTGGCCGGGCTCGGCGACGACGCGCGGCTCGTCCCCTTCGGTCCACGCGCCGCGCTGCACCTGGCCAACTTCGCCGCCCTGCGGCGCGCCGCCAGCGCGCGACGCGCCTTCGCCGCCACCGCCCACGAGCTCGCCGGCGTCGCCGCGACGCTGCTCGACCTCGACCGCGAGCGCCGTCCGGGCGGCGTCCAGGCGCCGGAGCGCGTGGAGCGCCTGGGCGCCCTCGGCGGACGCTTCGTCGATCCCGGGCGGCTGGCCGGAGTGGTCGGCCGGCGCGCCGCCGGCCAGCCCCTCTCCGAGGAGCGGCGCCGGCGTCTCGCCGCGGCGCGCGACGCGCTGGCCGGCTTCGACCGGCGCCCGGCGACGCCGCTCTGGCTGCTGCCGGCGACCGCGGCGGGGGTGGATCCGGCGGCCGATCTGGCGGCCGAGATGCGCCTCGTCGCGGACCCCTGCGCCGCCGCCGCGGTGGCGTGGGACGAGGCGGCCGAGCCGGTGGCGCGCCTGGTGCGCGCCGCGCGCCTGGTGCGCCTCGAGGCGGCCGACGCCCTCGATCCGGAGCGCCACCTCCCCTGGCTCGATCACCTCGACTGGCGCACCTTCGCCGACGACGAACGCGCCCTCGTGCGCCCGATCCTGGCGCGGGTGCGCTGCGAGGACCTGATCGCCGGCGGCCTCGCGGCGTTCTCCCGCCTGCTGCTGTCGGGCCGGCCGGTGCAGCTCGTGCTGCTCGCCTGCGACCGCGGCCCGGGCGAGGAGGCGGTGCGCTTCGAGCCCGCCTGGTTCGCCCTCGGCCATCGCGAGACCTTCGTGCAGTCGGGCTCGCCGGCGCGCGCGCGCGCCCTGGTCGCCGGCTTCGAGCGCGCCTTCGCCGGCTCCCGCCCGGCGCTGCACGTGGTCGACAACCCGGTGGCCGCGGCGGCCGGCCTCGACCCCTGGCTGCTCGCCTCGGCGCGGGTCTCCGGGCGCGCCGCGCCGATCTTCCGCTACGACCCCGGCGCGGGCGCCAGCTGGGCCCGCCGCCTCGCCTTCGACGAGAACCCGGAACCGGAGGCCGACTGGGCGCACGAGCCGCTGCCGGGCGGCGAGCCGGCCCCCTTCACCTTCGCCGACGCGGCGCTGGCCGATCCGGCCTGGCGCTCCGGCTTCGCGCTCGCCGGCGAGGCGGACGATCTCGTCCCGCTCGCCGAGTGGCTCGACCTGCCCGACGAGGAGGCCGCCCGGCGCCTGCCCTTCGTCGCGGCGACGGACGGTGCCGGTTCAGCGCGCCGCTGCCTGGTCGACCACCGGGTCGCCGCCGCGGCGCGCGACCGGCGCGCCTTCTGGCGCAGCCTGCAGGAGCTCACCGGCGTGCGCAGCGAGCACGTCGACGCCGCGGTCGCCCGGGCGCGCGACGACGAGCGGGCGCGCGCCGCCCGCGAGCGCGCCGAGCTCGAAGTCGCCCACCAGCGCGAACTGGCCGAGCTGCGCTCGGGCGCCGACGCCGAGGCGGTCGACCGCCTGGTCGGCGCGCTGTTCGATCTGCAGGGAGGCGCGCCCGCCGCGTTGCCGCCACCGCGCACCGGCACGCCGGCGCCGGCCGCAGCAACCGCCCCACCGGAGGCGGCGCCGGCAGCCGGCGCCGCCCCGGCCGCCGCGGCGCCGGCCGCCGCGGCGGAGGCCGAGGAGGCCTGGGTCGACACCGCCCTGTGCACCAGCTGCGACGAGTGCACCCGCCGCCTGCCGTCGGTCTTCGCCTACAACGCCAACAAGCAGGCCTACGTGCGCGATCCGCGCGGCGCCTCGTTCCGCGACATCGTCGCGGTGGCCGAGGTCTGCACGGCGAAGATCATCCACCCGGGTACGCCGTGGAACCCCGACGAAGCGGGGCTCGCGGCGACCCTCGAACGGGCCGCGGCCCTCGCGGCGCGGTGACCCCGGGCGCCACGTCGTGACCGGCATCCTCCTCGCCATCGGCATCCTGGCCGCCCTCGGCCTGCTCTGCGGCCTCGTGCTGGCGCTCGCCGACCGCCATCTGCGGGTCGAGGAGGATCCGCGCATCGACGCCGTCGAGCACCTGCTGCCCGGCACCAACTGCGGCGCCTGCGGCCAGCCCGGCTGCCGCGGTCTCGCCGAGCGGATCGTCGCGGGGGTCGAGAAGCCCTCGCGCTGTACCGTCTCATCCCCGGCCGGCCTCGCCGCCATCGCCGACCTGCTCGGCGTCGACGTCGGCGCCGCCGACAAGCGGGTGGCGCGCGTGCACTGCGGCGGCGGCCTCGGACGCGCCCGCCAGCTGGCCAGCTACGAGGGGTTCGAGAGCTGCCGCGCCGCCCACCTGGTCGGCGGCGGCGGGCTCGAGTGCTCGTGGGGATGCCTCGGCCTGGCCGACTGCGTGCGCTCCTGCACCTTCGACGCGATGGAGATGAACGCCTTCCGGCTGCCGGTGGTCAACGTCGAGCGCTGCACCGCCTGCGGCGACTGCGTGGAGGCCTGTCCGCGCGATCTCATCGATCTGCTGCCGCTGTCGCAGCACCTGCTCGTCCAGTGCCGAGCGCCGCTCGCCGCCGAGGCGGCGCGGAGGATCTGCTCGGCCGCCTGCGACGCCTGCGAGCGCTGCGTCGCCGACGCGCCCGGCCTGCTGCGCATGCGCGACAACCTGCCCGAGCTGATCCCGGGATCGTCCGCGATCCCCGACCCGCGCGCCACCTTCCGCTGCCCGACCGGCGCCATCCGCTGGGTGGTCGGCGGGCAGTACGCCGAGGATGGCGCGCCGGTGGAGCGAGCCCATGCCTGATCTCGTCGACGCCGCCCGCCGCGCCGCCCATCGTCTCCTCGCCGGCCGCCCGGCGGCGCCGCCCGCTCCGGGCGAGAGCGGCGTCGCCACCGGCCTCGCCGCGGCGCTGGCCGTCGAGGCGGCGGCCGGCGCGCGGATCGTCCGCGGCGCGGCGCTCGCCCGCCGGGGCGAGCTCGCTGCCGCGCTCGACGGCGGTCTCGCCACGGCGCTCGGTCTGGCGCTCGGCGGCGAACGCTGCGCCGTCGTGCTCACCGGCGACGAGGTCCTCGCCGCGGCGCCGCTGCTGCGGCACGCCGCGGCGAGCCACGCGCCGCTCGTCGTCCACCAGCTCGGCGGCACCCTGGAGGACGCCTGGAGCGCGCTGCGCGCCGGCCTGCCGGTCTGGATGCCGAGCCGCGTGACCGAGGTCGCCGATCTCGCGGTGATCGCCCGCCGCCACGCCGAATCCGTGCTGGCGCCGGCCCTCGTCGCCCAGCTCGCCCACCTGGCCGACGCCTGGCAGGACTGCCACCTCCCCGACGCGGCGTCGCTCGCCATCCACCTCGGCTCGCCGGCCGACGAGGTGCACGCGCGCGAGCCGGGCGAGAGCCGGATCTTCGGCGCCCACCGCCGCCGCCTGCCGCGCTGGCACGACGCCGAGCGCGCGTGGCGTCTCGCCCCCCCGGCCGGGCCGCTGGCGACGCCGGCACGCGGTGCCGAGCTCGGCATCTTCGAACCGGCGGCCCTCGCCAGCGTCGACGCCGCGGCCGCCGCGTGGGCCCGGGTGACCGGTCGTCCGCTGCCGGCCGTCTCCGGCCGCCGCCTCGACCACGCTCGCCTGGCGCTGGTGGTCGCCGGCGCCGATGCCGAAGCGGCCGGCGCGGTGGCCGAGGCGCTGCGCGGCGAGAAGCTCCGGATCGGTGTCGTCGTGGTCCACCGCGTCGCCCCCTTCCCCGCCGCCGAACTGGCCGAGCGCATCGCCGGCTGTCCGAACGTGGCGGTTCTCGAGCGCCTCGGCGCGGCGACGGGCAGCGGCCCGCTCGCCGGGGCCGTCGCCGCCGCTCTCGCCGCCGACGGCCAGCACCCGAAGCTGGGTCAGCTGATCGTGGCCGGCGCCGGGGCGCCTCTCGGCGCGCTCCCCCTCGCCGATGCCCTGCGGGAGCTGGCGAGCGGCCGCGCGCCGCGCCTCGTCCTGGCGCTGCCCGACGTCGCCACCGAGGACCCGCTGCCGCGACGCGCGGCCCACGCCGACGCGTTGCGTCGCGACGCACCTCTGCTCGATGCGCTGGCGGCACCCGCCGGAGCCGCCCCCGCGACCGCCCCGGTTCCGGGCCGGGTCACCCTCGCCCTCGACGCCGGGGATCCCGACGTACCGCGGCTCGGCGAGGTCGCCCGGCTGCTCCACGCCGCGGCCGGCGGGTACCTGCGCGGTCGCGCCGCCGGGGCGCCGCTCGCCGCCGGGGGGGATCGCTTCGACCAGCTCACCTGGTCGCCCGACGAGTTCGCCGACCCCGGCGCCGACGCGCCGGTCGATCTGCTGCTGCTGCGCCGGGCGCCCGCCCTCACGCTGCCGCCGCTCGGCATCGGCTGCGAGCTGCTCGGCGGCGAGGCGCTGCCGCCGCTGCCGCCGCCGGCGCTGGAGCGGGTCGTCGCGGCGCGGGTCCTGCACCGCGCGATCGGCGCCGGCGAGCCGGCGAGCGACTTCTGGCTCGGGGCGCTGGTGGCGGTCGCCGCCGCGCGCGCCGGGGTCGAGCTGACACCGCGCAAGCTGCGCGCCGCGCGCGCCACCCTGCTGCCGGAGGAGGAGCGCGAGGGCCCGGCCTCCGAGGCCTGCCTCGACGCCGTCGCCGCGGGGGCCATCGCCGCGCTCGCGGCCGCGCCGGCGGCGGCCGCACCGGCGGCGCTGCCACCGCAGCCGCTCCACCCGCCCGCGTTGGACGACCGTTCGCCGGTCACCCGCCGCCACTGGGACGTCGTCGGCCTGCCGGTTCGGGCCGGGCTCGCCGAAACGATCACCCCCGATCCGCTCTTCGCCTTCGGCCTCACGCCGGCGCACGCGGCGCCACGCCTGGCGAGCCCCGTGGCAGTGCCGCGCTTCGCACCGGCCGCCTGCAGCGGCTGCGGCGACTGCTGGAGCGCCTGCCCGCACGGCGCGATCTCCGTCCGCGTCCTGGCACCGGCGACGATCCTCGGCCGCGGCTTCGATCTGGCCGTCGAGCGCGGCGTCGACGCCGAAGGGCTGCGCCGCTTCGCCGGCAAGCTCGCCGGCCTCTGGCAGGCCGAAATCGCCGCGGCGCCGGGAGCCGCCGCGGCCAGCTGGAGCTCCGCCGCCGAGCGCCTGCTCGGCTCCGCCGGCCTGCCCGACGACCGCCGCGCCGCCGCGCTCGCCGCGGCCAGCGAGCTCCTCGCGCACCGGCGGGGGTGCGGCGAGGCCGGCGAGCTGCTGGCGCTGGCGCTCGATCCGGATGCCTGCACCGCCTGCGGTCTCTGCATCGAGGTCTGCGCCGACGGCGCCCTCGCCGCCGGGGCGCCCGAGCCGGCCGCCGCCGCGGCGTCCGAGCCGGCCGCCGCCGCGGCGTCCGCCGCGGTCGAGCAGCTGCCGGCAACCGCCGAGACGACCCGCGCACGTCTCGCCGCCGACGCCCGGGTCGGGCCGCTCGCCGCGGCGCTGCTCGACCCGGCGGCGGCCGCCGCTCTCGGCGGCGCCGACGGCGCTCCGGCCGGGAGCGGCTCGCGCCTCGCCGTGCGCCAGGCGCTGGCCCTGCTCGTCGGTCCGCTCGGCGCCGCCCGGACGCCCCTCGTCGAGCGGGTCGCCGACCTGCGCGGCCGCCTCGCCGGAGAGATCCACGGCCACCTGGCCGGGTCGCTCCCCGACCGCGACCTCGACGCCCTGGCGCGCGGCCTGGTCGACGCACCCGACGCCACGACCGACCTGCCGGCGCTCGCCGGCCGCGTCGCCGGAGCGCTCGAAAGCGGCCGCATCGACGTCGCCACACTGCGCCGCCGCGTCGAGCTGGCGCGCGCCCTGGCCGATCTCGAAGCCCGGCTGTCCGGCACCGCCGAGCTGTCGCCGCGCGCCCCGGCGACCCTCGTCATCGGCCCCGGCGCGGCGCTCGCCTGGGCGACCGCGCCGCTCGAGAACCCCTTCGGACTGCCGGTGACCGTGGCGCCGCACGCGCCGCTCTCGCTCGCGCGCGGACTGCTCCTGGCGGAGATCGAACGGGCGCGCGGCGAGGCGCTGGTCCTGCGTCGCGCCCGCCTCGAACTCGAGCGCCCGGGCGAGGCCCGCGCCGGCCTCGGCGAACGCCCGGCGTGGAGCGAGATGGACGAGGTCGAGCGCCGCCTGGCGACGCCCGTCGTGACGCTGCTCGACGAGCGCGCCGCCGCCGGCGAGATCGACGTCGCGCTCGAGCTCGTCGCCGGCGACCGGCCGGCGCTCCTGCTGACCCTGGCGCCGCCGCCGGGCGACGATCGCCCGCTCTCGCCCTGGGCGGCGATCGCGGCGGCGACGCCCGGCGGGCTCGTGGCGCACGGCACCGTGGCGCACGGCGACGCGCTCGCCGACGCCGCGGCGGCCGCCGCGTCCCGGCCGGGCGGCGCCCTCTGGCGCCTGCTGGCACCCGACGCCGCGCTCGACGAGCTTGCGGTGCCGTCGATTCTCGAAGTCGCCCGGGGGGTGGTCGAAGCCCGTGGGTTCCCCGTCGGCTGCCGTCCGGCAGTCGATCCCGCCCTCGCCACCCCCCGGGTCGATGTCCTCGCCGCCACCGACGCGCTCGAGCGCCGTCACGCCGCCGAGCTGGCCGAAGCCGAAGAACGCCACCGCGCCGAGCTCGCGCGCGTCGAGGGCGAGGCGACGCTCCGCCTCGCCGGCGCCGCTCGCCAGCGCATGCTCGAGCTGCTCTCCCGCCATCGTCCCGGCGCCGGCACGGAGAGCGACGCGTGACGCGCAGCTTCCGCCACGGCGTCCATCCGGAAGGGCACAAGGAGGCCACCGAACACCTGCCGGTCGAGCGCATGCCGTTCGTCGATCGCTACGTGCTGCCGCTCCTGCAGCACACCGGCGCGCCGGCCACGCCGCTGGTCGCGCCGGGCCGCCGGGTGGGTCGCGGCGAGCCGATCGCGGCGCCCGGCGGCTTCGTGTCGACCACGCTCCACGCGCCGGTCGACGGCCGGGTGGTCGCCATCGCGCCGCGGCCGCACCCTTCGGGGCGGCTGGTCGAGGCGATCGAGATCGAAATCGATCCCTGGTCGCCGCAGAGCCCGCCGCGCGCCGCCGCGGTCGACCCGGCCGCCCTGTCGCGCGACGAGTTCGTCGCCACGCTGCAGGAGGCCGGTCTGGTCGGCATGGGGGGCGCCGCCTTCCCCACCCATGTCAAGTACCGGCTGCCCGCCGGACGGGTGGTTCGCCAGCTGCTGGTCAACGGGTGCGAGTGCGAGCCCTTCCTCACCTCCGACCATCGCCTGATGGTCGAGCGCGCCGCCGACGTGGTGCGCGGCGCCTCGATCGTCGCCGCCCAGGTCGGCATCGGCGAGGTGCTCTTCGGCGTCGAGACCAACAAGGCCGACGCCATCGCGGCGCTCGAGGCGGCGAGCGCCGGCCGGCCGGAGATGCGCGTCGTGCCGCTGGCGGTCAAGTACCCGCAGGGGGCCGAGAAGATGCTGGTGCGCGCCCTGCTCGGCATCGAGGTGCCCTCCGGCAAGCTGCCGCTCGACGTCGGCGCGGTGGTCAACAACGTCGCCACGATGACCGCCATCGCCGACTGGTTCGACCGCCGCCGGCCGCTGATCGAGCGGGTGGTCACCGTCGCCGGCCCCGGCGTTCGCCGGCCGACCAACCTGCTCGTTCCGGTCGGCACGCCGGTGCGCGCGGTGCTCGAGCACTGCGGCGGCCTCGCCGAGTCGACGCGTGAGGTGGTGATGGGCGGACCGATGATGGGGGCGCCGCTCGCCAGTCTCGACGTGCCGGTGCTCAAGGGGACCTCCGGCCTGCTCGCCTTCACCGACGCCGAGGCGCGGCTGCCCGCCGAGTACAGCTGCATCAAGTGCGGCCGCTGCGTCGAGGCCTGCCCGCAGCTGCTCAATCCGTCGCGGCTCGGCCGGCTGGCGCGCGCCGGCCGCTTCGAGGAGATGCTCGCCTACCACGCCATGGACTGCGTCGAGTGCGGCTCGTGCAGCTTCGCCTGCCCGTCGGGCATCCCGATCGTCCAGCTGATCCGCGTCGCCAAGGGGGCGCTGCGCCAGCAGGCGGCGCGGGAGAAAGCCTCGTGAGCCTCGACGGGAACCTGGTTGTCCGGCCGGCGCCGTTCCTCAACCCGACGGTGACGACGCCGCGCATCATGCTCGACGTGCTGATCGCCCTCGTGCCGTCGCTCGCCGTGGCCGTCCGCCTGTTCGGCCTGTCGGCGCTGCTCGTGGTCGCCGCCGCGACGGCCGGCTGCGTCGCCACCGAGTGGACCCTGGCGCCGGGGACGCGCGGCCAGTCGCTGCGCGACCTCACCGCGCTGGTCACCGGCGTCCTGCTCGGCCTCACCCTGCCGCCCTCGTTTCCGCTCTGGATGGCGGCGCTCGGCGGCGGCGTGGCGATCGCCCTCGGCAAGCTCGCCTGGGGGGGACTCGGCCACAACCTGTTCAATCCGTCGCTGGTCGGCCGCGCCTTCCTGCAGGCCGCCTTTCCGATCGCCATCACGACCTGGGTGGCGCCCGGCGGTCCGCTCGCCCTCTATCGCGGCAACTTCGCCCTGCCGTTGCTCCAGGCGCCGGCCGACGCGCTCACCGCGGCGACGCCGCTCGGCCGGATGAAGTTTCTCGGCGAGGTGACGCCGATCGAACCGCTGCTGCTGGGCGACATCGGCGGCTCGCTCGGCGAGACCAGCGCCCTGGCGGCCCTGGTCGGGCTCGCCTGGCTGCTCCTGCGGCGCGCCTGCGACTGGCGCATTCCGGCCGCCATCGCCCTGTCGGCCGGGCTGCTCGCCGAGCTCGTCCACCGGCTCTCGCCCGGGCGCCATCCCGGCGCCCTGTTCACCCTCGCCGCCGGCGGCCTGCTGTTCGGTGCCGTGTTCATGGCCACCGATCCGGTGACCTCGCCGCTGGCGCCGCGCGGCGCCTGGATCTTCGGCGTCGGCGTCGGCGTGCTGGTGGTCCTGATCCGCTTCTGGGGCGGCCTGCCCGAAGGGGTCATGTACGCCATCCTGCTGATGAACGCCGCCACGCCGCTGATCGACCGCGCGCTGCAGCCGCGTGCCTTCGGTCACGGCCGGGGGGCGGGCGGAGGCGGGCGATGAGCGGCGGCGCCGGCGGCGTCCGCCTGGTCGCCACGCTCACCGTCGCCGGCCTGCTGTCGGGCCTCGCGATCGTCTCGGCGCACCGGCTCACCCAGCCGCGCATCCGCGCCAACCAGGCGGCGGCGCTCGAGCGCGCCGTGCTCGAGGTGCTGCCCGGTGCCACGCGGATGGAGCGCCGGGTGCTGCGCGAGGGACGGCTCGAGGTGGCGGTCGGCCCGGCCGGGGGGCTCGACGAGTCGCTCTTCGCCGGCTTCGCCGACACGGACGGAGCGCCCCGTTTGGTCGGCTGGGCGGTGCCCGCCTCGGGCGCCGGCTTCCAGGACACCATCAAGCTGATCTACGGCCTCGACCCGGCCGGCGCGCGGGTGATCGGCATGGCGGTCCTCGAGAGCCGCGAGACGCCGGGGCTGGGCGACCGGATCTACAAGGACCCGGAGTTCGTCGCCGAGTTCGCCGATCTGGCCACCGAGCCGGCGATCGAGCTCATCCAGGGGCACGGCGAGGCGGCCCACCAGGTCGACGCGATCACCGGCGCCACGATCTCCTCGCGCGCCGTGGTGCGCATCCTCAACCAGGCCAACGCCCGCTGGCGTCCGCTCCTGCCCGACCCGGCGCAGGTCGCGCCGCGCGGCGACTCCGCCACCGCCCTGCCGCGCGACGTCGAACGGGGTGGGCCGCTGCCGGGCGGACGCGCCGGAGGCGGATCGTGAGCCCCCCGGTGGAAGGCGGCGGCCTGCGCGCCGAGCTGCTCAAGGGGATCGCGCGCGAGAATCCGGTCTTCGTCCAGGCGCTGGGACTCTGCCCCGCCCTGGCGGTAACCAATTCGGCGATCAACGGCCTGGCCATGGGGCTGGCGACGCTCGGCGTGCTGACCGCCTCGAGCCTGCTCGTCTCGGCCCTGCGCCGCGCCATCCCCGGCCAGGTGCGCATCTCGACCTACATCGTGATCATCGCGACCTTCGTCACGGTGGCCGACTTCACCCTCCAGGCGCTCGCCCCGGCGGTGCACCGCGAGTTGGGTGCCTTCATCTCGCTGATCGTCGTCAACTGCCTGATCCTCGGCCGCGCCGAGGCTTTCGCCTCGCGCCACCGGGTTCTGCCCGCGCTCGCCGACGCCCTCGGCATGGGCGGCGGCTTCCTGCTCGCGCTGCTGACGATCGGCGCGGTGCGCGAAGTGCTCGGCCGCGGCGCGCTCTTCGGCCAGCCGCTGTTCGGTCCGCGCTTCGAGCCCTGGGTCGTCATGGTGCTGCCGCCCGGCGGCTTCCTGGTGGTCGGCACGCTGCTGCTCGTCTTCGCCCGCCTGGCCGAAGCCCGCCGCCGCGCCGCCGCGCGGCTCGCCGCCGGGGAGCAGACGCCATGACCGCCGGGCTCGTCGCCATCTTCGTCTCGGCCTTCCTGGTCAACAACTTCACCCTGTCGTACTTCCTCGGGCTCTGCCCCTTCTTCGGCGTCTCGGGCCGCCTCGAGACCGCCTTCCGGCTCGGCATCGCCAACACGTTCGTGCTGCTGATCACCTCGCTCGCCACCTGGCTGCTCAACACCTTCGTGCTGGTGCACGCCCCCTACCTGGCGCTGATCGCCTACATCCTGGTGATCGCCAGCACGGTGCAGTTCGTCGAGATGGTGATCAAGAAGACCCTGCCGGCCCTCTTCCGCGCCCTCGGCATCTACCTGCCGCTGATCACCACCAACTGCGCCATCCTCGGCCTCGCCCTCTTCCAGACGAGCCGCAACTACGGCCTGCTCGAAGGGCTCGTCTTCGCGCTCGGCGCCGGCGCCGGCCTCACCCTGGCGCTGGTGCTGATGGCCGGGCTGCGCGAGGAGGCCGAGCTCTCCGACGTGCCGGCGCTGCTGCGCGGCACGGCGATGAGCTTCCTCATCGCCGGCGTCCTGTCGCTCGCCTTCATGGGGTTCGCCGGCCTGTTCGGCGGCGGCTGACGATGGCCGAGTTCGTCGCCATCGCCGCCCTGGCCGCCGGCTGCGCCGGCTGGGCGCTGCTGCAGCGCTGGATCGAGCGCCGCGATCCCGGCAACCCGGGCGTGGTGCGCGACTGCGGCGGCTGCGCCCAGGCCGCCTCCTGCCGCACCGACTGCCGCCCGCGCCCG
>CAYYIK010000051.1:3723-22071 GCA_964471955.1 uncultured Thermoanaerobaculia bacterium | reverse complement strand
CCGCATCGATTCGCTCTGCTTCTCGGCGCCGATCCTCTTCCACCTGACGCGCTGGCTGCTGCGCGACGGCGGCTGACCGGAAAGAAGACGGGCCGGACCCCGCGAGGGATCCGGCCCGGAGGTACGTCGTGCGCGGCGCCTCAGCGGCGCTTGGCGAAGCCGGTGACCACCAGGGTGCCGGAGCGCTGATCCTTCTTGAGCTTGACGATCTGGTGGCGCTCGCCGTCCTGCAGCAGCTCGGTGAAGGTCGAGTATCCGTAGTAGCCCTCGTTGAAGGACGGCTTCTTGCGCTGCATGGTCTGCTTGATCAGCGAGCCGAACAGCACGTCCTTGTTCTCGCGCTGCAGGGCGAGGATGGCGTCGATGAGCAGAGTGAAGACCTCGGCCTTCTTCTTGGTCAGGCCGGTGAGCTCCGGACCCTTCTCGCGGTCGCGCCAGACATCTTCGTAGTAGACGAACTCGTCGCAGTTGTCGACCAGCAGGTTGGAGCTCGAGTTCTTCACTCCGATGCCGATGACGTACTTGTTGTTCTCCTTGAGCTTGGAGACAAGCGGCGAGAAGTCGCTGTCGCCCGACAGGATGACGAAGGTGTCGAGGTGCTCCTTGGAGTAGGACAGGTCCATCGCGTCGACCACCATCTTGATGTCGGCCGAGTTCTTGCCCGAATAACGCCGCTGCGGGATGTCGATCAGCTCGATGGCCGCCTCGTGGAAGGCGACCTTGAACTCGCTGTAGCGCTCCCAGTCGGCGTAGGCCCGCTTGACGATGATCTTGCCCTTCTCGAGCAGCCGTTCGAGCACCAGGTTGATGTCGAAGCGTTTGACTTCGCTGTCGCGCACGCCGAGTGCGAGGTTCTCGAGGTCGCAGAACATCGCCAGCTTGCGCTCTTCGACTGCCGCAACCGGGCGCTGAGCCGCCGAGGCGCCGGCGAGCGACTCGAACAGTTCGCGCGCCAGGCCTTCGTAGTCATCCTCGTCCTCGTCGTCCTCGTCTTCGTCCTCGTCGGCCCGCGAGCGGGCACGCGTCGAGGTCTCTTCGCCGCTGGCGGCCGCTTCGCCGGAGGCCGCGGCGCCGGGGCGGCGCCGGCGCGGACGGCGGCGGCGGCGGCGGCGGGGAGCCTCCTCCCCTTCGGTCTCGCCCTCGACAGCGCCGGTCGTTTCGACCTCGGCACCCTCTTCGTCGCCGTTCTCCTCACCGCCCGGCTCCTCGGCGACCCGCTGCGGCCGCGTCAGGGGAGCGGGCGTCAGCAGATCGGCGATCGAAGGGGGCTCGGTGGAGGGGGGCTGCGGGGGAGTGGTGGATTCGGCGGGCGCGGGGGCCTCGCCCGGTGTCGGCTCATCGACCGGCTCGTCGCCGGGCGGGCGCAGCCACCAGGGGCTCATCGGCGCACCACGTCAGAGAATCGGTTCATGCATCGGACTCCTTTGGGACATCGTTCGGAACACTTCTGAACAGCGGATTGTCAGATCCCTCACCGGGACCGTGCTGGGCGGGGGCGCGCGGGCGGGCGGGTCGGCCCCCGGCGGCAGCAGGAGAATCGTACCACCGGCCCGCCCCGCACTGCCTGGCCGCGCGAGCCGCCGCGCAGCGCGGTCAGTGGCAGGCCGGGCCGGCGCCCGCCGCCGGTACGGCGAGAGCGCGCCAGACGAGGGCCGCGGCGGCGAGCAGCGGCACGCCGCGGCGCAGAAACCGCTCGAGGCGCGGGCGGCGACCGCTCCAGGCGGCGCCGGCCTGGACGACGGCGAGGCCCGGGGTCGATCCGGCGCCGAAGGCGACGAGCACCGCACCGCCGCCGAGCGGCGTGCCGGCGCCGACCGCGGCGAGGAAGATCCCCCACAGCAGGCCGCACGGGAGCAGCGGCGTGGCGGCGCCGAGGGCGAGGGCGCGGCCGACCGGGCCGAGCCGGGCGCCCAGGCGTGCCACCGCGCCGCCGACGGCGGTGATCGCCGGCAGGGCGGGCAGACGGCGGCCGAGTTCGAAGGCGCTCGCCGCCAGACCCGCCGCCATCAGCCAGGGCAGTAGCGGCTGCACCCTTCCGGCCAGCGTCGTCGCGAGGCCCCGGCCGCCCAGGCCGAGCCCCGCGCCGACCACGGCGTAGGCGGCGAGACGGCCAGCGTGCCAGGCGGCGAGCGCACCGCCCGCGCGCGTGCCGTGCGGCCGCGCCGCGGCGGCCAGCGGTCCGCACATCAGCGCGCAGTGCAGGCTGCCGGCGAGTCCGGCGGCGAACGCGGCGCCGGCGCCCGCCCAAAGGAGTGGCGTGGAATCCAAGGCGGCTGCTTATCCTCCCGGCTTCGACCTCCCCATCCAGGTCGGCGGAACTGTAGAAGACGCCATGCGCCCATCCCCCACCCCGGAAGACGGGAACCGCTGCCGCCACTGCCGCAATCCTGTACCGGCCGGAGCGTCGACGGCGCCGTTCTGCTGCCGGGGGTGCGAGGCGGTGTACGCCCTGCTGCTCGCGCGCGGCCTCGGGCGCTATTACGAGCTGCAGGGCGACTCACCGGGCGCCCCGCCGCCCCGGCCGGAGACCGCCGCCGCGCCGCACGCCTGGCTCGAGCCGCTGCTCGAGCGCGCCGGCAGCGGCGCCGGCGGCGACTTCGCCACGCTGACGCTCGACGTCCAGGGGATCCACTGCGCCGCCTGCGTCTGGCTGATGCAGGAGACCTTCCGCACCCGGCCCGGGGCGGGGGCGATCACCGTCAATCCGGCGATCGGGCGGGTCGAGCTCGCCTGGCGGCGCGGCCAGTTCGACCCCGAGGCCTGGCTGCGCGACGTCGAGGCGTTCGGCTACCGCTTCGGGCCGCCGCGCAAGCAGGCTTCGCGCGCCTCGGTCGACCTGCCGCTGCGTCTCGGCGTCTCGACCGCGCTCACCCTCAACCTGATGATCTTCTCGGTGAGCTTCTACTTCGGGCTGGCGCCTGCCGACGGCGAGCTCTACCGCCTCTTCTCCTGGCTCTCGCTGGCGCTCGCCACGGCGGTCGCGGCGATCGGCGGCTGGCCGTTCTTCCGCGCCGCCGTGGCCGGGCTGCGCCGCGGCCTGGTCCATCTGGATCTGCCGATCGCCGTCGGCATCCTGCTCGTCTGGGCGAGCTCGCTGGCGAGCCTGCGCGACGGACGCGGCGATCTGGCCTACTTCGACACACTGGGCGTCTTCATCACCCTGATGCTGACGGGCCGCTTCCTGCAGGAGCGCCTGATCGAGCGCAACCGGCGCTTCCTGCTCGCCGACGAGGGGGCCGACGACCTGGTGGCGCGGCGCATCGAAGGCGAGCGGGTGGTCACCGTGACGGCACCGCACGTGCGTGCGGGCGACCTGCTGCTGGTGGCGCCCGGCGAGCTGGTGCCGGTCGACGGCCGGCTGGTCTCCTGCGCCGCGGCGGCGCTGTCGACCGACTGGATCGACGGTGAGAGCGAGCCGCGCGGCGTCGAGCCCGGCGAGGCGGTCGCCGCCGGCAGCTTCAACGCCGGCGACGGAGCGATCGAAGTGCAGGCCGCCACCGACTTTTCCGACTCGCCGCTGGTGAGCCTGCTCACCCGGGCGCCGCGCCGGGCCGAGTGCGACCGGGTCGGCGGACGGATGTGGGATCGCCTGGCACGGGCCTGGGTCGCCGGCGTGCTCGCGCTGGCGGCGCTCGGCGTCGCCTTCTGGCTGCCGATCGCCGGACCCGGGCGGGCGATCGAGGTCGCCGCGGCGCTGCTCGTGGTCACCTGTCCGTGCGCCATCGGCATCGCCCTGCCGCTCGCCCGGGAGCTCACCCTCCACCGCCTGCGCCGCGCCGGCTGCTACGTGCGCAGCGACGACCTGCTCGAGCGGCTGCCGAAGGTCGGCAAGCTCCTCTTCGACAAGACCGGCACGCTCACCCTCGGCCGCCTCGAGCTGGCCGATCCGCGGGCAGTGGCCGCGCTCGACCCGGCGGCACGCGACGTGGCCTACGACCTGGCCGCGCGCAGCGGCCACCCGGCCGCGCGCGCCATCGCCCGGGCGCTCGAGGCCGCCGGGGCCCGCTTCGATCCGGCCGCCGCGCCGCGCGAGGTCCCCGGCGCGGGGCTCGAGCTCGACCGCGGCGGCGCCTGCTGGCGGCTCGGCCGCGCCGCCTGGGCGGCGCCGGCAGCGGGGGGAGGAGCGGGGACGGTGCTGGCGCGCGACGGCGAGCGGATCGCCGATCTGGCGCTGGTCGAAGTGGCCCGCCCCGACGCCGCGGCCGAGCTCGCCCGCCTGGCCGGGCGCGGATTCGAGATCTGGCTGCTCTCGGGCGACGCCCCGGCGCGCGTGGCGCGCCTGGCCGAGGCCGTCGGCGTGCCGGCCGCCCGCGCCCTCGGCGGCCTGCTGCCCGAGCAGAAGGCCGAGCTGGTAGGGCGCATCGACGCCGGCGACACGCTCTACCTCGGCGACGGCGTCAACGACGCGCTCGCCTTCTCGCGCGCCCTGGCGGCGGGCACGCCGGCGATCGACCGGCCGGTGATGCCGGGGCGCAGCGACTTCTTCCTGGTCGGCGAGGGGCTGGCGCCGCTCACCGCGGCGCTCGACCACGCGGCGGCACTCGCCCGCGTCACCCGGCGTCTGCTCGCGGCGGCGATCGTCTACAACTTCGCCGCCGTGGCGGCGGCCCTCGCCGGGCAGGTGACACCGCTCGCCGCCGCCGTCGTCATGCCGTCGAGCACCCTCTTCCTGATCGGCCTGACCGTCTGGAGCCTCGCTCCGCGCCGGGCCCGCGCCGCCGCGGCGGCGCCGTTCGCTCTGGCGGAGGCCCGGCCGTGATCATTCTCGCCCTGCAGATCTTCATCAGCCTGATGCTGGTGGCCGGCGCCGTGGTGCTCTTCGTGCACACGGTGCGCTCGCGCACGCTCGAGCATGCCGACCGCCTCGCCCTCGCGCCGCTCGAGGACGACGATCCGTCACCCGCCGCGGGAGATCCCGCGGCCCCCACCGAGGAGGAAACCCGCTGATGCGCCAGGAACGCATCGAGTACGACGACGCCATCGTCCGCCAATTCGTCTTCGCTTCGCTTCTCTTCGGAGCGGTGGGTCTGCTGGTCGGCGTGTGGATCGCCACCCAGCTCGCCTGGTGGCAGGCGAACGTCGAGCCGTGGTTCAACTTCTCGCGCCTGCGGCCGCTGCACACCAACGCGGTGATCTTCGCCTTCGTCGGCAACATGATGTTCGCCGGCATCTACTACTCGACCCAGCGCCTGCTCAAGACGCGCATGGCGTCGGATCTGCTGTCGAAGATCAACTTCTGGGGGTGGCAGGCGATCATCGTCGCGGCGGCAATCACCCTGCCCCTCGGCATCACCACGTCGAAAGAGTACGCGGAGCTCGAGTGGCCGATCGACATCGCAATCGCGGTCGTCTGGGTGATCTTCGCGATCAACTTCTTCTGGACGCTGGCCCGGCGCAACGAGAAACACCTCTACGTGGCGCTCTGGTTCTACATCGCGACGATCGTCACGGTGGCGGTACTGCACATCGTCAACTCGCTGGCGCTGCCGCTTTCGCCGCTCAAGAGCTATTCGCTCTTCTCGGGAGTGCAGGACGCGCTGGTGCAGTGGTGGTACGGCCACAACGCGGTCGCCTTCTTCCTCACCACGCCGATTCTCGGCATCATGTACTACTTCCTGCCCAAGGCGGCGGAGCGGCCGGTCTACTCGTACCGGCTGTCGATCGTCCACTTCTGGTCGCTGGTGTTCATGTACATCTGGGCGGGACCGCATCACCTGCTCTACACCGCCCTGCCGGAGTGGGCCCAGTCGCTCGGCATGGTCTTCAGCCTGATGCTCTGGGCACCGTCCTGGGGCGGCATGCTCAACGGCCTGCTCACCCTGCGCGGGGCGTGGAACAAGGTGCGCGAGGACGCGGTGCTGAAGTTCTTCGTCGCCGGCGTCACCTTCTACGGCATGGCGACCTTCGAGGGGCCGCTGCTGTCGATCAAGTCGGTGTCGGCGCTGGCGCACTACACCGACTGGATCATCGGCCACGTCCACACCGGCGCCCTCGGCTGGAACGGACTGATGGCCTTCGGCATGTTCTACTGGCTCATTCCACGCCTCTACCGGACGCCGCTCCATTCGCGGCGCGCCGCCGACGCCCACTTCTGGCTGGCGATGGTCGGCATCGTCGCCTACATGGTCTCGATGTGGGTCTCGGGCGTCACCCAGGGCCTGATGTGGAAGGCGACGGCGGCCGACGGGACGCTCGTCTACCCGGGCTTTGTCGAAACGCTGCTCGCCATCCGGCCGATGTACATCGTGCGCATGCTCGGCGGCACCCTCTACCTCACGGGCTTCGTGCTGATGATCTGGAATCTCTGGATGACGGTGCGCAAGGGCTCGCCGGCCAACACGGTGGTCGAAGTCATGGTCGAGGAGCGGCGGCGCAAACCGGCCGGCGGCATTCTGCCGGTGCTCGCCGGGCGGCCGCTCTGGTTCACCGTGCTGGCGCTCGTCCTGGGAACCCTGTTCTTCGTCCTGCCGACGCCGTGGGCGATCCTGGTGGCGGTGGTCATCGTGCTGCTGTCGGAGCTCTTCTACAAGGTGGCGCGCCGCGAGGCGGAGGCGGGGGCCGCCTCGTGGTTCGGCATGATCGAGCGGAGGCCGTTCACTTTCACCGTCCTGACCCTGATCGCGATCCTCATCGGCGGGGTCGCCGAGCTGCTGCCGACCATCCTCATCCGGCAGGCCGTTCCCCATACCGGCGAAGCACAGCGCCCCTACACGGCTCTCGAACTGCAGGGGCGCGACCTCTACGTGCGCGAGGGGTGCTATACCTGCCACTCGCAGATGGTGCGGCCGCTGGTCGCCGAGTTCTCGCGCTACGGCGAGGCGTCGCGCGCCGAGGAGTTCCTCTACGACCATCCGTTCCAGTGGGGGTCGAAGCGGACCGGACCCGACCTGCACCGCGAGGGGGGCCGCTACCCCAACCTGTGGCACTACACGCACCTGGTCGACCCGCGCCTGACCAGTCCGGGCTCCAACATGCCGAGCTACGCCTCGCTGGCCTCTCACCGGATCGATCCGCGCTCCGGGGCGCGCAAGCTGGCGTTGATGCAGAAGCTCGGCGTCCCCTATTCGAACGCCGATGTCGAGGCGGCCGAGGCGGCGCAGCAGGCGCAGGGCGAGGCCATCGCCTTCGACCTCGGCGTCTCGGGAGTCGAGACGACCTGGGACAGCGAGATCGTCGCGATGATCGCCTACCTGCAGCGGCTCGGCCGGCACGAGGGCGTGCAGCCGCTCGGCGCCGCGGTGGCAGCCGCTCCGACACCGGCCGTCGCGGGCGCCGCGGCGGAGGTGCCGGCCGCCGGCGGGAGTCGCTGAGCGTGTACCGCGAGTTCTTCCGCGGTCTCGACTCGCCGGCGCTGCCGATCGCGGCGATGCTCTTCTTCCTGATCGCCTTCGTGCTGGTGCTGCTGCGCACGTTCGTCTGGAAGCGCCGGCGTGACTACGAATCCGACGCCGCCCTGCCGCTCGCGGGCGACGAGCCGAACCCCGGGAATCCCCGGCAGGAGGTGAAGCCGTGAATCCGAACGATCCCGGCCACGACAAGGTCGTCCACGTCTACGACGACATCGAGGAGGAGGACAATCACCTGCCGAACTGGTGGCTCGCCATCCTCTTCGGGTCGATCGCCTTCGCCTTCGGCTACTGGTTCGTCTACCACACCGCCGACCTGCGGCCGACCCCCAACGAGGCCTACCGGGAACGGGTCGCGGCGATCGTCGCGGCCCGCGCGAGCGCCGACGCCATCGCGCCGGAGGCGATCGTGGCGCTGACCTCGGATGCCGAGGCGATGGCGGCCGGCGCCGAGGTCTACCGCACCACCTGCGCCGCCTGTCACGGTCTCGAGGGGCAGGGGTTGATCGGCCCGAATCTGACCGACCGCTACTGGCTCCACGGCGCCGGGCCGGCGGACATCCTGCGGGTGATCCGGGACGGCGTGCCCGCCAAGGGGATGCCGGCCTGGGGCGGCATGCTCGGGTCCGAACGCTCGGTGCGCGCCGCGGCCTTCGTCCTGTCTCTGCGCGGCAAGAACCTGGAGGGCAAGGAGCCGCAGGGAGTGCCGGTCGACTGACCGGACCGGGACCCTGGCGATGACCACGACCCCGCCGCCGATTCTCGGCTCGATGCGACCCGACGGGTCGCGCCGGAAGGTCCACCCGGCGGACGTGCGCGGCCGCTGGACGCTGCTGCGGCGCCTCGCCTTCACGGCGCTGATCGGCTTTTACGTGCTGGCGCCGCTGGTGCCGGTGGGCGGCCACCCGGCGATCCAGCTCGACGTGGCGCGCCGGCGCTTCTTCCTGTTCGGGCAGACCTTCAACGCCCAGGACGTCTGGATGGTCGTCCTGATCGCCCTCGCCTTCGTCTTCGGGCTGCTCTTCGTCACCGCCTGGCGGGGGCGCATCTGGTGCGGCTGGGCCTGTCCGCAGACGGTTTTCCTCGAGGCGGTCTATCGGCCGATCGAGCGCCTGCTCGAAGGTCCGCGCGAGCGACGCCTGCGCGACGAGGCGCTCCCCTGGACCGCCGGCCGGGCGGTGCGGCGGACGGTCAAGCTGGTGCTCTTTCTCCTCGTTTCGGTGGTCATCGCCCACGTCGCGACGGCGCTGTTCGTCGGGCCGCGCGAGCTGCTGGCGTTCGTGCGCGAGGGTCCGGCGGCGCACGGCGTCGCCTTCGGCCTGACCGCCGGCTTCACCGCCCTCCTGATGTTCAACTTCACCTGGTTCCGCGAGCAGTTCTGCGTCGTCGTCTGCCCTTACGGCCGGCTGCAATCGGTGCTGCACGACCGCGACTCGATCACCGTCGCCTACGACGAGCGGCGGGGCGAACCGCGCGGCAAGCTGCGCCGCACCGCCGCGCCGGACGCCCCGCCGACCGGCGACTGCGTCGACTGCCAGCGCTGCGTGGTCGTCTGTCCGACCGCGATCGACATCCGCAACGGCTTGCAGATGGAGTGTCTCGCCTGCCTGCAGTGCGTCGACGCCTGCGACGAGGTGATGGACAAGGTGGGCAGGAAGCGCGGCCTGATCGGCCTCTACTCGCAGCAGAAGGTTGCCGGCCTCGAGACCCGGGTGCTGCGCCCGCGACTGGTGCTGTACGGCGTGCTGTTCCTCCTCTCGGTCGGCGCGCTGGGGGCGAGCCTGGTCACCCGCTCGCCGTTCGAGGCCAACCTGCTGCGCCCGCGCGGCGCGCTGCCCTTCGTCGTCGACGGCGACGCGGTGCGCAACGCCTTCGAGATCCACCTGGTCAACAAGGCCCCGTCGACGGCGCACTACCGCATTTCGGTGACCTCGCCGGTGCCGGCGCAGATCGTGGTCGGAACGCCGGAGGTCGAGCTCGCCTCGCTGGCCGATGCGCGGGTGCCGATTTCGGTGTCGATCGGACGCCGGCACCTCGGCGAGCCGGTCGCCCTCACCGTCGTCGTCGAGGAGTCCTCCAGCGGCGCGCGCCGCGAGCAGGAGATGCGCTTCCTCACCTTCCCGGCGCCGCCGCGATGACACCCGGGCGGCGGCTCGGCCGCCGGCGCGGCGCGGCTTGCGCCGCCGCCGGCGGGCGTCGTACCATCCGCCGCGACTTCCGTTCCAGCAGGTTCCCTTCATTTCCGCACGAGGAGATGCGATGGCCGACGCGCCCGAGAAACAGTTCAAGCCGTTCGTGCCCGACGACGCGATCGTCCCCGAGTTCACGCTCAAGGCGATCGTTCTGGGCGCCTTCTTCGGCATCCTCTTCGGCGCCGCCACCGTCTACCTGGCGCTGCGCGCCGGGCTGACCGTCTCGGCGTCGATCCCGATCGCGGTGCTCGCCATCGCGGTCTTCAAGCGCTTCGGCAAGTCGACGATCCTCGAGAACAACATCGTGCAGACGATCGGCTCGGCCGGCGAGTCGGTCGCCGCCGGCGTCGTCTTCACCCTGCCCGCCTTCCTCTTCCTGGCCGGCGGCGAGGCGTTCTTCAACTACACCAACATCTTCATCCTCGCCCTGGTGGGCGGCATCATCGGCGTCCTGTTCATGGTGCCGCTGCGCCGCTCGCTGATCGTCAAGGAGCACGGCAAGCTGCTCTATCCGGAGGGCACCGCCTGCGCCGAAGTGCTGATCGCCGGCGAGAAGGGCGGCGAGATGGCCGGCCGCCTCTTCCGCGGTCTCGGCATCGCGGTCGGCTACAAGGTGCTGATGAGCGTGCTCGGGCTGTGGAAGGCGGATCCGACCTACACGACCAGCAAGACCGCGGCGCTGCCCAACGCCCAGATCAACGCCGAGATCACGCCGGAGTACCTCGGCGTCGGCTACATCATCGGGCCGAAGATCGCCGGGCAGCTGGTGGGCGGCGGCGTCCTGGCGCAGCTCGTGCTCGTGCCGCTGATCTACTTCTTCGGCGCCGGCCTGATCGGCGCTCTGGCGCCGGCGGCCGACGGCTCGATGATCGCCAACATGTCGCCCGGCGAGATCCGCCTCAATTACGTGCGCTACATCGGCGCCGGCGCGGTGGCGGCGGCCGGCTTCATCACCCTGCTGCGCACCCTGCCGACCATCGTCTCGGCCTTCAAGGAGGGCTTCGCGGGGCTCAAGGGGGGTGCCGGTGCCGTGGCGCCGCGGCGCACCGAGCGCGACCTGCCGATGTCCTTCGTGCTGCTCGGCTCACTGGCGCTGATCCTCATCATTTCGATCCTGCCCCAGATTCCGGGCAGCTTCCCCGGCTCGCTGCTGATGGGCCTGCTGGTGATGGTCTTCGGCTTCTTCTTCGTCACCGTCTCGTCGCGCATCGTCGGCATCATCGGCTCCTCGTCGAACCCGATCTCGGGGATGACGATCGCCACGCTGATGGCGACCTGCGTCATCTTCGTCGCTCTCGGCTGGACCGGTGACGTCTACCAGGCGATGGCGCTCTCGGTCGGCGGTATCGTCTGCATCGCGGCGGCCAACGCCGGCGCCACCAGCCAGGACCTCAAGACCGGCTACATCGTCGGCGGCACGCCACGGGCGCAGCAGATCGGCCTGATCATCGGCGTCGTCGCCTCGGTTTTCGTCATCGGCTGGACGATGAACCTGCTCGACCAGTCGATGCGCTTCGAGGGGATCGCCCACGCCATCGGCACCGACAAGTTCCCCGCTCCGCAGGGGACGCTGATGGCGACCATCATCCAGGGCCTGCTGGCGCAGGACCTCCCCTGGGCACTGGTCTTCGCCGGTGCGGCGATCTCGGTGGTCATGGAGCTGTGCGGCGTCCACTCGCTCTCCTTCGCGGTCGGCGCTTACCTGCCGCTGTCGACCACGGCGCCGATCTGGGCCGGCGGCCTGATGCGCGCCCTGGTCGACCGCAAGAGCGGCCAGAAGGAGGAGTCCGAGGTCAGCTCCGGGATGCTCTACTCGACCGGCCTGGTGGCCGGCGGGTCGCTCGCCGGGGTGCTGATCGCCGGCCTGTCGGTGGTCGGCGTCACCGGTCCGGACGGCAAGGAGATGTCGCTCATCCAGCGCATCCTCGACCTGGTGGGGGTGCACGGCTGGGAGCGGCTCGGTCCGGGCGCCGACCTGATCGGCCTGATCGCCTTCGTCGGCCTGTGCGTCCTGCTGGTGCGCGCGGCGCGCCAGAAGATGGCCGCCTGATCTCCGCCGACGGCGGAGCGGAGTGCCGGGGCCGGTTCGCGTCGCGCGGGCCGGCCCCACCCGTTGCGGCGGGGATTCCGCCCGCCGGCTCTGCCAGACTCGGTCCACGATGATCCGCCCGGTTCCCGTCGAAGAGGCCCTCTCCTACGTCCGGTCCGGTGACCGGGTGTACGTCCATACCGCCGCCGCCGCGCCGCGCCTGCTCGTCGAGGCGCTCGCCGCGCGCTCGCCCGAGCTCTCGGAGGTGGAGGTCGTCCACCTGCACACCGAGGGCCCGGCCCCCTACGTGGCTCCGGGACTCGAGAAGAGTTTCCGTGTCCGCTGCCTGTTCATCGGCCCCAACATGCGCGAGGCGGTCGCCGACGGGCGGGCCGACTACGTGCCGGTCTTCCTCTCCGAGGTGCCGGTGCTCTTCCGCCGGGCGGTGCTGCCGCTCGACGTGGCGCTGGTGCAGGTCTCGCCCCCCGACCGCCACGGTTTCTGCTCGCTCGGCATCTCGGTCGACGCCTCGCGCGCCGCGGTCGAAACGGCGCGGCGGGTGATCGCCCAGGTCAATCCGGCGATGCCGCGCACCCACGGCGACGCCCTGGTGCACGTCTCGCGCTTCGCCGCCACCGTGGAGTCCGACGAGCCGCTGCCCGAGCACCCTCGCCCGGTGCTCAACGAGGTCGAGCGCGCGATCGGCCGCCACGTCGCCGGCCTGGTCGAGGACGGGGCGACTCTGCAGATGGGCATCGGCGCCATCCCGGACGCCTCGCTGATCGCCCTCAAGGACCACCGGCGGCTCGGCGTGCACACCGAGATGTTCTCCGACGGCCTGGTCGAGCTGGTCGAGCGCGGCGTGGTGACCGGCGAGGAGAAGCGGGTTCACCCGGGCAAGGTGGTGGCCACTTTCGCGATGGGCACGCGCCGGCTCTACGACTTCATGGACGACAACCCGCTGGTCGCCATGCTGGACGTCGCCTACGTCAACGACACGGCCGTGATCCGGCGCAATCCCAAGGTGACGGCGATCAACAGCGCCATCGAGGTCGACCTGACCGGCCAGATCTGCGCCGACTCGATCGGCACGCGGATGTACTCCGGCGTCGGCGGGCAGATGGACTTCATCCGTGGCGCCGCGCTGTCGGCCGGCGGCAAGCCGATCATCGCCCTGCCCTCGACGACCAGCCGGGGCGAGAGCCGCATCGTGGCGGCGCTCAAGGAGGGCGCCGGCGTGGTCACGACGCGCGCCCACGTCCACCACGTGGTGACCGAGCACGGCTGCGCCAACCTGTTCGGCAAGGGCCTGCGCGAACGGGCGCGGGCGCTGATCGGCATCGCGGCGCCCGAGCACCGCGAGGCGCTCGAGCGCGCCGCGGCGGCCCGCTTCGGGCGCTTCTGAGCCGGCCGCGGCCGGCGTAGGATCCCCGGCATGCCGGAGAGTTCCGCACCCGCCGCCGCGGTCGCCCTGCTGGTGACCGGCGCTTCGGGGATGGCGCTGCCGCGCCAGCTGCTCGGCGTGCTGGCGCGCCACCCGCGGGTCGGCCGGATCCACCTCGTCGTCTCGCGCGGCGCCAGCCAGGTGCTCGCCCACGAGCTGGGCCGCGAGCGCACCGGCGCCGCCGACCTGGTCGCGGCCGCCGCGCCGGACGAGGCAGATCGGGCGCGCATCGCCATCCACCGCGACAACGAGCTCGACGCGCCGATCGCCTCCGGCTCGGTGCGCCTGGCGGCGACGATCGTCCTGCCGGCCAGCTCGGGGACGCTCGGCGCGCTGGCCACCAGCCAGGCCTCGACCCTGATCCACCGGGCCGGCGCCGTGGCGCTCAAGGAGCGCTGGCCGCTGCTGCTCGGCTTCCGCGAGACGCCGCTCGCCCTCGTCCACCTCGAGAACCTGCGCACCCTGACCTACGCCGGCGCCATCGTCGCGCCGCCGATCCCCGCCTTCTACATCGGCGGCGAGTCGATGGACCGCTTCCTCGACGCCTACTGCCAGCGCCTGCTCGACCTCGCCGGCCTCGGCCCGGCGGGCCCGGGCCTGCGCTGGAACGGCGACTGACGCAGAGCGGCACGAATTTCTGACGAGTCCTGCCGCCGCGGGGACGGGGCCCCGCGCACCTCCTTGCGCCCCGCGCCCCGGGAGGTGTACCCTCGATTCACCCCCGCCCTCTGGAGGAACCCATGCGCCCGTCAGACCACCTGCGGAGGACACTTCTTGCCGCGCTCGCCACGGCGACCGGCCTCTTCCCGACGCCGCTGGCCGCCGACGGCGAATACCTGGTGCAGGACTTCGGCACGGCGCAACAGTACGAAGGGGTCGACCTCTATTCGCCGTTCTCCGTGGTTGCGCAGGGAGTGGCGTACTTCTACAAGCATGACGGGATTCATGGCCAGGAGCTCTGGCGCAGCGATGGCACCGTCGCAGGGACCTTTCTGCTCGCGGATCTATGCCCCGGACTCTGCGGGGCCGAGGCTTTCGGTTCGGTCTACGGCCGCATGGCCGTCGTTGGCGAGCGGGTCTTCTTCACGGCCGACGACGGGGTCCACGGTACCGAGCTGTGGGTGACGGACGGGACGGCGCGCGGAGCGAGGATGGTGCGCGACATTCGGCGGGGGCCGCTTTCCTCGCGACCCTCCGCGCTCGGAAGCTTCGAGGGGCAGCTCTACTTCGGCGCCGACGACGGCGTCCACGGTCACGAGCTCTGGCGCTCGGACGGCACGGAAGCCGGAACCGTGCTCGTCGCCGACCTCACGCCGGGGAGCGCCAACAGCTGGATCTCCGCCAACGCGAGTGGAGTCGGGACGCTCTTCGTCCGTGCGGCCGAACGCCTGTACGCCACCGACGGAACAGGTGTCGGTACGCAGCTGCTGCACTCCGGACTCCTGCAGCCGTACTCGGACTTCCGTGGTGGCTCCTTCGAGATTCTGGCTGATGGAACGGCGGTATTCGGAGCGTGCGCGCCCGACGGCTCGGCTGCTGGCTGCGAGCTCTGGACTTCAGACGGTACCGTCACCGGAACCATTCAGATCGCTGATCTCGACCCGGGCCCGGAAAGTTCTTCTCCAACGGGCTTCGTTTCGAACGGGGAACAGATCTGGTTCTCTGCGTATCCTCCGACGTCGAATGGCTACAGCAGGGTGTTCCGAACGGATGGAACCGTCGCGGGAACGATCGAGGTTCCGCTTCCCGCCGAGGTCCGACCGGAGACGCGGGGGAGCCATGCGGCAATCGTCGGGTCGCGCCTCTTCTTCACCGGCTGGGACGAGAACTTCGGCACCGAGCCCTGGGTCACGGACGGTGCATCGACGCAGCGCGTCGCCGACCTGAGCCCGGGACCGGGAAGCTCGATCAACCCTTACTGGTGGCTCGACCGGCCGAACTTCGTCGAGCTCGGGGGGGCGCTGCTGTTCGTCGCCGACGACGGCCAGAACGGAACGAGGCTGTGGAGAAGCGAGGGAACGCCGGCGACGACCGTGCCGCTCAGCGACTTCGACGCGATGCCACCGGACGCCTGGTTCGGCGGCTACCAGGCCGTCGCCACGCCGCCGGTGGTCGACGGCCGCGTTCTGCTGTCGATCTTTCGGCCGGATCGGGGTCTGGAGCTCTGGGCATCGGACGGAACCGCGAACGGAACCGAGCGGATCCGGACGCTCAACGATTCGACCTCGGGCTTCCTGCACACCACGGAGGTGCTCGAGACCTTCGTCGAGATCCGGTGTCAGGCGCCGTGGCGACAGGGGCTGCTCTTGACGCCCCTGACCGGCCCGGGGCCGGCCGAGGGAGGCTGGTACTACATCGACGGAGTCCCTGACGGCGCACAGCTTCTGACCGCGTGGGCCGTCGGCGGGGAAGGCGTCGGATATCCCGAGTGCGCGAGCCACGAAGGACAGGCGCTCGCGTACCTGCCGAGCGGCTCGGAGCACGCCCTCTGGCGCACGGACGGAACCCTGTTGGGAACCGAAGTATTGCAGCCGCTGGCCGCGGAAACATGGATTCAATCGAGGCCGGCGTTCGGCACCCTTCGATCCGCCATGTTCGTCGCCTTCGGAAGTGATCGAGTCTTGCGATTCGAGCCCGGTGCGCCTCCTGAAGAGCAGATGAGGATCGTCGCCACCGGGAGGTTCGCCTCCGGCGAGGGTGAGCTGGGGCACGACCTCTTCTTCGGGGGCTGGAGCGGGCTCGAAGTCTCCGATGGTGTCTCGGAGCCGACCGTTCTGATCGAGCCTGCGCCGGAGAACCCGGAGATCGACGACCTGGCGATGGCCGGTTCGAGCCTGTTCTTCTCGGTACGGACACAGCCGGACGGAACCGAGCTCTGGCGCTCCGATGGCACGACCGCCGGGACGGACCGGGTCCGCGACCTCCGACCGGGACCCGAGGGGGGCCTCCCGGGCCGGGAGATCGGGGAGCTGATCGGTCAACAGGCCTCAGAGTCCCGGATCGCGGCGATCGACGAGGCGAGCGTCGTGTTCGTCGGAGACGACGGCACGACCGGATTCGAGCTCTGGACGACCGACGGCACGGAGGCGGGGACGGTGGTGGTGGCTGACATCGTGCCGGGGCCGGACGGCTCGTGGCCGCGGCACCTGGTGTCGCTCGGCGCTGGCGTCGTCCTCTTCGCTGCCGAGCACCCGAAGCTCGGCTACGAGCTGTTCCGTACCGACGGCACGCCGGCCGGGACCGCGATGGTGCGCGATCTCGTCGTCGGTGCTGGCTCCTCGGTGCCGGACGACTTCGTGGTGCAGGACGGCGTCCTCTACTTCTCGGCCTGGACGCCGGCGCACGGGCGCGAGGCGTGGCGCTCGGACGGGACCTTCGCGGGGACGTACCGGTTGACCGACGTCGCGCCGGGTCCGCTCTCCTCGTCGCCGTCGCGCTTCGTGCGGCGGGGCAATCGCCTCTTCTTCACCGCGACCGACCACGTCCACGGCTTCGAGCTCTGGGCGCGGGCCGACGACGGGTCGATCCCGCTCTTCATCGACGGCCTCGAAACCGGCGACGCCGGCCGCTGGTCGGCCGAGATTCCCTGATTCCGCGGGGCCGGGGCTCCCACCACCGGCCCGGTCGACTCGCCGGCCTCAGGGCTCCGCCGGCGGCCAGACCGGGACGCGGCCCGGGGTCCACGGGGCACCGGCGGCCTCGGCGCCGGCTTCGAGCGCGGGCAGGTCGGTCTCGACGAGCTGGCGCAGCGCGGCAAGCAGCGGCGTGAACTCGGCGCTGGCGAGCTCGAGCTGGCGGCGTGACGTCGCGGTCGGGGCGGCGGTCGAGGAGTAGTGGGTGGCGACCGCGTAGTTGACGCGGTCGGAGAGCGACGGCGGCACGCCTTCGTTGCGGGAAGCCATCACCGAGTCGCCGTCGAGCGCGCGGCGCAGGTCGCGCAGGCGCCCTTCGACGTCCCGGGCCTCCCGGCGCAGCGCGGCGGCCGTCGGGGCATGGGCGTCGTCGAGCGCGCGGCGGACCAGGGCGAGCCGCTTCGCTGTTTCGGCGGCCAGGCGGGAGGCGCCGAGCACCGCGCGCTGGAGCGCTGCGGTCTCGCGCACGAACGCCTCGAGCGCTGCGCGATCGGTCGCCGGCAGCGCCCGCGCCGAGAGCGCGACGACGTCGAACGGCACCGGTCCGGCGAGCGTCGACTCGATGCCGTCCACCCGCTTCGAGAGGGTCACCGAGTAGCGGCCGGGCGCGGCGAGCGGTCCGGTCGGCAGCGGCGTGTAGGCGTTGACAAGCTTCGGCGGCTCGAGCGACGCCGGGTCGGCCGGCGGCCAGCGCAGGTCCCAGGCGACACGCTGGATTCCCGCCGTCGCCGGCGCCGGGATCCGGCGGACGACGTCGCCGGCGCTGTCGGTGACCGTCAGCAGGAGCGTCGGCTTCTCCTCGGCGGCCTCGGCGCGGAAGCGGTCGGGGTCCGGGTAGGGGGCAGCTTCGCCCTTCTTGTCGGCCTCCTTTTCGAGCTTCTGGCGTGCCTGCTTCGCCGCCAGGATCTCCTCCTTCAGGTAGACCGTGAAGACCGCGCCGAACGGCGGGTTGGCGGCGGCGTAGAAGGCGTCGCCCTGGAACCCCTTGTCGCGATATCCGAGCGGCATCGCCGGCACGAAACCGTCGGCGGCGCGCACCGGGAAGAGGATCGCCTCCTGCTCGAGAGCTTCGCCGCGCGCGTGGCGCAGCGGCGACAGGTCGTCGAGGATCCAGATGCCGCGGCCGAAGGTGCCGAGCACCAGGTCCCCCTTCTGCTGCTGGATCACCAGATCACGCACCTGGATCGTCGGCAGTCCGCCGGTGAGCTCGAACCAGGAGGCGCCGCGGTCCTGGCTGGCCCAGAGCCCGAACTCGGTGCCGGCGAACAGCAGGTCGCGGTCGACCGGGTCCTCGGCCAGGGCGTAGACCGAACCCTTCTCGGGCAGGTTCGCGGTGATCGCCTTCCAGGTCCGGCCGCGGTCGGCGCTCGCCACGACGAACGGGCGGAAGTCGCCCATCTTGTGGTTCTCCATCGCGGCGTAGACGACGCCGTCGGCGTGCGCCGAGGGGACGAGGTCGCGCACGTAGGAGCGCTCGGGCACGCCGGGGAACCTCTCGCTCTGCCTCCAGGTGGCGCCGCCGTCCTCGCTGACCTGGACCAGCCCGTCGTCGGTGCCGACGTAGAGCAGCCCTTCGACCACGGGCGACTCGGCGAGCGCGGTGATGTTGCCATAGAGCGAGGTCGACGCGTTCTTGGCGACGGCGTCGGCGCGCTGGACCTTGCCCATCACCGGCAGCTGGTTGCGGTCGATCTCGCGAGTGAGG
>CAYYIK010000051.1:0-3623 GCA_964471955.1 uncultured Thermoanaerobaculia bacterium | reverse complement strand
GCGCTGGACCTTGCCCATCACCGGCAGCTGGTTGCGGTCGATCTCGCGAGTGAGGTCGGGCGAAATCGGCCGCCAGCTGTCGCCCCGATCGTCGCTGCGGAAGAGGCGCTGGGCCGCGAAGTAGAGCCGGGTCGGCGAGTGGGGTGAGATCGCGAGCGGCGAATCCCAGTTCCAGCGCAGCGGCGGCTCGCCCGGCTCGGCCTGCGGCTGGAGGAAGGTCTCCTCGCGGGTGACGAGATCGAGGCGGACGAGAATGCCGTACTGCGCCTGGGCGTAGACGACATTCGGGTTGCCCGGTTCGACCGCGGCCTGGAAACCGTCGCCCGAAAGGGCCACCGACCAGTCCTGGTTGAGGATGCCGTGCTGCCAGAGCGTGCGCGACGGGCCGCCGAGGGTGAAGTTGTCCTGGGTGCCGCCGTAGACGTGGTAGAACGGCTCGCGGTCGTCGACCGCCACCTTGTAGAACTGCACGGTCGGCAGATTCGCCTTCCAGGTCCAGCTCTTGCCGCGGTCGAAGGTCTCGTAGATGCCGCCGTCGCAGCCGACGACGAGGTGATTCGTGCGTTCGGGGTCGATCCAGAGCGAGTGGTTGTCGACGTGCTTGTTCCATTCGCCGACCTCCGCGAACGAGGCGCCGGCGTCCTCGGTGACCATCAGGAAGACGTCCATCGAGTAGACGCGCCGCGGCTCCTTCGGATCGGCGACGATCTCGTTGTAGTACTGCGGGCCGCCCGGGACGTAGGAGCTCTGCTTCTCCCAGCTCTCGCCGCGGTCGGTCGAGCGGAAGAAGCCGCCCTCGCCCTCGGCCGCCTCGACCACGGCGTAGACCCAGTCGGGAGCCGCCGGAGTCACCGCCAGGCCGATGCGGCCGAGCTCGACCTTGGGCAGACCCGAGGCGATCTTGCGCCAGCTCCTGCCGCCGTCGGTGGTCTTGTGGATCGACGACTCCGGGCCGCCGTTGATCAGGGTCCAGACGTGGCGCCGGCGCTGGTAGGAGGTGGCGTAGACGGTGTCGGGATCGTTCGGGTGGAAGGCGATGTCCGACACGCCGGTGTCGTCCGAGATCGCGAGCACCTGCGTCCAGTGGGCGCCGCCGTCGGTCGTCTTGTAGAGGCCGCGATCGCCGCCCGAGCTCCAGAGCGGCCCCTGGGCGGCGACCCAGACGACGTCGGAGTCGCGCGGGTCGACCAGGATCCGGCCGATGTGCTCCGAGCGCTTCAGTCCGACATTCTTCCAGCTCTTGCCGCCGTCGATCGACTTGTAGACGCCGTCGCCGTAGGCCACCGAGCGCTGCGAGTTGTTCTCGCCGCTGCCGACCCAGACGGTGAGCGGGTCGTTCGGATCGATCGTCACCGTGCCGATCGAGAACGACCCCTCGCCGTCGAAGACCGGCGTCCAGGTGGTGCCGGCGTTCTCGGTCGTCCAGACGCCGCCCGAGGAGACCGCGACGACCCAGCGAAACGGCTGGGTCGGGTCGACCGCGATCTCGGAGATGCGCCCCGAGGCGAGCGCCGGGCCGATCTCGCGCAGCGCGAGGCCGGCGAACAGCTTCTCGGCGGGATGCTCTTCGGGCGGGGCCGGGCGTTCGGCCGCCGGGGTGCCGGCGGGCAGCGCGAGGGCGAGGGCGAGGGCGGTCACGGCACGGGCCGGCGTGCGGGCAAGGCGGATCATCGTTCGGTCTCCCGGGTCTGCGGCTGAATACGCGGGGAATGGTGGCGGGTTTTCACCCGCCGGCGCAAGGGGGCAACGATAGACTCGGCCGCGATGAGCCGGCCACCGCTCGACCTCGCTTCGCTCTTCCTCGGCCCCAAGGCGGAGAACGCCGAAGTGCTTGAGCGGCTGCTGCTCGAAGCGCTGCGCGACCACGTCTTCTGGCGGCGCAACTTCCACCCCGAGGACGGCTTCGAGATCAGCGAACTCGACAAGCGCCGTCCCGGCTACGAGCAGTCGCAGTCGCTGCTCGCCCAGGAGCTGCTCTCCCTGCTCGGCGAGCTCAAGGGGGGGGTCCCCTTCTTCTCGCCGCGCTACGTCGGCCACATGAACGCCGATCTCACCCTGGCCTCGCTGGTCGGCTGGTTCGCCACCCTGCTCTACAACCCGAACAACGTCGCGGTCGAAGGCTCGCCGGTGACCACCCGGCTCGAGCTCGAGGCGGCCGCTCAGCTGGCGGCGATGGTCGGCTATCCGGAAGCGGCCTGGGGCCACCTGACCTCGGGCGGCACGATCGCCAACTTCGAGGCATTCTGGGTGGCGCGCAACGTCAAGTACCTGCCGGTGGCGCTCTCGGGCGCCGCCGACGAGCTCGGACTCGGCGATCTCGAGCTCGCCCGCGCCGACGGCAGCCGGGCGCCCATCGGCCGGCTCGGCCTCTGGGAGCTGCTCAACACGCCGCCGGAAGCGGCTCTCGACGCCGCTGACGCGCTGCTCGCCGCGGCGGCCGACCGGCCGCGGGCCGGCGAGATCCTCGCCCGCCATTCGCTCGCCCGGGTCGGCCACCAGGAGTACGGGCGCCGGCTCGCCCTCGAGTTCGGCGACCCCCTGCCACCGGCGGTCGTCCTGGTGCCGTCGACGGCGCACTACTCGTGGCAGAAGATCTGCCGCGCCCTCGGCATCGGCAGCGACCAGCTGCGCTACGTGCCGGTCGACCGGCGCTTCCGCATCGACGTGGCGGCGCTCGAGCGAACGCTCGCGGAGCTGGCGGCGAGCCGCACGCCGGTACTGGCGGCCGTGGCGGTGGTCGGGACGACCGAGGAGAGCGCCGTCGATCCGGTCGACCGGATGCTGGCGGCGCGCCAGCGGGCCGGCCACGAGCACGGCCTCGCCTTCGCGCTGCACGCGGACGCCGCCTGGGGGGGGTATGCGATCTCGATCACCCGTGCCGCCGACGGCCGGCGGCGCGACCTCGCGGCGGCACGCGCCGAGGCGGCGCCGCACGCCTGGCCGTCACCCGAGGTCTGGCGGGCGCTGATCGCCGTCGAAGGGACCGACTCGGTGACCATCGACCCGCACAAGTTCGGCTTCGTCCCCTATCCGGCCGGCGCCGTCCTCTTCCGCGACCGCCGGGTGCGCGAGCTGGTCGCCACCGACGCCCCCTACGTCTTCCACGACGAGAGCCCCGCCTCGCTGGCCGCCATCGGGCCGTACATCCTCGAGGGATCCAAGCCGGGAGCGGCGGCGGCCGCCGTCTGGCTGTCGCATCGCGTCCTGCCGCTCGACGGCGAGGGGCACGGCCGGCTGATCGGCGCCACGGCGCGCGGCGCCCTGGCGCTTCACCGGCGTCTCGCCGCCGGCGACTTCGGTCCCTTCCGCGTCGTCACCCTGCCCGAGCCCGACCTCAACATCGTCTGTTTCGGCGTCCGCCACCCGCGCCTCGCCTCGCTCGAGGAGGCCAACGCGTTCGTTGCCGGAGTGCACGGGCGCATGAGCGTGGCGCCCGGACGGCCGCCGCGCGAGATCGACTTCGTGGTCACGCGCACCCTGCTGCGCGAGGCCGACTACGGGGCCGCGCCGCTGCCGCTGGTCGAACTGCTCGGCTGGAGCGAGGCCGACTACCGCCGCGCCGGCGGCGTCGCGGTGTTGCGCTGCACGGTGATGAACCCGTTCGTCGCCGAGCCGCGCGGCCG
>CAYYIK010000050.1:0-22241 GCA_964471955.1 uncultured Thermoanaerobaculia bacterium | reverse complement strand
TGGTACCCCCGACGGGATTCGAACCCGTGTTTGCGCCTTGAAAGGGCGACGTCCTGGACCTGGCTAGACGACGGGGGCGTCGTTTGTTGCGGGTGCTGCGGGTGCTGCGGGTGTTGCGGGCGCTGCTCGGGCGGTCGGTCTGGTGGGCCCTGAGGGGATCGAACCCCCGACCGTCTGGTTAAAAGCCAGCTGCTCTACCGGCTGAGCTAAGGGCCCGTCCCGCCGTGCATTCTATCCGACGGCGGGTCCGCCTTCAGCGCTCCGGGCAGGTCGACAGGCCGACCAGCCGGTAGAGCGGGAAGAAGCCGCCCGCGCCCGCTGCCGCCGGCGGCCGACCTCGGACCCATTCTCGCCCGGCTTCGCCGGTCGGCGCCCCGCCCCGGGGGCCGGCCTCGTCACTCCCCGCCTCCCCCGGAACTGGCAGTTTCCGGCTCCACTGCCGTCCTCTGTCGATCGGCGTACAATCCGGGCCCATGCGAAACCCGGATCGGAGAGGGCGCCTGGCGCTCCGACTGGCGGCGGGGTTCTTCCTCCCCGCGCTCGCCGCGGCGCAGGTCGCCTGGCACACCACCATCGACGGCCCGGCGCAGGACGGCACCGCCGAGCCCGTCTGTCGCGGAAGCCTGCCGCGGGCGCTCGAGCCCGACGGCGACGGCGGCGCCTTCGTCCTGGCCCGCGCCAGCACCCCGGAGACCCGCGCCGTGCTGTTCGCCATCGACGCGAACGGGCTGGCGCGCCCCCTCGACACCCTCCCCTCGGGCTACGTCAGCGCGCCGACCATGGAGCTGGCGCGCGCCACCACCGGCGATCTCGCCGCCATCGGCTCGATCAGCCTCTACGACGGCACCCAGTCGCGCCGCCACGCCTTCGTCGCGCGCTGGAAAGCGGACGGCCAGCGGCGCGACCTCCTCGTGCTCGAGTTCGACCCCGGCGTGCTCAACACCGGTGCCTTCCTGATCGCCGGCCCGGCGGGGAGCTTCTACGGCCTGGTCCTCCACTCCGTGGTCTCCAACCAGAATCCATCGACGCTCTTCCAACTGGCCGCCGACGGCGACCTCGCCTGGACGCGGCCGATCCCCGAAAGCGGCGCCATCGACCTGGTGCGCCTCACCGACGGCCGCCTGGCGCTCGCCCTCGGTGGCGACGCCGGGCCGCGCGTCGCGCTGTTCGGCGCCGACGGCACGCCGCTCGGCACCGTACCGGTCGGCAACGACCCGGCGCGCGACGAGGCGATCCGCGAGCTCGCGCCGCTGCCCGGCGGGGCGGTGGCGGCCGGCGGCTCCTCCTGCCTGGCGAGCGACTGCGACGCCCTGGCGGCCGTCGTCGCCGCCGACGGTACCCTCGCCTGGTCGCGCCGCGTGCGCCCGGCGGGGATCGAGCGCTGGCTCGGCATGCAGGTGGCCGGCGACGGCGCCGGGCGGGTGCTGCTCGCCGGCACCCACACCCCGGTCGGCGGCACTTCGCGGGTCGTCGTCGCCGCCCTGGCGCCGGACGGCAGCGACCTCTGGGTGGACGACTCGATCGGCGGCACCGGCAGCGGCCACAACTGGCCGTACGCGCTCGAGCCGACGGGCGACGGCGGCGTCGTCGTCGCCGGCGAGGTGCGCGACGCCGCGGCCTCCTCCGACTACTTCGTGGCCCGCTTCGACCCGGCCAGCGGCGCCCGCAGCTGGCTGCAGGTGCTCGACTCCGGCATGGCGCGCGGCGACGTCCCCTGCGGCGTTACCGTCGACCCGGCCAGCGGCCGCATCCTGGTCACCGGCGGCGCGGCGCGGGTGACCGGCGACGTCTGGACCCTGGCGCTCGACCCGGCCGGCGCGCTGCTTTGGAGCGCCTTCGAGCCACCGCTCGAGGGTTCGGACCAGCAGCTCGGCAGCTGGAAGGCGACGATTCAGCCCGAAGTCGGCCGCCTGGCGCTCGCCGCCGGGCCCGCCGGCGAAGTCGTCGCCGCCGGCCTGTCGGGCACCACCACGGGGAGCGAGGGGCTCGCGGCGAAGGTCGGCCCGGCCGGCGAGATCGCCTGGTCGACGCGCTTCGCCGCGCCGGCGGCGCGCTTCCCCGACGTGCGGGCGGTCGCGGTCGGACCGGACGGCACCGCCTTCCTCGCCGGACACGGCGGCGTGGCGAGCGAGGGGTACCAGGTCATGGCCCTCGACGCGGACGGCGCCGAGCGCTGGACCCGCGTCGCCGCCCTCGGCTCGAGCGCGGTCGCCCAGGCCGTGGCGGCGCTGCCCGACGGCGGCGTCCTGGCGACCGGCCAGGCGCGCTTCGACGGCAACAACGACGTGCTGACGGTGCGCTACGACCGCGACGGCACGCCGCTCTGGACGGCGACCTTCGACGACTACAGCGAGACCGGTATCGATGTCGTCGCGCTGCCGGGCGGCGGCGGCGCCGTGCTCTCGGACACCCAGCTCTTCTCGCAGGATCCTCTCGGGCGCACCTGCGACGTCTTGCGCTACGACGCCGCCGGGCAGGAGACGGGGCGGACGCGGATCACCGCGCCGAGCGGCGGCGGCGCCCTGTGCACGGCGCTCGCCGCGGCGCCGCGCGATGCGCTGGTGGTCGCCGGCCGGGCCGACAACCTCGGCCTGGTCGCCCTGCTCGGCCCCGAAGGGGGGATTCGCTGGCAGGCCCTGGTCGGCAAGCCGGGGATCCGCACCGTCGTGCGGGCGATCGAGGTGGCGCCGAACGGCGACATCTTCGCCGCCGGCGAGGTGGAGACGCAGGGGCGGGCCGGAGCCTGGATCGGCCGACTCGACCGCGACGGCGAGCTGCTCTGGGAGCGCACCCGCAGCGAACCCGCCCCGACGCGCACCAGCTTCCGCGACCTGGCGCTCGACGCGCAGGGGCGGATCCACGCCGCCGCCCTTACCGAGACCGTGTCGCTCACCGGCTGGCTGGAAGTGGTGACCTACTCGGCCGACGGCGAGGAGCTGGCGACGCAGTCGAGCAGCGACCTGATCACGGCGCGAGCCACCGACGCGGTGGCGATCACGGCGACGGCGGACGGCCGCGTCGTCGCCGCCTCGACCGTCACCGCCGAGGGGGAGGGGTCGGACATCCTGGTGGTGTCGACGCCGCTGCTGCCCTGGTTCGCCGACGGCTTCGAGAGCGGCGACACGGCGGCCTGGAGCCAGGCCCTCCCCTGAAGCGCCCGCCGGGCGCACCGCTCAGGCGCCGCGCTGGGCGAGGACCTTGTCGAGGCGGGCGCCGAGCCAGTCGACCAGCGGGCCGTCGGGCGCGACGATCGTCTCCTCGCGCCGCGGCCCGGTCGACAGCAACGCCACGCGCGAGCCGACCTGCTCCTCGAGGAAATCGATGTAAGCGCGCGCCGCCTTCGGCAGCCGGGCGAACTCGAGGATCCCCGACGTGTCCTGTCGCCACCCCGGCAGCACCTCGTAGACCGGCTCGACCGCCTCCAGCGTGTCGAGGCAGGAGGGGAAATGCGACAGCACCTCGCCGCGGTGGCGGTAGCCGACGCAGACCGGAATCTCGTCGAGCGTGTCGAGCACGTCCAGCTTGGTCAGCGCCAGGGCGCGGGCGCCGTTGAGGCGCACCGCGTAGCGCACCGCCACGGCGTCGAACCAGCCGCAGCGGCGCGGCCGCCCGGTCACCGTGCCGAACTCGTTGCCGCGCCGGCGCAGGAACTCCCCCGCTTCGCCCTCGAGCTCGCCCGGGAACGGCCCGCCGCCGACCCGCGTCGTGTAGGCCTTGACGATGCCGAGCACGCCGCCGATCGCCGACGGCGCCACGCCGGTTCCGGTCGAGGCCCCCCCCGCGGTGGGCGACGAGCTGGTGACGAACGGGTAGGTGCCGTGGTCGACGTCGAGCAGCGACCCCTGCGCCCCCTCGAAGAGCAGCGACTTTCCCGCATCGATCCAGCCGTGCAGCAGGTGCTCGGTGTCGGCGAGGTACGGAGCCAGCCGCTCGTGCCAGGCGCGGCACTGGTCGGCCAGCCGGGACGGCGAGCCGAGCGGCTCGCCGCCGAGCGCCGTGAGCTCCGCCTCGATGCGCACCATCTGGACGCGCAGCCGCTCCTCGAGTCGCGGCGAGGCGAGCTCGGAGAGGCGCAGCCCGAAGCGGGCCGTCTTCATCTCGTAGGCCGGCCCGATGCCACGCCCGGTCGTGCCGACCTTGCCGCCACCCGCCGCCGCCTCGCGGGCGCGGTCGAGCTCGGCGTGGATCGGCAACAGCGCCTGGGCGCGGTTGGAGACGTGGAGCCGGCCGGCGGTTTCGACGCCCGCCGCGTGCAGCTGGTCGAGCTCCTCGAACAGGGCGTCCGGGGCGACCACCATGCCGTTGCCCATCACGCACGCCTGGCCGGCGTGGAGGATGCCCGAGGGGACGAGGCGCAGGGCGAAGTGGCGGTCGCCGAACTTCACCGTGTGCCCGGCGTTGTGTCCGCCCTGGTAGCGCACCACGGCGTCGAAGGCCGGACAGAGGAGATCGACGATCTTCCCCTTGCCTTCGTCCCCCCACTGCATGCCGACGACGATCAGATTGGTCATGTTGTGGCCACCCCCGCTGCAAGAACTCGGACGGGCGAAACCGGCGGATGCTAGCATGAGCGGAAACTCAACCCCGCGAAAGACTTCCGGCCATGTTCCTCAAGATCCCCGCGCTCCTGCTCAAGCAGCTCTACACCTTCGGGAGCCTCGCCAACGGCGAGACCGGCGTCCGCTTCGCGCTCAAGAACCGGCTCAGCGACGCCCACGTGACCGGCATCCTCGGGGCCAGCATCGACGGCCAGCCGGTCAAGGCAGCATCCATCGTCCTCGACCTCGGCGACGGCCGACGGGTTCCGGCGACCGACGTCTCCTCCGCCGCCGCCCTCGACCTGCCGCTGCGCCAGACGCTCGCCGTCGAGATCGAGGGCTTCGGTCCGCTGTCACGCGGCAATCACGACGTGGAGCTGACCTTCACCGCCCGCCCGTTCGGCGAGCTGACGCTCAGGGTGAGCGACACCATCGCCGAGGAGGGCGCGAGGCGATCGCAGATTCCGTACCACAAGGAGAACGACCACAGCCGCGAGTGGGTCGGCAAGCGGCGGGATTTCGTCGCCGCCGCCACCGGCCAGCGGCTCGAGCACGTCGGCGGCTTCTCCTTCGACCCGGCGCTGACGCGCGGCAACATCGAGAACCTGATCGGCGTGGCGCAGGTGCCGATCGGCCTGGCCGGGCCGCTCAAGGTCAACGGCGAGTCGGCGCAGGGCGAGTACCTGATCCCGCTCGCCACCACCGAGGGGACGCTGGTCGCCTCCTACAGCCGCGGCATGAAGGTGATCAACCTCTCGGGCGGCGTCACCTGCACGGTGCTGGCCGACGCCATGCAGCGCGCCCCGGTCTTCGTCTTCGACTCGGCGCGCGAGGCGCGCGAGTTCTCGGCCTGGGTCGAACGCCACCTGGCCGAGATCCGCGACCACGCCGAGAGCACCTCCTCGGTCGCCAAGCTGCTCTACATCGATCCCTACCTGGCCGCCAAGTTCACCTACCTGCGCTTCAACTTCGCCACCGGCGACGCGGCGGGGCAGAACATGGTCGGCCGCGCCACCTTCGCCGCCTGCTCGTGGATCCTCGAGCAGGACTGGCCGGCGCAGCACGTGCGCAAGTTCTACCTCGAGTCGAATCTCGCCACCGACAAGAAGGCCTCGCAGGTCAATGTCATGAAGACGCGCGGCAAGCGCGTGGTGGCCGAGTGCACCATTCCGCGCGAGGTGCTGATCCAGCACATGCGCGTCGAACCCGAGCAGCTCCACTACCACGCCCAGGTCGCCAACGTCGGCGCCTTCATCTCCGGCGCCAACAACAACGGCTGCCACTCGCCCAACGGCATCACGGCGATGTTCATCGCCACCGGGCAGGACGTGGCCAACGTCGCCGAGTCGTCGGCCGGAATCGTCTACACCGAAATCACCCCGGCGCGCGATCTCTACATCTCGATCACCATCCCGTCGCTGATCGTCGCCACCCACGGCGGCGGCACCGGCCTGCCGACCCAGCGGGAGTGCCTGGAGATGCTCGGCTGCACCGGGCGCGGCAGCGTGCGCCGCTTCGCCGAGATCGTCGCCGGCGTGGTGCTGGCAGGCGAGATCAGCCTCGCCGCCGCCATCTCGTCGCTCGACTGGGTGTCGAGCCACGAGAAGTACGGCCGCAACCGGTGAGCCCCCTCGCCCCGGCCGCCGATCGCGCCGCCGCCGACCGCGGGGCCGGCATGGTCGGCGACTTTCCGCTGCTCGTCGAGACCAGGCCGCCGGGCCTCGTCGGCCGCTACTTCGTCACCCAGAAGCACGTCCTCGGGCTGATCTTCGGCGGCATCCGCGCCTGGGCGAGGTCCCGCGAGGCGCCGCACCCGCGCTTCTACGGCACGGCGCGCGCCGTCGCCGCGCTCACTTCGCCCTTCCTGCGCAAGGACCTGCGCGACCTGCCCTTCCCGGTGCAGCTGCGCCGCCGCCTCGAGATCCTCGGACCGACCTACATCAAGCTGGGCCAGGTGCTGTCGCTGCGCGAGGATCTGCTGCCGACGGCGATCACCGACGAGCTGAAGAACCTGCTCGACCGCCTCCCCGCCGTGCCGCTCGAGCGGGTCAAGGAGATCATCGAGGCCGACCTCGACCGGCCGGTGGTGTCGATGTTCTCGTGGATCGACCCCAACCCGCTCGGTTCGGCGTCGATCGGCCAGGTGCATCGCGCCCGCACCCTCGCCGGCGACGACGTGGTGTTCAAGATCGTCAAACCCGGAAACCGCGAGATTCTGCGCCGCGACACCATCCTGCTCAACCTGCTCGGCCGCTTCCTGCAGACCTTCCTCGAGCGCTTCCAGCCGCGCCGGGTGCTGCGCGAGTTCACCGACTACACGCTGCGCGAGCTCGACCTGCGGCGGGAGGCCGACAACGCCGAGACCTTCGCCGCCAACTTCCGCGACAACCCCGACATCGTCTTCCCGAAGATCTTCCGCGAGTTCTCGGGGCGCGACGTGCTGACGATGGAGTTTCTCGGCGGAATCAAGCCGAACTCGCCCGAAGCGCTCACCCTCTCGGAGGCCGAGCGCGACAAGCTGCTCGATCTCGGCGCGCAGTCGATCATCCGGATGCTCTACAAGGACGGCTTCTTCCACGCCGACCTGCACCCCGGCAACCTGATCATCCTGCCCGGAGCGCGGGTCGGCTTCATCGATCTCGGCATGGTCGGGCGCTTCACCGAAGAGCTCAAGCGGATGCTGATGTGGTACTACTTCTGCCTCGTCACGGGCGACAGCGAGAACGCGGCGCGCTACCTCTCGATGGTGGCCCATCCGGGCCGCAAGGGGGACATCGCCGGCTTCCGGCGCGAGGTCGAGGAGAGCAGCCGCCGCTGGGCGACCACCTCCAACGCCCGCGAGTACCCGCTGGCGCGGCTGATCCTGATGTCGGTCGCCCAGGGGGCGCGCTTCAACATGTACTTCCCGGTCGAGACGGTGCTGATGGTCAAGGCGCTGGTCACCTTCGAGGGGGTCGGCCACCTGCTCAAGCCGGGCTTCGACGTGCGCGCCGTCTCGCAGCGCCACGTCAACGAGATCTTCCTCGCCCAGTTCTCGCCGCTCAAGCTCGCCCAGGAGGGGCTGCGCGGCACGCCCGAGCTGGTCGAGGCGCTGGCCAAGGCGCCCATGCTGATCACCGAGGGGCTGCGCTTCCTCGAATCGGCGACCCAGCGGCCGCAGGAGAACCCCCTCGCCGGCCTGCGCACCACCCTGCTCGCCGGCTCGTGCGTCATCGCGGCGGCGATCCTCATCGCCTTCGGCGGCCCCTGGTACACCTGGGGCCCCCTGTTCGCCGGCAGCATCGTCTTCGCGCTCTGGCGCAAGAGCTGAGCGCTTCGCCGCGCCGGCCGCTCAGCCGCGCACCGCGAGCGCCGCGAGCTCGGCGGTGAAGCCGTCGACGATCCGTCCGGGGTCGGGCACCAGGCCGGCGTCGGTGCCGACGCCCATCCGCACCACTCCGCAGTAGCTGAGAATCGACACCCCGAGGCCGAGCCGGCCCGCCTGCGGGACCCAGAAGAAGATGTCGCGCATGCGCCGGCAGGCGAACCAGACGGGCTGGCGCGGCCCGGGGACGTTGGTGAAGACCGCCGTCGCCTTCGAGCCGAAGATGCGCACCAGCAGACGCTGCAGCGCCAGCGGCGAGCCGCCGGCGAACGAGAGCAGTCCGTGCACCACCAGTGGCTCGGCCGAGCGGCGCAGCGCCAGAGCGTTGCGCCGGATCCGCTCGAAGCGGGCCAGCGGGTCGGCCAGCCCGACCGGCAGGTCGAGGAAGACGAGGCCGAAGCGGTTGCCGAGCGCCGCCATCTCGTCGAGCGGCCGCAGGTTGACCGGCATCGCGGCGCGGAAGCAGCAGCCCTCGGGCAGCGCGCCGGCGTCGGCGAGGTAACGGCGCAGCCCGCCGGCCATGGCGCTGTTGAGCAGGTCGTTGAGCGTGCCGCCCAGCCGGCGGGCGAGGGCGCGCACCTCCTCGAGCGGGATCGGCGGCGTCCAGGCGACTCGCTTCTCCACCCCGAGCCGGCCCTTGAACAGCGTCGGCGGATCGGCCGGTCGCGCCAGCAACCGGCCGAGCCCCGCCACCGATCCGAGGCCGCGCCGCAGTGCGCCGGCGCGCGCGAACCCCTCGGCCGAAGAGGTCATCAGGCGCATCGTCTCCGGCATCAGCCGCTCCGCCTCGGCCAGCGCGGTCTCGTAGGGCGCGTGCGGCCCGGCGGCGAGCAGCTCGACGAACGGATTGCCCGCCTCGCCCGCCGGATCGAGGTCGGTCATCGACAGCAGCACCAGCATCAGCGCCACGCCGTCGCCGATGGCGTGGTGGATGCGGCAGAAGACCACCGTGTCGCCGCCGTGGAAGCCCTGCAGCAGGCGGAACTCCCAGAGCGGGTGGGCGCGGTCGAAGGGGCGCCCGAAATGCGCCGAAAGCGCCCGCGCCAGCGCCGCGTCGCTGCCACCGTCGGGCAGCGCCTCCTCGGTGACGTGGCGGCGGATGTCGAACTGCGCGTCGTCGGTCCACACCGCGCGCGAGCCGTCGATCGCCACCCGCTGCGCGAAGCGCGGCAGGCGTCCCAGGCGCTCGCCGAGCAGGCGCCGCGCCGCGTCGATCGACACCGCGCCATCGAGCACCAGCACGCCGTGCACGTGCATGAGATTCGCCGGCTCGTCCATGCGCAGCCAGGCGCGATCGACCGCCGACATCGGCGTCCCCCGTTCGCCAGGGCGCAGCGGCAGCGGCGCCCCGATCGCCTCCGGCGAGGCCCCGGCTTCTTTCGCGTCCCCCATCGTGGCTCGACGATAGACGAAAGGCCCATGGGTTGCGAGGCCGGACCCGGGCGGGGCCGCCGGGGGGCGCCCCCAAGGCGCCACGGCCCCGAACGGATATCGTCGGAGAGATGAGCGAGCCGTCGCCGGTCCGCCCCGTCGATGCAACGGGCAGGTTCACCCATCGCGTCGACGACTACGTGCGCGGCCGCCCGGACTATCCGCCGGAGCTCGTCGACACGCTGCTCGCAGCCGGCGCGCTGGGCCCCGGCGACCGCATCGCCGACCTCGGCGCCGGCACCGGCATTTCGAGCCGACTCTTTCTCGAGCGCGGCTTCGCGGTCGTCGGCGTCGAGCCCGACGCCGCCATGCGCGCCGCCGCCGACGCGGGCCTCGCGGGGTTTCCCGGCTGGCGCAGTGTCGGCGGGCGAGCCGAGGCGACCGGCCTCGCGCCCGCGAGTGTCGACCTCGCCGTCGCCTTCCAGGCCTTTCACTGGTTCGATCCGTCGGAAACCGCCCGTGAGCTCGACCGCATCCTCGCCCGCGGCGGCCGCATCGCCCTGGCCTGGAACGCACGCCGCGCCGCCGGCACGCCGCTCGCGGAGGCCTGGGAGGCGCTGCTCCGGAGGCACGGACGCGACTATGCCGAAATCGGACACCGCGGCGTGCCCGCCGATCGCCTGCGGACGCTGTTCGGCGGCGACTGGCGTCAGGCGCGCCTCGCCAACTCCCAGCGGCTCGACCACGCCGGTCTGCGCGCCCGGCTGCTCAGCTCGTCCTACGTGCCGCGCCCGGGCGAACCGGGTGCCGACGAGATGCTCGCCGATTTCGAGGCGCTCTTCGCCGCTCACCAGCGGGATGGCCGCGTGCGGCTCGACTACGACGTCGACCTCTTCTGGGGGGAACGCCGGCGGCGCGACGCCGCCCCGGGCTGATCAGTCAGGCGGTGCCGGGAGCGCTGCCAGGCGCCGCCGCGCTTCGGCGCCGAGCGATCCGTCCGCTGCGGCGGCCCGCGCGTAACGCTGGCGCGCCAGCTCGCGGTGCCCCAGCCGTTCGGCCGCTTCGCCGCCGAGGAACCAGCCGATCTCCCACTCCGGCAGCAGCGCGATGGCCGCCGCGGCGTCCGCCTCGGCCGCTTCCAGGCGCCCCTCGCCGAGGGCGATCTGCGCCCGCCGGGCGAGCAGGAAGGCGCTCTCGGTGCCGGCGGCGATCGCCTCGTCGAGACGCCGCCGCTCGAGCTGCCCGTCGCCGCGCCGGCGCGCCGCTTCGGCGAGCGCCAGCCAGGCCGGAGCCAGGCGCGGATTGCGCGCGAGCGCCGCCGCGAGCTCGGCCTCTCCTTCCGCGACCCTGCCCGCCTCTAGCAGGAGCTGGCCGAGGTGCAGGCGCACGAACTCCGAGTCCGGCTGCAGCTCGAGGGCGCTGCGCAGCAGCGCCTCGGCGCGCTCGCGCCGGCCGAGTCGCGCCTCGAGCGAAGCGGCGCGCGCCAGGAACGGGACGCTCTGCGGACTGAGCGTCACGAGCTCGCGCAGAATCTCCGCGGCACCGGCGAGATCGCCGGCCGCTTCGCGCTCGCCCGCCGCCTCGAATCGGCCGACCCACTCGACGCCCCGGGCCGGATCGACGGTGCCGGCCTTGCCGGTCGCGCCGGAGAGGTAGCCGAGCGCCGCCAGCTCGCGGCGGGTCCGCTCGTCCACCTCCGGGCTGCGCGCCGCGAACGGGTGCGCCTCGCGATAGTCGCGCACCGCGCGCGCCAGCCGGCGCGCCTGCTCCGGCGGCTCGCCGGACGCGACTTCCGCCTCCTCCGCACCGCGCGGCGCGTACCAGCGCGGGCCGGGTCCGACGACGAGACGCAGGCCGTCCAGCGTGGCACCGATCAGCGGACTCCAGCCGTAGACGCTCGCCGGGTACCAGGTCTCGTGCACGACCGGCTCGTCGGGCGGCTCGCGGTCGAGCGCCAGCGGTGCGCCGCCCAGCTCGTCCGCCGGCACGCCGGCGAGCCGCGCCAGGGTGCGCGCCAGGTTCGCGGTAGCCACCGGACGGCGGAAGGTGCGGCCGGCGGGAACCCCGGGGCCGGCGAGGAGCAGCGGCACCTCGAGGGTCGCCCGCTGCAGCAGCAGCCCGTGGCCGTGTTCGCCCTGCTCGCCGAACGCCTCGCCGTGGTCGCCCACGGCGGCGACCAGCCAGCCGGCCGGCGCGGGGAGCGCGGCGAGCAGGCGGCCGAGTTCGCGGTCGACCCGCGCCACCTCACCGGCGTAGCGGCGACGCTCCGGCGCTCCGGCGGGTGCGCCGGGGTCGAGGTAGGGCGCATGCGGATCGTAGAAGTGGACCCAGAGCAGCAGCGGCGGCCGGCCCGGCCCCCGCTCCGCCTCGCCGAGCCAGGCGAGGGCCGCGTCGACCACCGCGGCGGCATCGCGTTCGGGGTAGCCGAACTCGCCCGTCCGCTCGGCCGGCATCCGGTCGTCGTAGTGCGCGAAGCCGCGGTCGAGGCCGAAGCGCCGGTCGAGGATGCGCGACGCCACCACGGCGCCGGTGCGATAACCGGCCGCGGCGAAGCGCTCGGCGAGCAGCGGCACCGACTCCGGGAGGGTGCCGAGGCCGTTCTCGCGCAGGCCGTGTTCGCCCGGCGGGCGGCCCGACAGGAGCGAGGCGTGCGCCGGCAGGGTCACCGGCGCCGCCGCCCAGGCGCTGGCGAAACGCACGCCGCGCGCCGCCAGGGCATCGAGGTGCGGCGTCGCGGCCTCGCCGCCCGCGCCGCCCAGAACGTCGCCGCGCGTCGTGTCGAGGGTGACCAGGAGAACGTCGGGCCGCGCCGGTGCCGCCAGGGCCGGGCCCGCGGCCGTCATCGCCACGGCGGTCCAGAAAAGAAGAAACGCTCCCGAGGTTCGCACCCCGGGAGCGTATCGCGGGACCTGACGGCTCAGCGCCGACCCGGTCGCGCCGTCACGGCACCAACGGCTGAGTCGCGCTCCACTCCGAGAAGTCCCCCTCCTCGAAGTCGGCGAGGAACGGCATCGGATCCGCCACGCAGGAGTCCGGCAGGGTGTCGGCAACCTGCCAGTGGGCGTTGGTCACCGTCACCCGATCGAAGCGGATGCCGTAGCCGTTGACCAGCGGGTCGGTGCCGTAGTTGACCTGGATCGCGGTCGGAATGCCGGCGAAGACGCCGGTCTGCAGCGCCCCCGAGCTCCAGTCGCTGGTCGCCCAGGAGTTGAACGTGCGCCCCGCCCAGCCCACCTGGCCGGTGGTGTCGCAGACGCCGTTGACGCCGCTGGCGTTGTAGAGCCGCCCGCCCGAGGGCACGACCACCGTGCGGGCGTTGGTCGCCGGATTGAAGATCGACACGTTGGCGCGGTCCCACCAGCCCCCGCTGTTCTCCTCGATGTCCATGTTGGTGGAGAACTGCATCGTCGAGTTCACCTCCAGCTTCATCAGCGGCGAGCGGACGATGTCGCACTGGCCGTCGAGGAACTCGGAGCTGTTGACGTAGGCGGTCGAGCCGCCGGCGCCGCCGCCGGCGGTGTCGCGCAGGAAGGTACCGGCGATCGTCGTCCAGCCCTCCGTGTCCGCCTCGAAGTCGAACTGCCGCGAGGCGAAGAGCTGGAAGTCCCCCTCGGTAGTGTCGAACTCGACCGTGAAGACCCGGTTGTCGGCGCCGAACTCGTCGGCGGCGACCTCGAGCTCGAGCCGGAAGAGGTCGCCCGGCGCCAGGCCGTTGGCGACGAACTCGAGCGTCGCGTCGACGTTGTCGCAACTGGCCAGCGACGGCGAGACGACCACCGGCAGGGTGCTGAGAATGGCGGTCCCGGGATGGGTCGGCGAGCTGGCCGCGACGATCTCGAGGTTGGTCAGCGCTCCGGTACCGACGTTGGACATCGGCAGCGTCAGCTCCGTCGTCTCGCAGTTGTCGAGGAACTCGTCGTTGTCGCCGAACAGCGTGTCGTACGAGGCGCTCTCGACCAGCGCGGTGAGGCTCGCTCCCGCGGCCGGCGTCACCGCCGTGCAGCTGCTCGGCGCGCCGAAGCAGGCGTCCGTGGCGCCCATCGGGACGACGATGTAGGAGTACTCGCGGCCGTTCTGCAGGCCGCTGTCGACGAAGTCGAGACCGTCGGTCTCGCCCACCAGCACCTTGCCGAAGTCGCACGCGAAGACGCCGTCGGTGCGGAAGACCCGGTAGCCGGTGGCTCCCGCCGAGGCGGTCCACTCGAGCTTGACGCCGCGGTCGCGCGGCGTGGCGGTGACCGCCGGCGGCGTCGAGGGGGTCGCCGCGCAGCCGCTGTCGGTGACCGTCGGCGTGGCGCACGCGATACCGTGCCGGTTGAAGGCGGCGTGGATGGCCGACATGTGCGGCGTGCCGTCGTTGAGGTTGCCGTTGTCGTCGTCGGCCGCCAGGTAGTTGAGATAGCCGTTGGTCGCGCCGCAGCCGCCGCTGCCCTGCGAGCAGGTGAACCAGCTCACCACCGGCGAGGCGCCGCGGTAGGTCAGCTGGGTGGCGATCTCGCGCGCCCGGTCACGGGTGTAGCCGAAGGCGCCGGCGGTCAGGTCACGGTTCCACAGGTCCCACACCGCCTCGGAGTAGACGGCGCCTTCGCAGTGGACGCCGCCGCCACAGGGCGCCGGACCGCTGCCGCAGTTGGCGTTGATCCAGGTCACCGTGGTCGGCGTGTCGGCGGCGCGCGCCATCCAGTCGATGTCGCGCACGCCGGTGCAAGTGTCGCACGGATTGCCGTAGCCGCCGCACGGCCCGGTGAGGCGGAAGCCGCGGCCGATGCAGCTGGTCGACAGCCGCAGCGAGGCGTAGATGTCGGCGATCCCCTCGCCCGGATTGGCGATCGTCGGGGCGGCGTCGTTGTTGTCCATCCCGTGACCCCACTCGTGATCGAACACGCCGGCGATCTCGCCGGTGTTCCGGCACGAGGCGGAGCTGCGGTAGAAGTTGATCGTCGAGCCGTTCCAGAAGGCGTTGCACGACGAGGGGATGTTCATGTTCGAGGTCAGCTGCCCCTGCAGCCAGACGTTGGCGGGCAGCTGCGACTGCGCCATCGCCTTGAGCTGGTTGATCTCGAAGAAGCCCGTGCGCGAGGAGCGCGTGTTGCCGGGGCCGCCGGTGCCCGGAGTCGTGCAGTCGGTTCCGGCGCTGACGCCGAAGTTCAGGTCACCGGTCGAGGCGAGCGAGATGGCGCCGCAGCCGTCGGACATGCGGACGAACGGCCCGGCGAGGGCGCTCGAGATCGAGCCGTCGACACAGCTGGCGAGGTTGCCGCCGGCGTCGGCCACCAGGGTGTCGGGGCCGGCGGTCACGGTGGAAAACGGCATCGGCCAGCCGGGCTGTTCCACGCCGTCCGGCGGCGCGCCGTCGTTGGAGACCGGCAGGACGCCGCCGAGGACGCGGCGCGGCGTGGCGACGTAGTGCGCCGTGTCGCGCACCGAGAGGACCGTGCCGTCCGCCGCGTCGACCAGCGCCTCGTACTGCAGGTCGGCGGCGCCGAAGTCACGGCGCACCGCCCAGGCGAGCCGGTAGCCGAGCCCCTCGCCGAGCGTCGCGACGCTCGCCGTCTCGAGGGTCGACACCGGCACCCAGACCAGCTCGGCCTCTCTCCAGCTCGCCCCGAGGCCGGTGGCGGCGGCGTGCCGCGCCAGCGACGCTTCGGCCTCGTCGAGCGAGAGACTGGCCAGGCCGAGTCCGTCGACGTCGCCCCAGTTCTCGACGCCGAACAGGACGAGGTTGCCGTGGCGGATCGACGCCGAGAGGTAGGAGCCGCGGACTTCGAGTCCGGCGACCCGGCGCGGCGCCCAGATGTGGATGTGGTCCGGCGAAAAAACGGTCACCCGGCCCGGCGAGACGACCTCGCGCGGGTCGATGCGCAGTGCTTCGGCGTGCCGCTCGAGCCAGCCGGCGAAGGCGTCCCAGGCGCGGGCGCCGAGCTCGGCGTCGTTGCCCGGCGCACCGCCGGTGAGGCCTTCCCAGGAGAGCCGGTTGCCGACCCCCGATCCGGGCAGCAGGGGCTCGACCGGCTGCAGCCGCGCCCATCGCCCGGTGCGCAGGTCCACGAAGGAGCCCGCCGCCGGTGAGCCGAGCTGCGCGAGCTCGCGCTCCGAGGCGAAGCCGGGCACGCTCGCCACCGGCGCGTTGGCCTGTCGAACGTAGACGTCCGGATGATCGTGGATCAGCCGCTCCTGCGGGCGATCCCCGGCCGGGGGCTGGATGGCGAAGGCGGCGGTCGCGGCACTGCACAGCAGCGCGGTGCGGGCCAGCGGGGCGAGACGGCGACGGTTCGATGACATGCGCTCTCCTCGACAGTGACTCGGGTTGCGGCCCGGCGGGGCCGCGCTCGACGTGGACTCACGATCTCCGTCGCCCGGCGCGCTGAGGCCTGCGCTTCGCCCGCCCGCGGGGCCACGGAGATACGGCTTGCGAGAGGTCAGGCGCGCAAGCTAGCAGAGCGGAACGGCGGCCGCAATCGGTGCCACGGATGGCAGTCCGGGGCCCCGGCTCTCAGCGCAGCAGCCGCTCGAGGCGGTCGAGAGCGTCGTCGAGCCGGCGCAGGGTGCGCGGCGGCGTGCCCGCCTCGCCGGGCAGGCCGACCCCCTTCCAGACGTCGCAGGCCGGGTCGGCGAGGACGTCGCGCCGCAGGCGCAGACCGTGCCGGGCGAAGACCGGCGCCAGCTCGGCGTGGCGGGCGAGCAGGTCGCGCCGGGTGGCGCGGTAGGCATGGTCGACCACCTTGCGGCGCGCCGAGAAGCTGAAGATGTTGGTGAAGAACATCCGGTAGTCGTCGCGGTCGGGCTCGAACAGCAGCACGTCGGCGCGCGGGTACTTCTTCTCGTACGCCTTCATGCCGGCGACCAGCCGGGAGTGGATCAGCGTGCGAAAAGTCTGCGACAGGACGGTCGGCAGGCCGCGCTGCTGGAGGTCGAACTCCCCCTCCTCGCCGTTGCCCGCCTCGCTGTCCTCGTGGCGCGCCGCCGACTCGACCGCTGCCAGGTGGGCGTGCGAGACGTCGACCGGAACGATCGGATTGAAGGCGATCACCAGGTCGGCCCCGCGGTCGAGCGCCACCGAGGCGTGGACCGTCTTGAGCAGCACGCCGTCGACCATCCGCCGCCCGTCGATCTCGACCGGCGGATAGAGCCCCGGCAGGGCCGCGCTGGCCTGGATGGCGCGCGAGATCGGCACGTGGTCCCAGCCGGCCGAGCCGAGGACGACCGGCACGCCACGGTCGAGGTCGGCGGCGACGACGAAGAGCTCGCGCCCGAGCCGGCGAAAATCGTCGGTGCGCCCCTTCATGGTGTAGATCGCCCGCAGGTACTGGCGGATCGGCTCGTTGTCGAACACCGCCACCGGCAGCGAGCGCGACAGCGAGGTCATCGAGTCGAGCAGCGAGCGATCGCGCGGATTGGCGGCGAAGCCGGCGAGGGCGCGCACCACCTGGCCGGGCACCGAGATGCCACGGCGGACGAGCTCACCGACGGCGGGGGTGAAGAAGGTCTCGGGGGTGAACGGGTGCTCCCCCGGATCGTGCTTGACGATGGCACGGCACATCTGCGCCGTGGTCAGACCGTTGGCGAGGTTGGCGGCGAGGAAGGCACCGGCCGAGACGCCGACGTAGATGTCGCAGGAGTTGAGGTCGCCCCCCTCGAGCGCCTCGTCGAGGGCGCGCAGGGCACCGATCTCCCAGACCGCGCCCTCCGGCCCGCCCCCTGCCAGGGCGAGGCCGATCTTCGCCCGCCGCCGTCGAGCCACCGCGATCAGCCGGCCTGGCGTGGCTTGCGGGTGGTCTTGCGGGCGGCCGGCTTGCGCGCCGCCTTGGTGCCGGCCTTCGCCGGCTTGCCCTTGGCGGCGACCTTCTTCTCGACCAGCGCGGTGAGCTCCTCGATACGCCGGGTCAGGCGCGTGATCTCGCTGCGCGTCGGCACGCCGACCTTGTGCAGCGCCGACATCACCGCGTCGTCGACGCCGCCACCCACCTTGTCCCACGCCGCCCCGGCCCCCTTCTCGACCTTCTCGGCGACTTCACCGGCCTTGTCGCGCGCCACCCCGGCCAGTGACTCGACGCGCTCGCGCACCTGCTCGAAGCGCTCGCGCCCCATCTCTTCGTACGACTCGCCCTTCTTGACCAGGTTCTTGAACATCTTGCCCCCCTCCTGCTCGGCGACCGCGAAGGCGCCCAGCCCGGCGAGCCAGATCTTGTTGGCGGAGGCCTTGACGCGCTCCTGGAACTGCTTCTCCGACGACTTCCTGGTGGCCATGTTCGTTCTCCCGATTCCCGGCGGGCCGGATCAGAGGATCGCTTCGGCGAGATCGCCGAGGCGGTGGAAGAGGTTCTTCTGGCGCGGCCGGTTGTCGACCCCGAGGGCCTCGAAGGCGCCCTCGAGCTGCTGCTTCGAGTACTTCGCGGCCTCGCGGGCGAGCCGGTTGGCGCGCTGGCGGACCTGGCGCACGACCTGCTCGGCGGCGGCGATCGACTTCGGCTCCTGGCGCTTGCCGCGGGCGACCAGCGCGTCGAAGGTCTCGGTGGCCGTCTCGACGGCCGAACCCGCCAGGCCGAGGCCGGCGAGCCAGAGCGAGCGGCCGCTCTCGAAGACCGTTTCGCCGGCCTGGACGACCGTCTCGACGGTGTTCTTCGGACGCGCCGACTTGCGCGGGCGTGCCGCGGGGCGTCGGGCGGCCGTCTTGCGCGCCGGGCGCGCCGTGGTCTTGCGGGAGCTGGTGCGTGGGGTGCTCATCTCGACTCTCCTTTCGGACGCCGCACCGGGCGGCCTCCGCTGCGGCTGCGGGGTTTCGTTTCCGTGGCGCGACGGCGCGCGGCGCGCGGCGCCGCGGCCTCCGGCTGCCGGTCCTCCTCGAGGCGGGTCAGCGAGCCTTCGAGCTCCTCCAGCCGCGAACGGAGGCGATCCATCTCCTCGCGCGCCTGGCGGACCGGACCGAGTCGGTCGATCGAGGCCTGGAACAACCGGTCGACCTGGTGATGTACCTGCTCGACACCGGTTTCGACGGCGCGCTGACCCGCGCGCACGAGTTCGTGCAGCAACTCACTGGGCAGCAGGGCCGTGCCGCGCCGCCCCTCGTCGAGGATCACCTGGGTGAGCGTCTGGGCGGTGACATCGGCGCCGCTGGCGTTGTCGACCACTTTCACTTCCTGCCCTTCGCGGATCCAGGCCGCCAGTTCGTCAAGGGAGACGTAGCGGCTCTCCTCGGTGTCGTACATCTTGCGGCTCTCGTAGCGCTTGATCAGGCGAACCATCGGATCTCCTCCTGCGCGGATCTCCTCGTGCACGGAACTCGGTCCGCCGGCCACCGCTGCAGCTCGCGTGTGCCGCGCCGCGGCAGAGCCGGGCCTCTTTATACCGCACTGCGGCAAAATCGTCAAGCATCTCGCCGCGACGCGGCAATGGCCGCGCTGCCCCATTCTCCCCCCTGCCGCGGCGCGGCGCGAGGGGCGAGTCCGACCCCGCGGCGGAGCAGTTACAATGCCGGCGACGCCGGCCCGATGCCGGCGCGAGAAAGGACGGAGGGGATGCCGCACATCATCACCGAGCCCTGCATCGGCACCAAGGACACCGCCTGCGTGGATGTCTGCCCGGTCGACTGCATCTACGGCAAGAACGAGGACTGGGAGATGCTCTACATCCACCCGGAGGAGTGCATCGACTGCGGGCTCTGCGTCGACGCCTGCCCCGTCCAGGCGATCTACCCCCAGGAAGAGGTCCCCGAGAAGTGGGCCGCCTTCATCGCCAAGAACTACGAGCACTTCAACCTGACCGCCCCCTGAGGCCCGCCCGTTCTCAACTGAGGCCGTCAGCAAGGTCGCCCTGGAAGGAAACCCGGACATGCTCGTGAAAAGGAGCCTTGCACAGGGGCTCGCGATGGTCCTGATAGCTGCCACCGTCCCGGCGGTCGTTTTTGCCGCGGATCAGTGCCCCACGGAGCCCTGCGGATGTAACGGTCCCGATCCGATCGATACGGCGCCCTACTTCATCCCGAACTACTCGGGGTGGCAGACTGCACGGAGAGTCTGGACCTTCATGGGAGGCGGTACGACGCAGTACAGGATGTTCAAGTACTCCTCGGATGACTACGAGTTGATCAAGTCTCCGGATGGGACATCAACTGAGACATTCGAAGTCACCGCTTCGTGGATTTACGTCACTAGCGAGGTGGGACCGGGGATATTGGGAAGCCCATCGCGTATATACAACGGCAACGGTCTCAAGTTCATACCCAGGGTGATCTGTCCGAACAAGCCGACGTTCAGGCCTTGCCATGAGGGAGAACAGCTGATCAATGCCACGAGTTGCCTCCCTATCGGTCAGACTCCGTCCCATTGTGCGACTTACTCGTCTCGTATCGATCTAGCGCCGGCTTGGAATTACGGATACTCCGTCGGAGTCGTGGACTCCATCGTCAAGACGGACAAACTCGACGACGGCAAGGTCGAAAAGTACTGGTACGGAAGAAATCGGGGCCTGCTTCGGTGGGAGCTCTACAGCGCGGCGGGAGTGCTGTTGAACTGGGGACAGCAAACCAGCGAGATCCCGAATAGCGCGATTCCACACAACACCTGCGCGCAACCGCAGTAACCTGGCTCAGGCAGAGCGATTTGAAGGCCTCTTGTTCGGCCGCTCTCGGCGACCTCCCGGCATTACGCCATCTGCGATCGCTCAAGATCCGGACTCTGGTAGCACTTGCCACGAGCGGTGCCTCAGCACTTGTGCTGATGACTGTCGGGCTAGTCCATTCCGGAACGGTCGCGAGCATATTTGTTCCCGGTTCGGACTTCTCGTCTCAGGATTGCAGGCTTCCCGTCGAAGTCCAGCCCCTTGCCGGGCCCGGTTACGACGGTCAGTTCTTTCTCGCCCTGGCCTTCGATCCATTCCCGCCCAGCGATTTCGAATGCGCGCTTGATGATGCGCGTTACCGGGGGCGGCGCATCCTCTGGCCCCTTCTCGCCCATGCAGTTGCCTTCAGTGATCCTCACGGGATCGTCTTGGCGCTGATACTTCTGCAACTGGCATTCGTCGGTGCCGGAACATGGGCGTTGGCACGGTGGGCGACCGAGCACGGCGCGCCGCCAGCCTGGGGACTTGCTTTTGCGACCTCACTGGGGACCACAATCTGTCTTTACAGAATGCTCGGTGATGCGATTCTCGCGGCACTAATGCTCATGGTGGCGCTGTTCGCGTCGAAACCTCGCCGCGCCGCGCAGGCGACCGCGCTCGTGCTGTTTGCTTTCGCGCTGCTCCAGAAGGAGACTGCTGTCCTCGCCCTCCCGCTGGTGGCGGCGCCCCTGCTGTCCGCGTTTCCCGAGATCAGCTGGAAGCGTAGATTTTCGGACCTCTTCCTCATCGCGCTCGCGCTGGCTCCGGCTGTTGCCTGGTGGACCTGGGTAGCCAGCCTCACACCGGCAACTGAACTCGAGACGGCCACGATCAATCTGGATCTACCCTTTTCGGGATGGATTACTGCGATGTCGAGCCGACTGGAGGTCGCGGAGAGCGTCCTTCATTTCCTTAAAGACGCATCTCTCCTGGGGTTTCATTTGATCGCCGTCCTCGTGGCACTGGTGGTCGGTGTCCGGGAACTGCCGCGCCTGCCTCCGGGGCGCGGAGCCCGCGGGGTTCCGCTCACCCTCTTGGGCTTCGGCATTCTCGGCACGCTACTCAGCGCGAACGTCTGGATCGAGCCTTGGGCTTACGGCCGGGCACTCTTGCCGATGGTTGTCCTTCTCCTCGCTCACTCACTGGATTCGGAGACGGTCGTGAGGTCCAGTTTCGCTGCCCGTTCTGGCCGGGCCATCGCCGTTGCGGCATCGCTGGCAGGCATCGCCTTTACGACCCTCAATCTGACCCTCGGCCAACCCTGAAAGCCTCCGCCTCCGGTCTTCCCGTCTGATTTGCCGGCGCGGGAATGCCGCGGTCTGTCGGGTGGTTGTAAAATGTGATTCGTTCGCGCTCAAGTTCGCGGGGACGAGTCGCGCCGGGAGACCGGCACCGGGAGGGGGCCGCGTGGAGTTCAAGGACTACTACCAGACGCTCAACGTCGCGCGGACCGCCACGCCGGAGGAGATCCAGAAGGCCTACCGGAAGCTGGCCCGCAAGTTCCACCCGGACGTCAGCAAGGAGCCGCAGGCCGAGGCGCGCTTCAAGGAGATCGCCGAGGCCTACGAGGTGCTCAAGGACCCGGAGAAGCGCCAGAAGTACGACCAGTTCGGCCAGGCGTGGAAGGCCCGTCAGGCGGGCGGGACCGCGGGCCAGCCGCCGCCCGGCTTCGAGGGGTTCTCGTTCGACTTCGGCGACCTCTCCGAGATGTTCGGCGGGCGCGGCGCCAGCGCCGGCCCCTCCGGCTTCTCGAACTTCTTCGAAATGCTGTTCGGTGCCGCGGGGCCGGGAGGCGCCCGGCCCGGGGCCGGCGAGGCCGGTCCCCGCCCGTGGGCCAGCTGGAGCAGCGAGGGGCGCGGCGGCTGGGCCCGGCCGGGCGCCAACCAGGAGGTGCCCCTGGCTCTCTCGCTCGAAGAGGCGGCGCGCGGCGGCCTGCGCGAGCTCGCCCTGCGCACCCCCGACGGGGAGACGCGCACCGTGCGGGTCAACCTGCCCAGGGGGATCCGCCCGGGGCAGACGGTGCGCGTCCCCGGCCAGGGGGGCGGCGGGCGCGGCGGCGGCCCGGCGGGGGACCTGATGCTGCGCATCGAGGTCCTCCCCCACGCCCGCTTCCGGCTCGAGGGGACGCACCTCATCACCACCCTCGACATCTCCCCCTGGGAGGCCGCCCTCGGCGGCGAGGCGGACCTGCGCACCCTCGACGGCCAGGTGCGCATCCGCATTCCGGCGGGGACCTCCTCGGGGCGGCGCATCCGCGTGCGCCGGCGCGGCTTTCCCGCCGGCAAGACCGGCGAGGCCGGAGATCTCATCGCCGAACTGCGCGTCGTCGTGCCGGAGAAGCTCTCCGAGAAGGAGAAGGAACTGTTCGAACA
>CAYYIK010000049.1:0-22321 GCA_964471955.1 uncultured Thermoanaerobaculia bacterium | reverse complement strand
AGCAGGAAATCGTGTTCAAACAGATCGTCAACGACCCGACGGTGCTCAAGCCGTATCGGGAAGTGGTCAAGAAGCTCAGCCCTTAGACGGGGATGAAGACCGTGCGAGGCGACGCTACGGAGGCGAGCGAAATGCGTGACGCCGTGATGCGAAGGATGACGAATCGGAACTTCCGGCGGGGTATCGCCGTCGCCCTGGCGACGATGATGTTCGGCTGGGGCGGTGCGTCCGCAGGTGCCGATCCGCAGGGCGCGAATCCGGCGGACACTCCGGCCGCGACCATCTCCGGGCTCGAGGTGGCCGCCACGGCGCCGGGGGCGGAGGTGCGGATCGAGGCCGACGCCGCCCTCGTCTGGACCACCTTCCGGGATGCCGCGGGCCGCCTGGTCGTCGAGTTCCCCGACTCGCGGCCGGCCGCGGGAGTCGCGGATCAGACTCCGGAGAGCGGCCTGGTGGCCGGCGTCCGGGTCTCCACCTCGACCCTCGGCTCCCGTCCGGTGACCCGGGTGACCGTCGAGACGCGCGAGGCGACGGAGCACCGGCTCGACGCGGACGGCAATCTGGTCCGCATCGAACTGATGCGGGCGGCGACGCAGGACGAGCTGGCCGTCTCGCCGGAGGCCGACGAGGAGTCCGCGCCGGTCGCCGCCGCGGCCGAGGTCCCGGCGCCGGCCGCAGAGCTGGCCGCCGTCGGCACGGCCGATCGTCCGCTGGTGGCGCCGCCGCCGACCGGAGCGCCCGCCACCCGGCTCGAGGGGCTCGTCCAGGTCGACGCGCAGACCGTGCGGATCGCCGGGGACGGAGAGTTCGCCTACTCGACCTTCCGCCTCGAGAATCCCGAGCGCTTCGTCATCGACCTCGACGGCGTCTTCAACGCCAGCGATCGCAGCACCCTGCCGGTGGGCGGCCAGGAGGTGGATCGGGTCCGGGTCTCGCAGTTCCGCACCGACCCCCTGCCGGTCTCGCGGGTGGTCTTCGACCTCGCCGTTGCGGCGGTGCCGCGCATCGAGCGCACCCCGGGCGGCCTCGTCGTCCGCTTCGGCGCCGGCGACTCGCGGGTCGAGGAGATCGCCGCGCTGCCCGAGGTCGCCGCGGAAACGGTGGCCGAAGTGCCGGAGCCGGCCGCTCTGCCGCCGGTTGCGGCGGAGCAGCCGGAGATTGCCGCCGTCGCCCCGGCTCCCGCTCCGGCGCCACGGGTCGCCGCTGCCGCCACGGTCGCCGACTTCGAGGCGGCCGACATGCAGCAGGAGGCGTCGCCCGCGATGGTGGCCTCCGGCGCGCCCGTGGAGACGCTGCGCACCCTTGCCTCCATCGAGGCCGGACAGACGCTGACCGGCGCCAAGAAGGAGTACTTCGGCGAGCCGATCAGCATGACCCTGCGGGACGCCGACGTGCGCGAGGTGCTGCGCTCGTTCGCGCGCATCTCGGGCCTCAACGTGGTCATCCAGCCGGGCGTCAAGGGGACGGTGACGGTGGAGCTCGAGCGAGTGCCGTGGGATCAGGCGCTCGATCAGATCCTCAAGATCAACAACCTCGGCTACGAGCTCGACGGCAACATCATGCGCATCGCGCCGGTCGACGTTCTCGAGCAGGAGGCGCGGCGGGCCCAGGCGCTGCAGCAGGCGCAGGCACTGTCGATCCCGCTGCGCACGGTGGTCAAGCGCCTCTCCTACTCGACCGCCGGCGAGATCGCCGGCCTGTTGAGCCGCGGCGGCGCCGAGGGGATCCTCTCCCAGCGCGGCACGGTGATCATCGACGCGCGCACCAATACGCTGGTGATCAAGGAATTGCCGAGCTACATGGACACGGTGCTCGCGGTCATCGACACCCTCGACGTGCCCGAGCCGCAGGTGATGATCGAGGCCAAGATCATCGAGACCACCAAGCAGTTCAGCCGGTCCCTGGGCATCAGCTGGGGCTTCGAGGGCATCGCGGACGCCGCCCACGGGAACTCGACTACCCTCCAGTTCCCCAACCACGGCACGGTCGACGGCGGAGTCGGGCTGCTCACCGGCGGCGCCAACGGTTTCATCGACATGACGCTGGGCAACATTCTCGACACCTTCTCGCTCAACGCCCGCCTGCAGGCGGCCGAGAGCGAAGGCCTCGTCACGGTTCTCTCGGCGCCCAAGATCTCCACGCTGAACAACAATTCGGCGTCGATCCAGAGCGGCGTGCAGCTGCCCATCCAGACGGTCGCCAACAACACGGTGACCGTGCAGTTCGTCAACGCGACGCTCCGTCTCGACGTCACGCCGCACGTGACCGCCGAGGGGACGATCCTGATGGACATCAACGTCCAGAAGCGCGAGCCGCAGCTCGCCTTCATCGTGCCGGGCGCCTCGAACGCGCCGATCTCCACGAAGGAGGCCCGTACGCGCGTCATCGTGCGCGACGGCGGCACGACGGTGATCGGCGGCATCTACAAGGTGTCGAACGACAATGGTCAGGACCGGGTTCCGGGGCTCTCGAACGTGCCGCTGCTCGGGCACCTGTTCAAGAACCGCAGGATGCGGAACGAGAACGACGAAATGCTGATTTTCATCACCCCGCGGGTCATCAAGCTCTGAGGGTCCGGGGGAGGAGCCAGATATGAACCGTTTCGTCAAGATGTTCGCCCTGACACTCGTCGCCGCCGCGACTCTCGGCTGCGAGGGCCGTACCGACAAGGTCGACGCCGGCGGAGTGATCCTCTCGGTCACCGACTTCGACGGCCTGCCGATTTCGATCAGCGCCTCGGGCTCGTTCCCGCTCGTGCAGGTCGAGTCGATCACCGTGTCGAACGTGGCGCGGAACAACTCGCAGCCGACCAGCGATCTGATGAACGTCGAGATCCACAGCTACGAGGTGACCTACACGCGCGAGGACACCGGCACGCGCGTGCCCCCGGTGCTGGTGAATCACGTCTTCGGCATCGCGCCGGTCAACGGAACCTTCGTCCTGGACGGCGGTCCGATCCTGCGCACCGACCAGTTCAACAATCAACCGCTGAAGGACATGATCGACTACGGTCGGGATCTCGAGACGAATACCGAGGTCATCCGGCTGCGCGTGTCGATCCAGTTCTTCGGCCGGACGCTGAGCGGGGATCCGGTCTCGTCCGCGCGCGCCTACTTCACGCTCGAAGTCTTTCCCTGAGCCCGCGGGAGAAGAACGCACATGAACGCACGCAAGATGTTCCTGCTCTCGGCCGCGATCCTGGCGGGCCTCCTGCCGCTCGGTTGCGACACCAACGAGGCCAACCTCCCCAGTCAGCCGAGGGTTCAGCCCGTCGAGCCCGAAGTCGTGCCGATCGTCACTGTGACCACCAGCCGTGGCCGGCTCTGGGTCGGTGACGACCGCTTCGCGATGATCAAGGTCACCGCGACGGATCCGCGCAACGGCGCTTCGGTGCCCAACCTGACCATCGCCGACATGTCGACCAATCTGGGCAATTTCCAGAGCATGGGCGGCCCCCAGGAGGTCGAGCTCGAGTTCTTCTGGGGCGAGATCAACGTGCCGCTCTTCCCGGGCTCGGAGGCGGGCGACGCCCGGGTTCGCGCCGAAGTGGACGGCGGCGTCGGCATCGTGACGGTGCGGATGACCTGTCCGGAAGAGGGCTGCGGCGGCACCACGCCCCCCCCGACCGAGAATCCGTACTTCTGAGGTTCCGATCTCCGCCAGCCCGCCGGGTGCCCTTGGCGCCCGGCGGGCTGTTTGCATAGAGTGTCCGGGATGATGCCGAAGTCGCTCGCGCTCGCCTGCCTCGCAGTTCTGGGTCTTCTCGCCGCCGGCTGCGACGAGGGCACCCCGGTCGGCCCCGAAGGGATGATCCTGCAGATCTCGGCGTCGCCGACGCGGATCTCCGGCACGGGGACCTCGAACATCACCCTGCAGGCGCTGCGCTCGAACGGCAACCCGGTCAATCCGGGGACCGAGATCCGACTCTCCTCGACCATCGGCACGATCGATCCCGTGGTGTACACCGACGCGGACGGGGTGGCCCGCGGCGTTCTGCGGGGCGACGGGCGTTCCGGGATCGCGACGGTGAGCGCCTATTCGGGCGCCAATGAGGCCGTGACGACGGAGGTCGAGGTGGGCGCCCGCGCCGCCGCGATCAGCCTCAACGCCGATCCGAACAATCTGCCCCAGGAGGGCGGGGTCGTCGAGCTGATCGCGCTGGTGCGCGACGACGCCGGGCAGCCGCTGGCCGGCGCGACGGTCAACTTCCGCACCGAGGCGGGATCGCTTCGCTCGGGCGGCCGCTTCATCACCACCGACTCTCGCGGCCAGGCCCGCGACGTGCTGACCGTCTCGGCCGCCGACACCCAGTCCGAGCCCGACCGGCAGATCACCGTCACGGTCGAGAGCGGCGGCGAGAGCGGCATCATCTCGGACAGTGTCAACATCTCGATCCAGTCGCCGCCCATCGCGGCGTTCAGCTTCTCGATCTCCGGCAACGTCGTGGCCTTCACGGACACCTCGTCCGGCAATCCGACGAGCTGGAGCTGGAATTTCGACGACGGCAACACGTCGAACGAGCGGAGCCCGGTCCACGAGTTCCCCGGACCGGGGCAGTACGTGGTGCGACTGCGGGTCAGCAACGCCTTCGGCGAGAGCGAAACGAGCGCCGTCGTCACGATCCTCTGAGGTCCGAGGGTGTTCGGGCAGGCCCCGGGGAGCCGACCGGCCCTCGGGGCGGCGCCGAGACGGGCCCGAGGTGCTAGAGTCCGCTGAATCATGATGCGAAATTGCGTCCGCGCGGCTCACTGGCGGGATGCCGGGAGCGACAGACGGTGACCGACGCCTTCTCCCCGGAGCGGCTCGCGGAGCTCGCCCAGCGCTGGCAGCGCGAGCCGGGGTCGCGCATCTTCCTGCAGCTCGCCGAGGAGTATCGCCGTGGCGGCCGTCACGGGGAGGCGATCGACGTGCTGCGGCAGGGCCTCGCGCACAATCCGGGGCAGGTCTCGGCGCTGGTGCTTCTCGGCCGCTGCGAGCTCGAACGCGGCGACGCAGCGGCGGCCCGCGAGGCTCTCGAGCAGGCGGTGGTGCGCGATCCGGCGCAGCTGGTCGCCAACCGTCTGCTGGTCGATGCCTACCTCCAGCTCGGCGAGGCGGGCAAGGCCCGCGAGCGGATCGAGTTCTATCGCCTGTTCAACGACCGTGACCCCGAGATCGAGGAGCTCGAACGCCGCATCGAGGCCGCCGCCGGCGTGCCCGCCGCGGCGGTCGTGACCCCGGCGCCGGCAGCACCCGCGGCCGCGGTGGACACCCGACCGCGGGCGTCGTCGACCGCCGACCCGTCCCCCTTCGGCGTCCTGTTCGAGCCGCAGGCCAGCCGGCAGCGGCTGGCCGAGGCGTTCACCCGGGAAGGGCTCTTCCACCTGCCGGAAGCCGCGGCAGCTCCGGCGACCGTCGCCGGGCCGGCCCCCGGCGAACCCCTCTCCGTTCCGGTGGCGGAAGGCGAACCCGGGGTGGAGGGGGTGCCCCTCGCCGAGAGCGCCGACGTCGCGCCGCGCGGGGCCCGGACCGTCTTCCGCTCGACCGCCCGCAAGGCGGAGCCGACGCCCGCGCCGGCCTCCGAACTGCCGCCCACCGGGGAGGAGAAGTCCCTCCCGCCCTGGGGCGCCATGCCGCAGGGGAGCGAGCTCAGCCTCGATTCCCGTGCCGAAGTCGTCGAGTCCCCCTTCTCGCCCCGCTCGATCGGCGAGGAGGTCGAACGGGAGATGATCGAGGAGCCGTTCGACGAGGTCCTCACCGAAGGCGGCAGGGAACTGCCGCTGCACGGCCAGACGGTCACGGAAGTGCCGGCCGCCGCGGCGAGCTCGAGCGCCACCCTCGGAGAGCTCTACCTCTCCCAGGGGCACCTGGACGAGGCCGAGGCGGAGTTCCACCGGGTCCTGATGCTGCGCGCCGGAGAGCCGGCCGCCCTGGCCGGCCTCGAGGAGGTCGCCCGACGCCGCGCCACGGCCGAACCGGGTCCGACAGCCGAGGCGGTCGAGGCGCCTCATCCGCCGCTCGGCCTGACCGGACGCAAGGTGGCGACGCTGCGGGCCTACCTCGAGCGCCTGCGGCGCGGACGGGAGCGAGCGCACCATGTATCTTGAGCGACTGTCGACGATCAGCAGCCGGGTCGAAGGGGCGCTGGCACTCTCCCTGGTGGCCGCTGACGGCATGCCCGTGGAGTCTTTCTCGTCCGATCCGGGACTCGACCTGGAGACCATCGCGGCCGAAATGGTCGCCCAGGCGCGTACCATCGCGCAGCAGCAGCGCGAGCTCTCGGTGGGCGAGATCCGGCAGCTGACCATCGCTGGAGACGCCCTGACGTTCGTGCTCTCGGCGCTCGGCCACGGCCACTGGCTGCTGGCCGCCCTGAGCCCGGAGGCTTCCCTCGGTCGCGCCCGCTTCGAGCTCAAGCGCGCGACCCTCCTCTTCGCAAACGACCTCGACTGACCCCTCCGATGCTGACCTTCGAACAGATCAAGGAACTCGTGGAACTCGTCTCCAGCCGGCGCCTGCACGCGCTCGAGCTCGAGCGCGCCGGATTCACTCTGCGGATCTCGGGCGAACAGACGGCGGTACGGGAGGTGCAGGTCGCCGTTCCGGCCGCCACCATCCCCCTGGCGCATCCCGGAACCGCGGCGCCGCCGACCGCGGATCCCGTCGCGAGCTCCGCGGCGCCCGCGCCGGCGGCGCCGCGCTCCGACCTTCACGTCGTGACGTCGCCGATCGTCGGCACCTTCTACGCGGCGCCGAGTCCCGACTCGCCGGCGTTCGTCAAGCCCGGGGATCGGGTCCGCAAGGGGCAGGTGCTGTGCATCGTCGAGGCGATGAAGCTGATGAACGAGATCGAGTGCGACGCCGACGGCGTGGTCGCCGAGATCTACCCGAAGAACGGACAGCCCGTCGAGTACGGCGAGGCGCTCTTCGGCCTCGAGCGCGCCTGAGCGGCCAGCCCGCCTGATGTTTCGCAAGATCCTGATCGCCAACCGCGGTGAAATCGCGCTGCGGATCATCCAGGCCTGTCGCGAGATGGGGATTCCCACCGTGGCCGTCCATTCGACCGCCGACCGCGACAGCCTGCACGTCACGTACGCCGACGAAGAGGTGTGCATCGGGCCGCCGCCGTCGGGGCAGAGCTACCTGAACATCTCGGCGCTCGTCTCGGCGGCCGAGATCACGGGCGCCGACGCCATCCATCCCGGCTACGGCTTTCTCGCCGAGAACGCCCATTTCGCCGAGATTCTCGCCGAGTGCAATCTGACGTGGATCGGGCCGCCTCCCGAGGTCATCCGCCGGATGGGCGACAAAGCGGCGGCGCGGCGCACCGCCGTCGAGGCGGGGGTGCCGGTGCTGCCCGGATCCGGAGATCCGCTCTCCTCGCTGTCCGAGGCGCGGCAGTTGGCGACCGGGGTCGGCTTCCCGGTGATCCTCAAGGCGGCGGCGGGCGGCGGCGGCCGGGGCATGCGCATCGTGCGCAACGAGGCCGAGCTCGACAAGAGCTTCGAAACGGCCTCGCACGAGGCGCTCAAAGCGTTCGGGGACGGCTCGATCTATCTCGAGAAGTACCTCGAGGAGCCGCGGCACATCGAGTTCCAGGTCTTCGGCGACCGCCACGGCAACGTCATTCACCTGGGCGAGCGCGAATGCTCGATCCAGCGCCGCCACCAGAAGATCATCGAGGAGGCGCCGTCTCCGGCTCTCACTCCCGCGCTGCGCGAGAAGATGGGCGAGGCGTCGGTGCGCCTCTGCGAGCACGTGGGGTATCAGAACGCGGGAACCATCGAGTACCTCCTCGACCACGACGGCAGCTTCTACTTCATGGAGATGAACACCCGCATCCAGGTCGAGCACCCGGTCACCGAGATGGTCACCGGGGTCGATCTGGTCAAGCTCCAGATCGCCGTCGCCGCGGGCGAACGTCTCACGATTCCCTCGGGCCTGCGGCACCGCGGACACGCCATCGAGTGCCGCATCAACGCCGAGGATCCGCGCACGTTCGCGCCCAGCCCCGGCCGCCTGACGACCTTTCACCTGCCCGGCGGTCCGGGAGTGCGGGTCGACACGCACGGTTACGAGGATTACGTGGTGCCGCCGCACTACGACTCGCTGGTCGCCAAGCTGATCGCCCACGGCAACGACCGCGAGGAGGCCATCGCCCGGATGAAGCGGGCACTCGACTTCTTCGTCATCGAGGGGATTCGCACGATCATCCCCCTGCATCGCGAGATCCTGCGCGACCCGGTCTTCCGGTCGGGGCGCTTTTCGACCCGCTTCATGGAGGGATTCCAGGGGCGTCGGGCCGCGGAGGCGAAGGAACCGTGACCGCGACACCGCGGCCGCTCCTGGCGGCGCGTCCTCCCGCGGGAGGCTCGGCGGCGGCTGCGCGGTGCGGATCTTTCTGACCGGCTTCATGGGCGCCGGCAAATCCACCGTCGGCGCGGAGCTCGCCCGGTCCCTGGGCTGGCAGCTCGTCGATCTGGACGCCGAGATCGAACGGCTGGCGGGTGCCACGGTGCGCGAGATCTTCGCGCGCCAGGGGGAGGCGGAGTTTCGCCGCCGGGAGCGCGAGCTGCTCCTCGCCACGACCATCCGGGACTCCGTGGTGGTGGCCACGGGAGGCGGGACGCTCGCGGACCCCGCGAACCTCGCGGCGGCGCGGCGGGCGGGCACGGTGGTCTGGCTCCATCCGGCCTTCGAAACGCTGATGCAGCGCATCGGCCCGCTGGGCAAGCAGGACCGGCCGCTCTTCCGCGACGAGACCGCGGCCCTGGCGCTCTACCGGGAACGGCTGCCGCACTACCGCGCGGCGGACCTGACGGTCGAGATCGGCCGGGACGAAACACCGGCCGAGATCGCGGCGCGCATCCGTCTTTCGCTCCGGCTGCCGGAGGCGGCGTGCTCTACCTGATCCTCTCCGACCTGCACGGCAACCAGGACGCCCTCTCCGCCGTCCTGCGCCGGGTCCGCCGCAAACACTTCGACGGCACCTTTCTGCTCGGTGACCTCGTCGGCTACGGTGCCGGCCCCAACAAAGTGGTCGAGGACGTCCGCCGGCAGCTGCCGGGTCCCGTGTGGAAGATCCGCGGGAACCACGACAAGGTGGTCGCCGAGATCGAGTCCGGAGAGAACTTCAATCAGGCGGCGCTGCAGGCGGCGCGCTGGACCACCGCCAAACTGACGAAGACGAACCTGCGCTTCGTGCGCGAGCTGCCGCAGGGGCCGATCGACGCGCCGGGAGAGGTGACCCTCTGCCACGGCTCACCGGCCGACGAGGATCAGTACCTCTTCTCGGTCTACGAAGCCTGGGAGGCGTTTAACCTGTGGAGCGGCCAGGTCGCCTTCTTCGGCCACACCCACGTCCCCTCGATCTTCGTCGCGCAGGGACGCGAAGTGCGGGTGGCGCTGCTCCAGGGTTCCACCGGAACGATCCGCATCGAGCCCGGGCTGCGCTACCTGATCAATCCGGGCTCGGTCGGACAGCCGCGCGACCGTGATCCGCGCGCGGCCTATATGACCTTCGACACCCAGGCCCGCCTGGTGCGCTGGTACCGGGTTCCCTACGCCATCGAGCGGGCCGGCGAGCGCATCCTCGAGGCCGGCCTGCCGAAGATTCTCGCCGATCGCCTGACCCTCGGCGTCTGAGCGCCGCTGCTTTCCGTCGTCAGGAGCCGGACGGCTGCGCGGCCGCGCCGAGCCGGCGGACCTGCTTCGCCCGCGCCACCAGCGCGAGAATTCCGCCGGCGAGGATGACGTACATCCCCCACCAGACCGCCTGCACCAGCGGCTTGCGCGTCACGTCGAGCGACAGCCGGGCGGGGATCCCCTGCGCCTCTCCCAGCCCTTCGACGAGGAGTTTGACCGCGCCGGCCGTGGCGTCGATCCCTCCCACCGCGATGCGCCCGCCGCCGGCCAGCGTGACGGGCGGGAACTCGACTTCGCCGTCGGAGCGGAAGCGGTAGACGGGCTCGACGCGCTCGGCGGCGCCGCCGCGCGTCACCTCGAGCACCGCTCCCACCGATACCGGGTCCCCGGCCGACATCTGGGCCATGGCGTTGCCGCCGTGCTCGAGATCGAAGCCGACGAAGCGGATCTCGGCCTCGCCGATGCGCGTCACCTCTCCCTTGCGCAGGCTCAGCTCGCCGAACCCGGCGGCGCGGCCGGGATCGTACTCGAGCGGCGAGAGGTAGAGGTCGGCCAGCATCGTGCTGCGAATGTCGGGATTGACCATCAGCTGGCGCGAGCGTTCATTGACGAAGATCTTCGGGTAGGCGGTCCAGACCTTCCCGCCGTCACGGCTGACCGTCACCTCGGCGCGCTCCTTCTCGCGCCCCTGGCGCTCGAGGAAGCGCTCGAAGGTCAGCGAGTAAGCGCCGACGTCGACCGGCTGGCCCTGCACCAGCGTCACCTTGACGCTCTCGTCGTAGGCCGACGAGGCGAGGAAGCCGACGAGGATGATGCCGACGCCGACGTGCGCCAGGTAGCCGCCGGCACTCGCCACCTTGCCGACCCGGGCGAGGGAGGCGAAGCGGGTCAGATTGGTCGCCAGCGCGGTGAGCGCGAGGAAGAGGAAGAGGATGTGGAACGGGTCGTGCACGCCGAGGCCGACCGCGCCGCAGGTGGCGAGGAAACCGAAGGCAAGACCCGGGGCCGCCTTGCGCAGCACCGCGCGCAACCCCTCCTCGCCGCGCCAGGTGAGGAACGGCACCAGCGCCAGCAGGAAGGCGACCAGCAACGCGATCGGCAGATTGACCCGGTTGTAGAACTCGGGGCCGACCTGCCCCGGGTTCTCGAGGAAGCGGGTGAGGATGGGCGCCGAGGTTCCCGCCGTGACGACGATCGCGCAGACCAGGATCGCGATCGTGGCGAGCACCAGGAAGGTGCCGCGCGACAATGCCGGATCGGCATTGTCGGCGGTTTCGACGTGGCGCAGCCGGGTGCCGAGCAGCAGCACCGCCATGCCGCCGAAGAAGGCCATGATGGCGATCAGCCAGCCGGAGATGCCGAGGTCGACGAAGCTGTGCACCGAGAAGTCCGCCAGCACGCCCGAGCGGGTGAGAAAGGTCCCGTAGAGGACCGAGAGGAAGACCAGCGAGGCGAGCACCAGATTGATCCGCCGGTAGCGGCCGCGGGTGCGCTCGAGGTAGAGCCCGTGGACGAGCGCCGTGCCGAGCAGCCAGGGGATCAGCGAAGCGTTCTCGACCGGATCCCAGCCCCAGTAGCCACCCCAGCCGAGAGTGGCGTAGGCCCAGTAGCCGCCGAGCAGGATCGCCGCACCCAGGACGAGGAAGCCGGCCAGCGCCCACGGGAAAGCGCGTGCCGCCCACTCCGAGGTGTCGCGCTTGAACAGCGCTGCCATGGCGAAAGCGAACGGGACCGCGGCGAGGGCATAGCCGACGAACATGATCGGCGGGTGGATGACCATCCAGTCATCCTGCAGCAGCGGGTTGAGCCCCTGCCCGTCCGCTGGCGCCTGCGGCAGCATGGTGAAGGGGTTTTCGCGCACCAGAATCAGCAGCAGGCCGAGCTGCGCCAGCAGGTAGATCCCCATCACCGGGGCCTCGTGCCGGCCGGCGGTGCGCATCAGCGGCACGCCGATCAGCGCGCCGAACAGCAGCCAGATCAGAAAACTCCCCTTCTGGCCGGCCCAGAAAGCGGCGATCTGGTAGTGCCACGGCAGCTCGAGTCCGGTGTACTGGAAGACGTAGTCGACGCGGAAGTCCCGCCGCGCCAGCGCGATGCCGAGCACGATCGCCGAGGCGACGATGGCGAGGGTGAAGAAGAGGTAAGAGCGCCGGGCGAAGGGGCGCGCCGACTCGTCGCCGCGGTGGAGGTCGGCATAGCCCCAGAGAGTCGCCAGGGCGAAGACGACGGCGCACCAGAGCGCGATGGCGCCGGGCAGGTAGTAGCCGGCCAGGGCGGTCATCAGGAGTACTCCTTCACTTCCGCCCCCTGGTACTTGCTCGGGCACTTGACCAGCAGCTTGCCGGCGGCGAAGCGCGACTGGCCGGCGTCCCAGCGTCCGATGGCGACGATCGAGATGGCATCCTCGAAGTTCGCCGGCTTGACGCCGTCGTACTCCACCGGCATCGTGGCGCCCGTCTCCGGATCGCGCAGCACGAAGTGGAGCGTGGTGGCGACCTCGTCATACGAGGTGCTGCCCTGCTCGAGGGCACCGGCCACCTGCACGGTGCGGGGGGCGCGCTGCGCCTCCGCGTACGACACGTACGGCGTCAGGCTGGTGCGGAACGAGGCGAAGGCGAAGCCGGCGAAGGCCACCAGCAGGACGACTCCGATCACGGTCCAGGCGCGACGGCTCATCGGTCTCTCTCCAGTTCGTCCACCTTCCGGTCCAGCCGGAGGAGGTAGAAGAAGATGCCGCTCCAGATGACGAGATTGACGGCAGTGACCCAGACAGGTCCACCCATTATTCGGTCCCTTCGTCGCGGCGCAGCTCGATTCCGGCGAGCCGCGCGCGCAGGCGGTGAATCCAGAAGTAGAGGACGGTGAATCCGGCCGAGCTCGCCAGCAGGACGGCGAGCATGCGCGGATCGACGTCGACTTCGCCGCTCGCGTTGACCACCGGCTCCGGGTGCAGCGTGAAGGCGAGGCGCGGCAGGATGAAGTAGAAGAACGGCGCCACCACGAGGCCGAGCGTGGCGTAGGCCGCCGACAGACGGCCGCGCGACTCCTGATCGGCGATCGCCGAGCGCAGCGCCAGGTAGGCGGCGTAGAAGAGCATCGCGACGACGATCGAGGTCTGGCGCGGATCCCAGTTCCACCAGGCGCCCCACTCGATGCGCGCCCAGATGGCGCCGGTCAGCGTCGCCAGCAGGGCGAAGAGCAGCCCCAGCTCGACGGCCACGGCGGCCGAGCGGTCGTGCCGCGCCTCCCGCCGACCGGCGAGAAAGCGGAGGCTCGAGACGCCGGCGGCCATGAAGGCGACGAACGAAACCCAGGCCACGGGGACGTGGAAGAACAGGATGCGGCTCGAGTCCCCCTTGAACCCCTCGGCGAGCGGCGCCCAGTGGTAGGCGGCGACGATGATGCCGCACATCCAGAGCCAGAGCAGCAGGAGAAGGGGTTTTCTCATGGATTCCAGATCACCGGGAAGAGGAGGAATCCAGCGACCACGATCGAGCCATCATACAGGAGCAGCTGCAGCAGCACCGGGCCCGCCTCGCCGCCGAGCAGCGCCGAGCGGGTGGCCGCCACCGCCAGGACCGCGAGCGGGACGAGCAGCGGGAAGGCGAGCGCCGCGAAGAGGGTCGTCGCCCCCCGTCCCTGCGCGACGATGGCGGCGAGCACCGTGGTGGCCGCGGCGAGCCCGAGGCCGCCGCCGGCCAGCGCCGCCAGCAGCCCGAGGGGCGAGGCGACCTCGAGGTCGAACAGCGCCACCGCGAGCGGTGTCGCGATCGCCTCGAGCGCGGCGAGCAGGGAGGCCACCCAGAGCAGCTTGCCGGCGAACACCGCCGACGGGCGGGCGGCGAGCCGCAGCGCCGCTGCCGTCCGCGACTCCTCTTCGTGCACGAAGGCGCGCGGCAGCCCGGCGGCGGCGGCGAACAGCAGGAGGATCCAGAGCAGCGCCGCCACGACCTCCGAGCGCTCGCCCGGCGAAGCGCCGATCGGCCCCAGCGCGAGGCTGGCGATGATCAGCGTGGTGAGGGCGAACAGGACGAGCGTCGCCACCGAGTGCCGGGCGCGCATCTCCGAGCGCCAGTCCTTGCCGAAGACGGCGAACGCCTCAGCGAGCCAGGTCGAGCTCACCGGTGATCCTCGGCAGGGGGAGCGAGACGGGGCTGGCGGCGACCGCGAGGCCGCCGGAGGCGAGGTGCTCGTCGAGCAGCGCCCGCGCCGTCGCCTCCCCTTCCGCGTCGAGATTCTGGAACGGCTCGTCGAGCAGCAGCAGGCGCGGCGCGTGCAGCAGTGCCCAGGCCCAGCGCAGACGCTGGCGCATCCCCGACGAAAGGGCTCCCCAGGGGCGTCCGGCCGGCAGGGCGAAGCGCCGGGCGATCGCCAGGCCGGGTTCCGGCGCGACGCCGCGCAGGCGGGCGAACAGCTCGACGTTCTCGGCCACCGAGAGCTCCTCGTAGAGGGCGAGGTCGGGGGCGAGAAAGCCGATGCGCCGCCGCCGGTCGGCGGTGGCGAGCTCGCGCCCCTCCTCGCGGGCGCGGATCTCGCCGCGCTCGATCGCGAGCAGCCCGGCCAGGCAGCGCAGGAGCGTCGACTTGCCGCTGCCGTTGGGGCCGCGCACGGCCAGCAGACCGCCGGCGGCGACCTCGCCGGCGGCGCCGCGCAGCACCGCGACGCGGCCGAAGCGGCGGCTCACGCCGCTGAAGCTGAGGCTCGTGGCGCGCACGCCGGCAGCCTATCGGATTAGCATCGGCGGCATGATCCAGCGCCCGTTCGCCTCGTCGATTCTGCTGCTCGTCGCGGCCTTCCTGCCGCTGATTGCCTGCCGCACGGCGTCGCCGGCGGCGGCGCCGTCGCACCCCGCAGCGGCCGCCCCGCGGCCGGAAGGCGTTGCCGCGACCGTCCTCGAGAGCCGCGCCATGCTGCTGCTGATGGCGGACCGCCGGCTCTACGACGCGACGGCGCTCGAGCTGATGTTCTCCGGGCCGGTCGAGGTGCGCCGGGAGCTGGCGCGAACGCTCGGACAGATCGGCGATCCGCGCGGCCGCAGCCTGCTGCAGGGGCTGCTGGTCGACACCGATGCCGAGGTCCGCCGCGCGGCGGCCTTCGCGCTCGGCGAGCTGGGAGCCGGAGAGGCGCGGCGGGCGCTGATCGTCGCCGCGGTCGACGACGACGGCGAGGTGGGCGCGCTGGCGGTCGAGGCGCTGGGCAAGATCGGTGCGCCGCTCGCCGAGGTCCGGCGGGCTCTGGGCGCTCTCGAAGAGGGGGAGGGCTGGGCCCGGCTGGCGCCGTTCCTCTTCCGCTTCCGCGAGCCGGAGATGGTGACGGCGGCGCTCGCCGGGCTCGCCCGCGAGGAGGCGGAGATTCGCGCCGGCTGCGCGTACGCCCTCGGTCGCGAGGCCCGCGCGGAAGGGGTGGACGCGCTGCGCTCCCTGCTCGCCGACCGCGATCCGTTCGTGCGCGCCTGGGCGGCGCGGGGCCTCGGGGAGATCGGCGGGATCGACGATCTCGCCCGCCTCGCCCCGCTGCTCGGCGACCCGGCGGTCTCCCCGCGCATCCAGGCGCTGCGCGCCGGCGGCCGCCTGCTCTCCCGCGTTGCCGCGCTGCCGCCGCTCGACTGGGGAGATCGCCTGGTCGAGGCGATCGACGACCCCCATCCGGGCATCGCCGCGGCGGCCCTCGAGGTGGCGGGCCGTTTCCTGCCCCATCCTGAGCTCGAGGCTCGCCTGCGGGATCGGCTGGAAGGGGGGGAGCCGAGGCAGCGGGAGCTGGCACTGCTCGCCCTCGCGGCCGGCCGGGTGGCCGATGCCGTGGCGCGGGTCGAGGCGGCAGCGGACGCCGACGACCCGCGGCTGCGCGCCCGGGCGGCCGAGGCGGCGGCCGGGCTCGCCGCCGTCGAGGTGCTGACCCGCCTGATGGAGGATGCCGAACCGAGGGTGCGGGTGGCGGCGCTCGAAGGGCTCGCCGGAGGCGCCGGCGAACTGCTGCCCGACCTGCTGCGCACGGCGCTCGCCGACGCCGACCCGACGGTCCGGGCCACGGCGCTCGACCTGGCAGCGGGCCAGCCGGTCCTGCCGGCGGTCGAGCTGGCACGGGCGCTCGATGCGGCGCGCGCCGATCGGATGAACGACGCCCGGTTGGCCGGGGTCCGGGCGCTGGCGGCCCGTGCGCGGGCCGAAGCGGGGGAGCGCGCGGCGGTCGTCGAAGCGCTCGGCCGGCTGCTGGCCGACACCGACCGGCTGGTGCGCCGCGAGGCGGCGGACGGCTTCGCCGGTCTCGGCGAGCCGCGGCCGGAGGTCGGTCCGGGTGCGGGCGGGCGGAGTCTCGACTACTACCGGCAGGTGCTCGCCCAGACCGGCGCGCCGCGGCGGGTCGAGATGGCGACCGGGCGCGGCGTCCTCGAGCTCGAGCTGTCCTGTCCGGAGGCGCCCCTGACCTGTCTGTCGTTTCTCCAGCTCGCCCGCCAGGGGTACTTCGACGGCCTCGCCTTTCACCGGGTCGTCCCCGACTTCGTCGTCCAGGGGGGGGACCCCCGCGGCGACGGCTGGGGCGGCCCCGGCTACGCGCTGCGCGACGAGATCAACCGCCTGCGCTACCGGCGTGGCGCCCTCGGCATGGCCCTGTCCGGCCCGGATACCGGGGGCAGCCAGTTCTTTCTCACCCTGTCGCCGCAGCCCCACCTGGATGGCGGGTTCACCGTCTTCGGCCGCCTGGCGGGCGGCGAGGCGGTGCTCGACCAGATCCGCCAGGGGGACCGCATCCTCCACGTACGAGAAGTGGGGGAGGGGCCCGCGGTCCGCTAAGATCCGGTTTTCCGCGGAACGCACCCCCGCCCGGCCTCCGGTTCCGCCGGCCGGTCCACCTGCAACCTTCGAGGAATCGGAGACGTATCTCGGATGCCGCACGAGCCCCTGAGCCCTCCGGACGAAGAGCTGGTGCGAGCGGTCCTCGCCGGGGACCCGGAGCGCTTCGGCGACATCGTCGAGCGCTACCAGTCGCGGTTGGTCAACTACCTCAACCGCCTGGTCCGCAGCCCCGAGGAGGCCCAGGATCTGGCGCAGGAGGTTTTCGTGCGGGTCTATCAGGCTCTCGATCGCTTCGATCCGCAGTACCGCTTCTCGACCTGGCTCTTCCGGGTGGCGCAGAACGCGGCGATCGACGTGATCCGCAAGCGCCGCATCCGTCTCGTTCCGCTGACGCGGCAGGACGAGGACGGCGAAGGGACGCACGAGCTGGAGCTGGCCGACGGCGGGCCGTCGGCGCAGGAGCGGATGGAAGGGGCGCAGAGCGACGCCCGGGTCCGGGCGGCCATCGACCGGCTCCCCGACGAGTACCGGGAGCTGATCTGCCTGCGGCACTACGGCGAACTCGCCTACGACGAGATCGCCGAAAGCCGCGGGATGCCGCTCGGCACGGTGAAGAACAAGCTGTTCCGGGCCCGCCAGATGCTCAAGGGCCTGCTCGAAGAGGACTGACCGGGAAGGGATCGGAGAGACGGAGTCATGGACCATCAGACCTGGCGCGAGTGGCTGGACCTCGACGTCGACGGCGCGCTCGGCGACGAAGAGCGGCGTCGACTGGCCGGGCACCTGGCAGGGTGTACCGAGTGCGCCGCCGAGCGGCGCCGCCTCGAAGCGCTCGCCGCCCGGCTGGCCGCCGGGAGGATCGCGCTGCGTCCCGACTTCAAGGCTTCGGTGATGGCCGCCCTGCCGCCCGCCCGCTGGGAGGCGCGCTCCCGGCGTGCCTGGCGCCTGCCGGCCGTCCTGCTGGCCGGACTGGCGCTCGGTGCGGCGCTCCTCGCCGGCGCCGCGGCCGCCGATCCGGCGCCGCTGGCCGGGCCGCTCTCGGCCCTGTCGGCGCTCGGCGAGGTCTTCGCCGCGGCGATCGCCGCCGGCACGGGCATGGCCTCGGCCAGCTGGCGCGGCATCGGCTCGGCGGTGGGGGAGTGGCTGGCGGCCTCGCGGCTCCATCAGGGCGCCGCGCTGCTGCTGCTCGTCTCGCTCAACCTGCTCGCTGTCCGGCTGATTCGCCGCCGGCGTCGGCCGGCCGCGGTGCCGGCCGATCGCCGCGCCTCCTGAGCGTCCGTCCGGCATGAGGCCGGCGCGCTCTCTCTTCCCGCTTGCGCTTCTGCTGGCGGCCACCCTGCCCGCCGGGGCGGCGGCGCCCGCCGCGCCGCCGGCCGAACCACCGCCGGCGCTGCGCCTCGACGCCGGCAGCGTGGCCCGCCACCGGATCGTCGCGGTCGGCCGCGACGTCGACGTGGCCGGCGAAGCGCTCGCCGGCGTGACGGCGCTCGACGGCGACGCGACCATCTCCGGCACGGTGACCGGCGACGTCACGGTGATCGGCGGCAGCGTCGAGCTGGCGCCGACGGCGCGCATCGCCGGCGAGATCTTCGTCCTCGGCGGCGAGCTGCACGCTTCGCCGGGGGCCCGCCTCGAAGGACGCTCCGTGGTCTACCCCTCGATTTCGCGCGCCTGGATGACGCTGCTCGAAGGGCCGAGCCTCGGCCTGTCGGCGGGCGCGCCGGTGGTCGTCGCCGCCAAGCTGGCGCTGGTCGCCGCCTGGCTGGCGCTGACGCTGCTGCTGTTTGCCACCGGCAGCCGCTCGCTGGTGGCCACCTCGGAGGAGCTGCGCCTCGATCCGTTCTCCTGTTTCGCCGCGGGTCTGGTCTCGGTGCTCGCCGCGACGATGACCACGCTGTTCCTCTCGGCGCTGCTGCCGCCGCTGGTCGCCGTGCCGCTGCTGGCCCTGGTGGTGCTGGCGGCGCTGCTCGCCAAGCTGTGGGGGATGGTGGCGGTCTTCCACGCGTTCGGCGCGTTGCTGGGGCGCCGCTTCGCGCGACGCCGGCGTCTGCTCGCCCTGCACGCCGGGGTCGCCGGACTGATCGTCCTGGCGGCCATCAAGTTCCTCCCCTGGGTCGGGCTCTGGGTCTGGACGGGCGCCACCTTCCTCGGCGTCGGCGCGGCGCTGCGCAGCAAGTTCGGTCGCCAGGAGGCCTGGTTCCCCGACGCTCTGCCCGCCCCCTCCGCGCCGTCGCGCTCCTGAGCGGGCGCGCCCCGCGCGTCCGCCTCCCGGGCCGGCCGCGATAGGCTGCGCCGCGGAGGAGCGCAGCCATCATGGAGATTCGCACCATCGGCGTCGTCGGCGCCGGCACCATGGGAAACGGAATCGCGCAGACCGCGGCGGCGGCCGGCATCGCCACCGTGCTGGTCGACGTCGCGCCGGCGGCGCTCGAGCGCGGCCTGGCGGCCATCGCCAGGAGCCTCGACCGGCTGGTCGCCAAGGGCAAGCTCACCGCCGAGGACGCCGCCGCGACGAAAGGGCGCATCACTCCGGCCGGGGAGCTGGCGGCGCTTGCCGGTTGCGATCTCGTGATCGAGGCGGTGGTCGAGCGCTTCGACGTCAAGCGGCAGGTGCTCGCCGAGCTGGACGGCCTGCTCGCGCCGCCGGCCATCCTGGCCACCAACACGTCGTCGATTTCGATCACCCGGCTCGCCGCGCAGACGCGCCGGCCGGGCCAGGTGATCGGCATGCACTTCATGAACCCCGTCCCGGTCATGCAGCTGGTCGAGATCATCCGGGGTCTGCAGACGACGCAGGCGACCTGGAGCGCGATCGAGGCGACGACGAAGCGGCTCGGCAAGATTCCGGTCGAGGTCAACGACGCGCCCGGCTTCGTCTCCAACCGCGTGCTGATGCCGATGATCAACGAGGCGATCTTCTGCCTGCACGAGGGCGTCGGCAGCGCCGAAGCGATCGATCAGGTGATGAAGCTCGGGATGAATCACCCGCTCGGGCCGCTGGCGCTGGCCGACCTGATCGGCCTCGATGTCTGCCTGGACATCCTGCGCGTGCTGCACGAGGGGCTCGGCGAGGACAAGTACCGCCCCTGCCCGCTGCTGGTGCGCATGGTCGACGCCGGCTACCTCGGGCGCAAGAGCGGACGCGGATTCCATGAGTACGCGCCGGGCGGCTGAGCGGCTCGCCGGCGGCGAATTGCGCGCGGCCAGCGCCACGGTCCTCTGCCAGTCGTGCGGAGCGCCGAACCCGGCCGAACAGGACCTCTGCGCCCGTTGCCACCAGAAGCTGCTCGTCCTGTCCGGACCGCCGGGCGAGGACGCCGAGGACCTGGCGCGCGACCGCGACGCCGACTTCTCGCTCGACGAGCATCTGCTCGAGCGGGTCTCCATCCTCGAGGAGGCGGTCAAGCGGACGGCCGAGACGGTGCAGCGCCTGGTCGAGGCGCTGCACAAGCAGGAGAAGAACCTGCTGGTCAGCCAGACCGGTTTCGGCACGCTGCGCGAGCTGCTCGAGCGCCGGCGCCTGATCGGCCGCGAGGAGTGGGCGGACCTCTGGCAGGCGAAGATGGACTATCAGCTCAAGGCGCTCGAGAAGCGGGAGCGCTTCGTCGGAGTCAAGGATCGCATCGCGGCGCTCTACCACGGCGACCGCAGGAAGCCGTTCCTGCAGCACCTCGAGGACGCCGAGTACGCCCTCTTCGCTTTCGACGTCGAACGGGCGCGGCACTGCCTGGGCCAGGCCTTCAAGCTCGATCGTGACAACTACGAGCTGGCCCTCTATCTGGGCGAGACGGCGTTCAACGAGGGCGAAGCCGAGGAGGCGCTCGGCTACTTCGCGCGCGTCCTCGAAAGCCGGCCCGACCACTTCGAGGCGCTCGTCTTTTCGGGCGTCATCTGTCACGAGCGCGGCGAGTCGGAGCGCGCCGAGAAGCTGCTCAGCCAGGCGGTCGATCTCTACCCGGACGCCTTCCTGCCGCACTTCAGCCTGGGCGCGGTCTATGCGGCGAAGGGGGATCTCGAGCGCGCCGTCGAGCATCTCGAGGACGCCTGCCAGATCGATCCGGTGCCGCAGGCGCTCTACATGCTCGGCAACTGCTTCTACGAAATGGGGCGCTCGGCCGACGCGGTCGACTGCCTGCAGGAGGCGGTGCGCCTCGACCCGGCTTTCGAGGAGGCCCACTACCTGCTCGGCCTCGCCTATCTGAGCCGCCACTGGAACCGCAAGGCACTCGCCGCGTTTCGCGAGGCGCAGCGCCTCAACCCGCGCCGCCTGCGCTACCAGGATCTCGTGCAGTACCTGTCCGGGCGCTCGGTCGAGCGGCTGCCCGAGGTCGGCGCGCAGGTCGCGGGGCTCCTCGCCCGGGCCCAGGAGCACGCCGCGCGCGGCGAGGCGGACCGCGCGGTGGCGACGTTCCAGAAGGCGATCGACCACGAGCCCGCCAATCCGAACGTCTGGATGGCCTACGTGATGGCCTGTCTGTCGCTCGGCCGGCGCCAGGAACTGGAAGTGGCGGCGCGCCGGGTGCTCGAGCTCGACTCCAGCGAGATGCTGCGCGCCACCGCGGCCGCGGCGCTCATCGCGGCGCTGCGCGGCGAAGGGAAGTTCGCCGAGGGAAACCGGATCGGCCGCGAGCTGCTGGAAGGGAGCCAGTCGAGTTTCGCGCGAACCATCGCTCTCTACGAAATGGCCTGCAACCTGGCGGAGATGGAGGAAGATCTCGATCAGGCGCTCGACTACGCGCGCTCGGCGCTCGAGGTCGCTCCGGACGAGCTCAAGCAGTTCCCGCTCGCGGTGCTCGGCTGGGTGCACTACAAGCGGCGCGAATACGAGCAGGCGATCGAATGCCTCGAGCGGTCGGCCGAACTCGGCCCCTCGGCCACGACGTTCACCCACCTCGGCATGTCGCTGCTGGCGGCGGGCGAAGAGGACGCGGCGCGCGCCGCGTTCGGCCGGGCGCGCAGCCTCGAGCCCCGCGTGGGCGCGCTCGAGGAACGGATGATGGAGTGCATGAAGGATTCGGCCCGGCTGCTCGAGCGGGTCAAGAGGCGGCAGAAACGATGATTCGCTGGAGCAACTGGTACGTCCACACGACGCGCGAGATCCCCGCCGACGCCGAGGTGGTCTCGCATCAGCTGATGGTGCGCGCCGGCATGACGCGCAAGGTCGCGGCCGGCATCTACAGCTACCTGCCGCTCGGCTGGCGCAGCCTGCGCAAGCTGATGGACATCGTGCGTCGCGAAATGGACGCCGCGGGGGCGGTCGAGCTGGCGATGCCCGCAGTGCAGCCGGCCGAGCTCTGGGTGGAGTCGGGACGCTGGCAGAAGTACGGCAAGGAGCTGCTGCGCATCCGCGATCGCCACGACCGCGAGTTCTGCTTCGGGCCGACGCACGAGGAGGTGGTCACCGACATCGTGCGCCGTGACGTCAAGAGCTACCGGCAGCTGCCGTTCAATCTCTACCAGATCCAGACCAAGTTCCGCGACGAGATCCGCCCGCGCTTCGGCTGGATGCGCGGCCGCGAGTTCCTGATGAAGGACGCCTACTCCTTCCACGCCGCGCCGGAGAGTCTCGACGCGACGTACGAGGCGATGGACGCCGCCTACCGGCGGGTCTTCGAGGCCTGCCGGCTCGAGTACACGGTCGTCGAGGCGGATACCGGCACGATCGGCGGCTCGTCGTCGCACGAGTTCATGGTGACCGCGGCGACCGGAGAGAGCGCCGTCGTCCACTGCCCGGCGTGCGGTTACGGCGCCAATCAGGAGAAGGCCGAGCGCGCCGCCTGGCCGGCGGTCGAGGCCGCGGCGCCGCCGCCGCTCGAGCGCGTGCCGACGCCGGGCCGCTCGACCATCGCCGACGTGGCGGCGCTGCTCGGCGTGCCGGCGGCCGGGCTGGTCAAGACGCTGAT
>CAYYIK010000048.1:0-22450 GCA_964471955.1 uncultured Thermoanaerobaculia bacterium | reverse complement strand
GCGCCCCGGCTCCCCTCGGGTGGCCCGCCTCGGGGCTCTCCGTCAGGAAGGCTCGCCTGCGCAAATCCGCCCTGCTCCCACCAGCCGGGCCTCTTCTTTGTCTTTCCCTTCTATGGAGCCTTTGCTTTTGCCTTTAACAAAAAGAGCCTTGTCTTTCCCTCCGCCCGAGAAGCGTGTTTGACCCTTGGGGGAGGCGGCAGTAGACTTTCCCGGCGGCGTGTCGAGGCCGCAACTCCTTCCGGCAGACCCACTTGTCCGCTCCCGAGAGCTTTTCCGCCGTCCCGGCCCAGTCGCCGGAGCCGCCCTTCGTTCCGGTCGACGAGGCGGCGCGGCTCTTCCGCGCCGGCCAGTTCGTCATCCTGGTCGACGACGAGGACCGCGAGAACGAGGGGGATCTGGCAATCGCGGCGCAGTTCGCCACGCCGGAGGCGGTCAATTTCATGGCCACCCACGGCCGCGGCCTGGTGTGCGCCGCGCTCACCGCCGAGCGCTGCGACGAGCTCGACCTGCCGCTGATGGTGTCGCGCAACACGTCCCCCTTCGGCACCGCTTTCACCGTTTCGATCGAAGCGCGCGGCAAGGTGACGACCGGGATCTCGGCGGCCGACCGCGCCGCGACGCTGCAGGCCGTCGCCGACCCCGCCACCGGGCCGGACGACCTGCTGCGGCCGGGTCACATCTTTCCGCTGCGGGCCCGCCGCGGCGGCGTGCTCAAGCGGGCCGGGCAGACCGAGGCCTCGGTCGATCTGGCGCGCATCGCCGGACTGACGCCGGCCGCCGCCATCTGCGAGATCATGAACGCCGACGGCACGATGGCGCGCGTCCCCGATCTGATCGAGTTCGCCCGCCGCCACGACCTGCGCATTCTCACCGTCGCCGAGCTGATCCGGCACCGGCTGCGCACCGAGCGGCTGGTCGAGCGGATCGCCTCGCCGACGTTGCCGACGCGGCACGGCGAGTTCCGCCTGCACGCCTATCGCGCCACGCCGAACGGCGAGGAGCACCTGGCCCTGGTGATGGGCGAGGTGCGCGGTGACGAGCCGGTGCTGGTGCGCGTCCACAGCCAGTGCCTGACCGGTGACGTGCTCGGCTCGACACGCTGCGACTGCGGCGTGCAGCTCGAGACGGCCCTCGCCCGCATCGCCGAGGTGGGCCGCGGCGTCCTGCTCTACCTGCTGCAGGAGGGCCGCGGCATCGGCCTGGTCAACAAGCTGCGCGCTTACGAGCTGCAGGACGGCGGGCACGACACCGTCGAGGCCAACGAGCGTCTCGGCTTCGCCGCCGACCAGCGCGACTACGGCGTCGGAGCGCAGATCCTGCTCGATCTCGGCGTGCGGCGGCTGCGGCTGATGACCAACAATCCCGGCAAGTACGTCGCCCTGGCCGGCTACGGTCTCGAGATCACCGAGCGGGTGCCGCTCGAGATCCCGCCGACCGCCGCGAGCCGCGACTACCTGCGCGCCAAGCGCGACAAACTGGGACACCTGCTGACGCTGGTCTGAGGCGCGGCTGGCGCCGATTCAGAGGTAGCCGAGCGCCCGGAGCTGCTCGACCATCTCGGCGTCGATCTCCGTCCGCCCCGGCTCGTCCCGGCCGCGCAGCTCCAGGCGTCGCTGCTCGTTCCGCGCCGCGATGCGCCCGAGCGCGCCCGCGAGGCGGGCCCGGTCCTCCGGCCGGCTCGCCGCCAGATCCGCGCTCTCTCGCGGGTCGACTTCGAGATCGAACAGCCGTTCGCCCTGCTGGCCGAGCGACAGGAGCTTGAGCTGGCGTGAGATCAGCGCGCGGTGGTGCAGGCGCGGAGTCGCGCCGTCCTCCTCCAGCGTCACCACCTTCTCCGCGAAGACCGGCGGCGGCGCGGCCGAGTCGCCGCCCTCCATCAGGGCGCGCAGCGACGACGCCTGCGGGGCGTCGAATCCCGGCATCCCGGCGAGATCGAGCAGCGTCGGCGCGAGGGCCACCAGACCCACGGGCACCTCGACCACCCGTCCGGCGAGCACCCGGTCCGGGTGGCGGATCATCAGCGGCACGTGCAGCACTTCGTCGTAGAGCTGGTCGTGGAGAAACCGCCCGTGCTCGTGGAACTCCTCGCCATGGTCCGACATCACCGCGACGAGGACCCGCTGCGGCATCCGTTCGATCTGTTCGAGAAGGCGGCCGATCTCGTCGTCGGTCTGGCGGATCTCGCCGTCGTAGAGCGCGATCGCCTTGCGCAGATCGGCCGGCACCGCGGGGTCGATGCGGCTCCAGAACAGGCGCCGCTTCTCGGCGAAGTCGCCGTCCTCGAGCAGCGCGTCGAAGGCCTCCTGGGAGCCGAGGACGGGTCCCGCGTACTCCTTCTCCCAGAGCTCGTTGTACGGGGCGGCGGGCAGGTAGGGATCGTGCGGGCGGTAGGTGTGAAAGAAGAGAAAGAACCGGTCGGCGGGGCGGGTGGCGAGGTCCGCCAGGCGGTCGATCGCCGGCTGCACGTCGCTGCCGGTGCCCCGGTACTCCTCGAAGCCCCGCCCGAACCCGTAGGCGGGCGAGACGTTGCCCCCCGCGTGATAGCCGAAGGTGCGCAGGCCACCGGCCGCCAGGCGCTCGGGCAGCGTGACCGCGGCGCCGGTCAGCGGTCGGGCCTCGTTCGCCGAGCGGGTGTTGCGCACCCCGTGCACCGACGGGTGGAGCGCCGTGAAGACCGACATGTGGGAGTCGGCCGTGTGGTAGGAGGCCGCGTAGGCGCGGGCGAAGCGGGTCGCCTCGGCGGCGAAGGCGTCGAGGTGCGGCGATGTCTCCCGCTCGTAGCCCCAGCTGCCGAGATGATCGGCGCGCAGGGTGTCGATCGAGATCAGGACGACGCTGCAGTCGGAGCAGTCGAGCGAGGGCGGGGGGGCCACGGGCCGCCCGCAGCCGTTGAGCGCCAGCAGGACCGCGAAGGTTGCCGGCAGAATTCCGGAAAAAGAAAAAGAGGAGAGGGCCCGAGGCCCTCTCCTCCCGTGCGGCGGTCGAACCGACCGGATCAGCGGTAGGACTCGAACTCGTCGAAGTGGTAGGCGCCGCCAGTGGCGTTGGCGCCCGAGCCGGCGAGCAGGCCCTGACGGTAGTTGTCGACCTGCAGCGTGTCGGTGTCGAGTCCGGTGATCGACTCCTCGGCGGTCGTCGGGGCGAGACGGCGGACGAACAGCGAGCCGTCATTGGCACCCGGCGCGGTCGCGGCGGTCCACTCGATCTCGACCTGGCGGGGCTGGTTGATGTTGGTCTGGAACATCAGGAACATGCCCGGGCCGGCGACGTAGTTGCCGGTGTCGGCCTTGTACCAGGTGTTGAGGCGCATCGAGTTGTCCGAACCGTTGCGGCGGAGGAACAGCAGCACGTGCTGGCCCGCGACGTCGTCGCCGACGCCGGCGATACGGATCGACTTGTTCTGCGCGTTGATCGCGGTCGTCGCCGGGTTGACCCAGAAGCGGGCGCGGTAGTGCGTCTCGTTGTTCGGGTGGGCGCTCTCGACGTAGACGTTGTTGGTCGAGCCGTCGAGGTTGACCGACAGACCCTGGGTGGTGCCGTTCATGGCGGCGCCGGGGACGACGGTCAGGGTGTTGGCGGCGAAGGCGCCGGACGCGACCAGAAGGGCGGTTCCGGCAAGGGCGAGGGTCTTCTTCATGAACGGCTCCTTTTCTCGAGCTGCGAAGCTGGGGTGGAGTTCACTTCCTGCCCCTGAAGACGGTGAATTGGGGGGCATCTTGCCATGCCGGCAAGGATTCGTCCAGGATCGGCTTGAATTTCGTCAAGTATTTGACTGTGAAGGACTTGACGCTCAGAGATAGCCGAGGCTCCGGAGGGTTTCCCGCTCCCTGGGGCCGAACAGCTCTCCCGCGGCCTGGCGCAGCGCCGGCCGCTCCCGGCGCAGCCGGCGCAGCTCGGCGACCAGTCGGGAGCGCAACTCGGCGACCTCCTGCGGCCGCTCGGCGGCCAAGTCCACCCGCTCGCCGGGATCGGCCGCCAGGTCGTAGAGCTGCGTCGTCGAATCGGCGAAGTCCCAGACCAGCAGCCGCTGGTCGGCGCGCAGGCCGTATCGCGTGCGGCGCAGCTTGTCCTGGCCGACCCGGACGGCGTGCGTTCCGGGGGCGGCCGGAGCGAGCAGGTCGGACCCCTGATGGGCCGCCGGCGGCGGCAGCGCGGCCAGTCTCGCCAGGGTCGGCGCGAGGTCTTCGAGGCCGACCGGGCGCGGGTCGACCCGGCCTCCCGAGACGCCGCCGGGCGGCCGGATCAGCAGCGGCACGCGGAGGCTCTCGGCGTAGACCTGGCTGTGCAGGAAGCGGCCGTGCTCGCGGAACTCCTCGCCGTGATCGCTCACCACCACCACGGCGCCGCGAGCGAGAAACCCCGACGCCGCGAGGTGGTCGAAGAGTTCGCCGAGGGCGTCGTCGAGCTGCCGGGCGCCGCGCCGGTAGAGCTCGAAATGGAGCTCCCGGTCGCGCCCGGAGACGGCGCGCTGCTCGCGATCGGCCCAGAGCAGGAAGTCGGTGGCGCAGCGCTGCTCGGCGTCGCAGAGGGTCGCTTCGGAGAGTTCGAGGTCGCTGCGATAGACCGGCTCGGAGTAGTACGAAAGCCGGTTGCCCTCGAAGCCGAAATCGGAGTGGGCGTCGAAGATGTGGGCGAACAGGAAGGCCGGGCGCCCCGCGCTCCGGGCGCGCGCGAGCTCGGCCTCGACCCGGGAGACGATGCGGCCGGCCGCCGCCAGGCCCATCGGAATCTCCTCGTAGACGTCGAAGCCGCGGTCGAAGCCGAAGCCGGCCTTGAGCCAGCTGCTCGTCTGCAGGCCGACCGTGGCGTAGCCGGCCCGCTGAAAGACCTCCGCCAGCGTCTCGATTTCGGGTGAGAGCACGTCCTTTTCGGTCGTGACGAAGTGGGTCTCCGGATGGGTCCCGGTGAGCAGCGTCATGTGCGATGGCAGGGTGAACGCCATGGGGGCGAAGGCGTTCGGGAAGCGCGTCGCTTCGGCGGCGAAAGCCGCCAGCCGGGGCATCTCCGGGGTGCCGTCGGGGCGCCGCGCCTCCAGCAGATCGGCGCGCAGCGTGTCGAGCGAGACGACGAGGACATCGGGGCGGACCGCCGGTGGGGCGGTCGGGCGCTGGCATCCGGCCAGGCCGCCGAGCAGCAGGGGGAGGGTGGGAACGAGGAGCGTCGAAAGGTTGCGCATCGAGGTTGTCCGGCTCGTCGCCGGATCGCTATCCTAACCGTGCGATTTGCGGGGCAGGCGCGACGCGGAGGATCGGACGATCGACCGGCAGCGGAGGGAGTCGGGGGTGGCGCGTCGCGGAGCGCGCCGGGGGCGGCTGGCCGGCCTCTGCGTGGCGCTCGTGGTGGCGCTGCCGGCGCTCGCCTGCCGGTCGTCCGAGACCCCGCGCCATCTGGTGATCCTCTGCATCGACACCCTGCGGGCGGACCGCGTCGGGCATCTCGGTTCGCCGATCGCGCGGACGACCCCCGTGCTCGACCGGCTCGCCGCCTCCGGGGTCACCTTCGAGCGCGCCTGGGCGGCCTCGAGCTGGACGGTGCCGTCCGTGGCGAGCCTGTTCACCTCCCGGCTGCCGCACCGGCACGGTGCGGGGGTCCCCGGCGAGATGAAGCTGCTCGGCGACGACTCGCCGCCCGGCGGTATCCGGCCCGGCCTGGCGACCCTGGCGGAGGTGCTGCGGGCGCGCGGTTTCGCCACTGCCAGCTTCGCCGCCAACCCGTTCCTGTACGGCCGCTTCCGGGACGGGTTCGAAGTCGCCGTCACCGAGAGGGTGAGTGCCGCCGAGGTCGTCGACCGAGGGCTCGAGTGGCTCGCCGGTCGCGAAGAGAGGCGGCGCTTCCTCTATCTGCACTTCATGGATGCGCACGAACCGAATCACCCGCCGCCGGGCTACTTCGAGCGGTTCGCGACTCCCGGCAACGCTCCGACCCCCGACGACGGGAGGTGGATCGACCCGTGGCGCAGCGTCGAGGACCTCGCGGACCCGGCCTTCCTCGCCCATCGGGAGAGGCGCCAGGCCGCGTACGCCGCCGCGGTGCGCTACGTCGACGACGAGATCGGGCGCTTCCTCGACGGTCTCGCGCAGCTGGGCCTGCGCGAGGAGACGCTGATCGTGGTGACGGCCGACCACGGCGAGGAGTTCTGGGAGCACGCCGCAATCGAGCGCAGCTGGGGGGACGATCCGCGCGGCATCTGGGGCGTCGGACACGGCCACGCCTTCTTCGAGGAGCAGCTGCGCGTCCCCCTGATCCTCGCCGGCGCCGGCGTGCCGGCAAGCCTTCGATCGCCCTGCGCGGCGAGCCTGATCGACGTGGCGCCGACCGCCTTCGCCCGGCTCGGTCTCGAGCCCGAGGCGGGATGGCAGGGAACCGACCTCACCGGGAGCTTCCGGCGCGGCGACCCCGGCTGCACCGGACGGGCCGTGTTCGCGGCCTCGAGCGCTTACGGACCCGAGGGGCTCGCGATCCGGATCGGCGACGAGAAGCTCTACCGGCGCGGTGGCCAGCCGGACCTGCGCTTCGATCTGGCACGCGATCCGGGCGAGCACAGGGCGCTCGCCGCCGACTCCTCCCCGGCGGGGCGGCGCCTGCTCTCCCTCGCGGCCCGGCTGGAGGCGGCCGGCGGAACCGGGTCGGCAGCGCCGCCACTGACCGACCCGGCACTGGTCGAGGAGCTGCGCACCCTGGGCTACCTGTGACCGGTCCGCGGCGCGGCTGGTGGTGGCGCGAGCTGGATGGACCGGCCGTCGGCGGGCTGTCGGGCGTCGCGCTGATCCTCTGGCAGGCCGTCGCCCGACCCGGCCCCTGGCTCGACGAGATCGCCCTGCTGCGCAACGCCTTCGAGTCCGACCTGCGCGCCCTGCTCGCCGGTCACCAGGCATTCGACCAGCTGGCGCCGATCGGCTTCATCCTGGCGGTCCGCTGGGTCGCGACGCTGCTCGGCGCCGGAGATCTCGCGGTGCGCTGCGTACCCCTTTGCGCCGCCCTTGCGGGGATGGCGGGCGCCGTCGCGCTGGCGCGCCGGCTTCACGGAGGGCGTGTAGCGGGAGCCGCCGCGCCGCTGGGCCTCGCCGCGGCGCCCCTCGCGCTGCGTTACGCGACCGAGCTGCGCCCCTACGGTGGCGAGCTGGCGCTGACACTGCTGGCGACTCTCGTGGTGGCCTGGAGGGGCGCCGGGCGCCGCCGGGAGGCGCTCTGGCTCGGTCTCTGCACGGTCGGCCCCTGGCTGGCGCCAGCGGCGGCGCCGGCGCTGGCCGGTGCGCTCGTCCTGACCTTCTCCGAGCGCCGCCCGGTGGCGATGTCCTGGCGCACTCGCATCGCTGCCGCGATGCTCCTGGTCGCCGGGCTGGCCGGCACCTGGGCCCTCATCGCGGCGGGCCGCACGCCGGCCGCCGTCGAGTACGTCACCAGCTACTGGCAGCGCGGCTTTCCGCCGGCGCACTCGGGGCTCGTCGCCTTCGCCTGGCTGCCGCGGGCCTTCGCCGCGGTGAGCGGCGAGCTGTTCGGCCTCGGGGTTGCCGCGGGGGCCGCGATCGCGGTGCTCTCCGGCTGCGGTCTTCTCGGACTGCTGCGGCGGGAGCGCCGGATCGGCCTGGCGCTCGTCGTGCCGATCGTGGCGGCCGTCCTTCTGGCGCTCCTCCGCGTCTACCCCCTGGCGGGGCGCCTCGCGCTGCCGCTGCTGGCAGCTCTGGTGTTCGGGCTGGCGGAGCTGCTCGCGCAGCTCGAACGGTGGCTCGAAAGGCGCGTTCCGGGCGCCGCGCAGCTGCTGCCGCTGGCGCTCGTCGCCGGGGGGCTCGCCGTTGTCGCCGTGCCGCCGCCGCTCGGCACTCGCGAACCGGTGCGACCGTTGATCGAGCGCCTGGCGGCCGAGCGCCGGCCGGGTGACTCCGTCTATGTCTACTACGGAGCCTGGCAGGCTTACTGTCACTACGGGCGTGGCGCGGGAGTGCTGGACGAGCGCGCGCGCATCGGGGGCTGCCACCGGGGAGAGCCCGAGGCCTACGAGCAGGAGCTCGACACCTTTCGCGGTGAGCCGCGTGTCTGGATCCTCTTCACCCACGACGCCCCGTGGCGGAGCGAACGGGTCGACGTCCTCGCGCACGCCGACCGGATCGGGCGGCGCCTGCTGGCCGTCGAGATTCCCCGCCGGGGCAACCCGGCGTTCGCCGCGGCAGCGCTCTACCTGTTCGATTTCTCGATGGCGCGACCGGTGGAGGCCCTCGGTGCTCCGGCCGGGAGCAGCGGGGGAAGAGGGTGCCAGGCGGGTCCCCACGTGCCTCCGGCAGCGATGCTGACGGCGCCTGCCGCCTGCCGGATCGACGCCGGCGCCTGAGTCCGCCGGTCAGGGACGCACGAGACGGCGGCCGAATTCGTCGCGACAGAGGTCGACGACCCAGAGCTCGGGGTCGCGGCCGGGCTGCGTGGCCACCTGCCGCGCCGGTGCGGGGAGGCCGGCGAGGGCCGGCGCCGACTCCGGAGCGGGGGAGACGAAGTAGCGGCACTCCCCCTCCGGCAGCCGGGCGTCGTGCGGCCAGGGGAGGGCCCGCAGCCGGTAAGTCAGGGCGAAGCGATTCCACTCGCGAGGCAGATGGTCGGGATTCGACAGCCGGAGGTCGGCGTAGACCGCCGCGCCGGGCTGCCGCTCGGCGAGCAGCGCGAGCTGCGTGAGCGTGTTGGCCGGCGCCCAGCGCACCATCTTCCAGGCGCGGTCGAGCCGTGGCGCCAGGGGCACCAGGAGGGCGACCACGATCAGGCCGGGGAGCCAGGCCCGGGCGCGGGCGGTGCGGCACACTTCAGCCAGCCCCTCGGCCATCAGGATCGCGATCGCCGGGTAGGCCGGATAGCAGTACCAGACCAGTTTCGAGCTCGACAGCGAGAAGACCAGCAGGGTCAGCAGGGGCAGCAGGCGCAGCGCCAGCCCCTCGGCGTCCCCTTCGCGCCGCAGGCGGCGCCAGACCGCCGGCAGCAGGGCCGGCACCAGGAGGAGCAGCCACCAGCCGATGTCGCCGGCGATCCGGTCGAGGAAGAAGAAGGGGCCCTGCAGGTGCTCCTTCTGGAGATCTCCGGTGGCGCGCTGGATCCAGTCGCGGCGCAGGAACTTCGCCAGCTGTGCCAGCGAGGGGTAGTTCCAGAGCCACCAGGCGAGGTGGCTCGCCAGGCCGGCGGAAGCGAGGAGGACGGGAGCGAGGAGGCGCCGGCGGAAGCCCTCGGATGGCGGACCGGGAGCGGCGGTCGGCGGCGGCAGCAGGAGCTCGCCGAGCAGCAGAGTCAGCCCGACCAGGGCGGGGCCGACCGGCCCCTTGGTCAGCGCGCCCGCGAGGATCCAGGGGAAGACGGCGCGAAGCACCGCGCCCGAGCCGCGGGGGCGAGCCCTCGCCCAGGCCAGTACGGCGGCGAGAGTGAACAGCAGCAGCCAGGGTTCGGTGACCGCTGAGCGCAGGCCGTGGTTGCCGAGGAATCGCGGCGAGGCAACGACGATCAGGCAGCCGAGCGCCGCGCACCAGGCTCCGGCCCGCCGGCGGGCCACCTTGAGCACCAGGGCCATCAGCAGGAAGGACGCGGTGGCCGCGGGCAGGCGCAGCGCCGTTTCGTCGAGTCCGCGCACGGCCGCCGACAGGCCCATCGCGTAGAAGGCGAGCGGCGGCTTGTTGAGGTAGTGGCGCCCCTCGTGGGTGAGCCGCAGGCCGGATTCCCCGCGCAGCAGATCGGCGACGACCAGCGAGTAGAGGCCCTCGTCGCCGCGCAGCTCGCGGATCCCGAGATGCGCGAACAGCAGCGTCGCGATCAGCGCGAGCGCCGCCGCGATCGGCGCCGCCGCCAGGATGCGGCGTGGCAGGCTGTCCGCCTGGGGGCGGCCGGGATTCCGGTCGGGCATCGGGCGGCGGCGACCCTACCAGAGGGCGGCGCACCGGACCCGCGACTGGTGTCGCGCTAGAGTCGCGGCCTGCGATGACACTGGTTCGCGACGTGGCGGCGGCGGTCGAAGTTTCGGTGCTGATCCCGACCCGGGCCGGGGGCGCCCTGCTCGCGGCCGTGATCGATGCGGTCACCGGTCAGGCATCGGAACGGCCCTTCGAGCTGATCCTGGTCGACTCCGGCTCGCCGGCCGGAGAGATCGCGCGCCTGCGCCAGGCGGGGGCCCGAGTGGAGGTGATCGACCCGCGCGAGTTCGACCACGGCCGCACCCGCGACCGCCTCGCCGCGCTCGCCCGGGGTCAGGTGCTCGTCTTCCTCAATCAGGATGCGATTCCGGTCGGCAACGACTGGCTGGACCGGCTGACCGGACCGCTGTTCACCGCCGCGCCGCCGGCCGCCGTGCAGGGTGCGATCCGTGAATTCGAGCCGCTGGAGGCTGCCCGGGCGGGACTGCGCCGTTTCTACTGGGACTCCTGCGGCCCCCGCTTCTACTTCACGCGCGAGAGCGTCGGCTGGATCGCCCGGCACGGCGGAATCGGCTTCTCGACCGTCCACTGCGCCCTGCTGCGCTCGGCCTGGGAGGAGCTGCCGTTCGGTTCCGCCGCGATCCTCGAGGACAAGAAATGGCAGACTGTCGCCGCCGCGCGGGGCTGGCGGATCGCCGTCGCTTCCGACGCGCTGGTGCGGCACACCCACGACTACGGACTGCGCGCCCTGGCCCGGCGCTGCGCCAGCGAGGGGTTCGGCTGGCGCCTGGTCGGCGAGCGCTACCGGCTGCGCGACGCGCTGGCGGACCTCTTCTTTCGGGCACCCTGGCGGGAGTGGCGCCAGGCCCTGCGGGAGGAGCGGTTGGAGACCCCGGCGGAGCGTTGGTTTCCCCTGCTGCGCCCGCTCGCCCTCTGGTGGGGCAACCGCTGGTCGCGGCGCGTCCTTCACTGAGCCGGAAGGGGGGGCAGAGACGGCAGCTCGACCGACTTCCAGAGCGGTCCGGCAGCGAGCTGGCGGCCGGCGAAGATCCACACGACGATGCGCTTTCCGGCGAGCCGGTGCGGCAGGCGCGCCAGCTTCTGGCGGGCCCCGGTCGGGCCGCCGGCATTGACCGCGATCTGCGGCGTCGCGAATCCGAGCTCGCGGCCGAGCAGATGGGGGAACCCGGAGCGGCGGTTGGTGAGAAAGAGCAGGTTGCTGTCGCCCAGCAGCAGCACCGGCCCCCGGCCGTCGTCCGGCAGAGGGGCGAGTCCGGCACCCGCGGCAACCTGGCGCAACAGCACCCGGTCGAAGGGAATGGGGCCCCCCGCGGTGCTGCGACCGGCCCGACGCCCGAGATCCCCCTCCTCGTCCCCCCAGACTTCGGCGAAGGCGGGGAGCGCAGCCGGCGCCGACGCCGCAAGCGCCGCGCGCACCTCGTCGGCGACGGCGCGCGCGGCGAGCCGGGCGCCGCGCGAGCTCCAGTGGGAGTTGGCGGGCGGGTAGAGAGGGTCGGGATCGGGCTGGCGCGCCGCCAGGAAGGCCGGCGTCAGGTCGACGGCGCGGACGCCGCGGTGGCGCAGAAGGTCGAGGAACTCCGCGGCGGCGCGATCGATCCGCGCCCCTTCGGGCGCGATGCGCAGGTCGAGGAGCTTCTCCGGGTAGATCGCCAGCTTGGCCGGCACCGGGACGACGATCAGCTCGCGACCCGCGCGGCGCAGCTGGTCGCGGAAGCGGAGGATCTCGGCCAGCGGGTCGACGCTGCCCTCGGCGGGGCGGCCGACGATCCGTTCAGCGAGGAGGAACGGCGCTTCGTCCTCGTGGAAGAGCCAGCCGTCGAGGCCGCGCAGCGGACCGGGGGGCCGCGGAGCCGCGAGCCGCTGGGCGAGCGCGACCGGCAGCGGCGCGATCGGCGGGGTCGGGGTGGCCGGATCCGCGGTCCCGCCGCCGGAGGCGCGGCAGGCGGCGAGAATCGCGAGGACCGGTGCGGCGACGGACAGACGGATGAGCAGACCCAAGGCAGCGCCGGATGGTAGCGCAGCCGGCGCCGCGTAGACTTGCGCTCCTGATGTCGCGCGCCGAGATTGCGGCTCCCGCCGCCACCGTCGTCGTCTGCACCCGCAATCGATCGCGGGCGCTCGAGGGCGCCTGCCGGGCGGTGCTCGGTCTGCCGGCGCCGTTCGCCTGGGAGCTGCTGCTGGTCGACAACGCCTCGACCGACGACACGCTGGAGGTGGCGCGTGCGCTGGCGACCGGGGATCCGCGGGTGCGGGTGGCGGTCGAGCCGGTGCTCGGACTCTCGGCGGCGCGCAACCTCGGCGTACGCCTGGCGCGCAGCGCCCTGGTCGTCTTTCTCGACGACGACGCCGAGCCGCAGCCCGGCTGGTTCGAGGCCTGGGAGGCGGCCTTCGCCGATCCGGAGGTCGCCGCGGCGGGCGGGCCGGTCGACCCGGAGTGGGCCGGTGCCCTGCCGGACTGGGTGGGGCCGGAGTTTCTCCCCTATCTGAGCGTCTGGGACCGCGGGCCGGAGGCGCACGACCTGGTCTACAACGAGCTGCCGCGTGGCGCCAACGTGGCCTTCCGGCGCGCGGCTCTCGAACGCTACGGCGACTTCGACCCCCGCCTCGGGCGGTGCGGCCGCTCGCTGCGCTCGTGCGAGGAGATCGAGCTCTGCCTGCGCCTCGAGCGGGGCGGCGAGCGGATCCGCTACGCCCCCGGGGCGCGGGTCCGCCACCGGGTCGAGACCGATCGCCTCACCCCGACCTGGATGCTCAAGCGCTTCGCCGCGCAGGGCTTCTCCGAGGCCATCGTCGACTGGAAGCACGGCGGGCTCGGCGCGCTGGTCGCCGGCGACCGGCGCCTGGCGGCGGCGACCGCGCATCACGCCGGGACTTCGGGGGAGGGCTCTCTCTTCGTCGCCTGCCACGCCGCGGCGCACCGCGCCTACCGGCGGGGAGGGCTCTATGCGGCGGTGGCCGTCGCTCGCTGGGCCCCGCCGGCGCCGAATCTCAGCGCCAACTACTGAGATTTTCGCCGTCTGCTTGACTCCGCCGGCCGCTTCGCCCAGAATTAGCACTCGCAGCCGGTGACTGCTAACAGCACCGGCCCCGTCGGGGCCCCCGCGCCCCGGCCGGAGCGATCGGTCCACCGACACCGTTCATCAGGAGGAGAGAGAGCCGTGAAGATTCGTCCGTTGCACGACCGCGTGGTGGTCAAGCGTCTCGAGCAGAAGGAGCAGGTCCGCGGCGGGATCATCATTCCCGACACCGCCAAGGAGAAGCCGCAGGAGGCCGAGGTCGTCGCCGTCGGCCCCGGCAAGTTCAACGACGACGGCAAGCGCGCGCCGATGGACGTCAAGGCGGGCGACCGGATCCTGATCGGCAAGTACTCGGGCTCCGAGATCAAGATCGACGACACCGAGTACGTGATCCTGCGCGAGGACGAGATCCTCGCCGTGCTCGAGAACTGAACCCTTTTCCGGAACGACTGAGAGGAAACGAACGATGCCCGCCAAGTTCATCACCTACTCCGAGGAGGCGCGCGGCGCCATCCTCAAGGGAGTCAACAAGCTCGCCGACGCGGTCAAGGTGACCCTCGGCCCCAAGGGTCGCAACGTCGTCATCGAGAAGAAGTTCGGCTCGCCGACGATCACCAAGGACGGCGTCACCGTCGCCAAGGAGATCGAGCTCGCCGACGCGCTCGAGAACATGGGCGCCCAGATGGTCCGCGAGGTCGCCTCGAAGACCTCCGACGTCGCCGGCGACGGCACCACCACCGCCACCGTGCTCGCCCAGGCGATCTTCCGCGAGGGCGCCAAGAACGTCACCGCGGGCGCCAACCCGATGGAGCTCAAGCGCGGCATCGACCTCGCGGTCAAGGCCGTGGTCGAGCACATCGACAAGATCGCCAAGCCGGTCGAGGGGACCGAGATCGCCCACGTCGGCACCATCTCGGCCAACAACGACCAGGAGATCGGCAAGATCATCGCCGAGGCGATGGAGAAGGTCGGCAAGGACGGCGTGATCACGGTCGAGGAGGCCAAGGGCCTCGAGACCACGCTCGAGGTCGTCGAGGGCATGCAGTTCGACCGCGGCTACCTGTCGCCGTACTTCGTCACCGACGCCGAGCGCATGGAGACGGTGATCGAGAACGCCAAGATCCTCCTCTACGAGAAGAAGATCTCGTCGATGAAGGACCTCCTGCCGATCCTCGAGCAGGTCGCCCGCCAGGGCCGCCCGCTGCTGATCGTCGCCGAGGACGTCGAGGGCGAGGCGCTCGCGACGCTGGTGGTCAACAAGCTGCGCGGCACGCTGCAGGTGTCGGCGGTCAAGGCCCCGGGCTTCGGCGATCGGCGCAAGGCGATGCTCGAGGACATCGGTATCCTGACCGGCGGCAAGCTGATCTCCGAGGACCTCGGCATCAAGCTCGAGAACGTCAAGTGGGAGGACCTCGGCGAGGCCAAGAAGGTCGTCATCACCAAGGACGACACCACCGTCGTCACGGACACCGACGACAAGAAGCGCCGCGAGGCGATCGCCGGCCGCGTCAAGCAGATCCGGGCGCAGATCGAGGAGACCACCTCGGACTACGACCGCGAGAAGCTGCAGGAGCGGCTCGCCAAGCTGGTCGGAGGCGTCGCGGTGATCAAGGTCGGCGCCGCCACCGAGACCGAGATGAAGGAGAAGAAGGCGCGGGTCGAGGATGCGATGCACGCGACCAAGGCCGCGGTCGAGGAGGGGATCGTCGCCGGCGGCGGCGTCGCCCTGCTGCGCGCCATCGACGCGATCGACAAGGTCAAGGCCGAGGGCGACCTCGCGGTCGGCGTGAAGATCGTTCGCCGCGCCCTCGAGGAGCCGTCCCGCCAGATCGCCGCCAACGCCGGCGAGGAGGGTTCGGTGATCGTGCGCCAGGTCCTCTCCGAGAAGGGCAACGTCGGCTTCAACGCGGGCACCGGCAAGTTCGAGGACCTGGTCAAGGCCGGCGTCATCGATCCGGCCAAGGTCACCAAGACCGCGCTGCTCAACGCCTCCTCCATCGCCGGCCTCATGCTCACCACCGAGGCGATGATCGGCGAGATCAAGGAGAAGGAGAAGGCTCCCGCCATGCCCGGCGGCCCGGGCGGCATGGGCGGCATGTACTGAGAGTGATCTAGAAGAGACGGGGCCCTCCGGGCCCCGGCGAGCCCCGGGGCTCGTGAGATCCGAGGGCCGGCGGAGCGATCCGCCGGCCCTTTCGTTTTCGGTGCCGGCGCGCTTCCGGCACATAATGCCGGACTCGTGAACCTGCCAGCCGCCGGCCCGGAACCGGACACGCCGCGCCGCGCCGGCCCGCGCGCCGGGCCGCTCGCGCTGCACGGGGGAGTGACCCTGCTCTGGCTGCTGGCCTGGTACGTCGCCCGGGTCCAGGAGTACGCCCCGCACGCCAGCCTCTGGTTTCCCCCCGCAGGAGTGACGTTCGCGGCGGGACTCGTCTTCGGCTGGCGGGGACTGCCCGGTGTCCTCCTGGCGGCGACGCTCGCCACGCTGACCCTCGAGGATGGCGCGGCGGCGACCTCTCGGGGCACCCTGCTCGTCGCCGGTCTCGCCTTCGGGCTGGCGCACGGCCTCTCCTACATCGGCGGCGCGCGACTGCTCCTGCGCCTGGGCCATGCGCGGCCGACACCCCGCTTCGTCAGTCTCCTGCTGGTGATCGCGCCGCTGGCCGCGCTGCTCGCCTCGGTGACCGGACTGCTGGTCCTCGTGGCCTTCGGGCTCCTCGAGTCGCTCGCCGTCGCCAGTGATCTGGTCGTGCCGTTCTGGATCGGCGATCTGGTCGGCGCGGTGGCCGTCGGCCCCTTCTGCGCCATCTTCCTCGGCGCGGCCCAGGCCCGCCTCGGGCTGGAGCCCGCGGCGCTGTTCACCGCGCACCGCCAGGTCGCGCCGGTCGGAAGCGGCCATGGCCCGCTCGCGCTGAAGCTGGGTCTGTGCGTGCTCCCGGCGGCGGGCGCCGCCGCGCTCGTCCGGCTCTGGCCCGCGCAGGCCTACCCGGCCTCCTTTCTCGTCTTCTTCGGCATCGTGCCGCTGATGTGGATCGCTCACACCGAGGGTGCCCTGCGCACCTACGCCGCGAGCGCGGCCCTGAGCACGGCGATCGCCGGACTGGGGGCGCTGCTCGGGCCCGGCCAGCACGGGGTGACCTTCCAGTTCGCGATGATCATCCTCGCCGGCAGCGCCTATTTCGGCATCACGGTGCCGGCGCTCTATGCCGACAATCGCGCCCTTCGCCTGCGCCTGACCACCGATTCGCTCACCGGCGCGGCGACGCGCGCCTTCCTGCACGAGACCGCGGAGCGGGAGGTCGAACGGGCGCGGCGCTTCGGAACCCCCCTGTCGCTGGTCGTTTTCGACCTCGATCACTTCAAGCGGGTCAACGACGAGCTCGGTCACGCGTTCGGGGACGCGGCGCTGGTCGAGCTCGCCCGGCGGACGCGCGGCGAACTGCGGGCCTCGGACCTGCTGGCCCGCCCCGGGGGCGAGGAGTTCGTCGCCCTGCTGCCGATGACCGGACTGGCGGCGGCCGTCGAGATCGCCGGGCGCCTGGCCGCCGTGTTGCGGACCGTTCCGGTGGCGCGCGGCGGTGAGCGGCGCACGGTGACCGCCAGTTTCGGCGTTGCCGAGATCGGGATCGCTCGCCAGGAGTCCTTCGAGGCCGCCTTCGAGCGCGCCGACCGGGCGCTCTACGAGGCCAAGGCGGCCGGCCGCGACCGCGTCCGCGTGGCGTCGTCCCGGAACTGACCGGTCCCGCCGCGCGCCGGCGCGCGAGTCGGCGTGCGGCGCCGTCCATCCCACCCGCCGGCGCGGCCCGGGCTCGCCGCAGCGGGGCGTATCCTGAGTTCCGAGAGTTCCGCCGGCACCGGCACCTGACCGCGTGCCCCCGGACCCCGGACGAACGGCGAGGGGACGAGGGGCTCCCCCGCCAGCGAGCCGGCCCTCCATCCGGACCCGGTATCGCCTTCCGGGTGCTGCTGCCGCCGACGCGCCCCTGCCCGTCCGGGCGGAGCCGGCAGGGAAGGAGAGGCGACGATGACGATCAACCGCTCCCGGCTCGAAGCGCTGGCGCGCATCGAGGCGTTCCCCTGCGTGACCATGATGTTCCCCGCCGTGGGGGGCGGCGTGTCGGTGCCGCAGGATCCGGTGCGACTGCGCAACGTCCTGCGCGGTGCCCGCGAGCAGCTGGCCGCCGTCGCCGTGTCCGAGGAGGCGGCCGGGGAGCTGCTGGCGCCCCTGACGGCGCTGCTCGACGACCCGGCCTTCTGGGCGGCGCCGGCGGGGGGGGTGGCGCTCTGGGCGGCGCCCGGATTCGTCCACAGGGAGCGGGTCGATTTCGAGCTGCCCGAGCTCGTGCAGGTGGGCTCCCGTTTCGTCGTCCGGCCCTTGCTGCCGGCACTCGACGGTCCCGACGTCTTCTACGTTCTGGCGCTCAGCCGCAACCGGGTGCGGCTGATCGAGAGCGGCCCGCAGGGGGTGCATCAGCCGCCGATCGAGGGGCTGCCGGAGAGCTTCGAAGCGGCGATGGGGGAGCTCGAGTACTACTCCGCGGTCACCCTCCACTCGAGCAGCCCGTCGGCGCTCGGTCGGCGCTCGGCGATCTTCCACGGCCACGGGGACAACGACGAGGAGCGGCTCGATACCGATCTCGAGACCTTCTTCCGGCGTGTCTGCGAGCCGCTCGAAGCGGGTCTTCCCGTCCCCGAGGCGCCGGTGGTCCTGGCGGCGGTCGCCGAGTACGCGCCGATCTTCCGCCGCGCGGCGCGGCGTCTGAACCTGGCGGCCGCGCCGCTGACCGGCAATCCGGAGGCCGTCGCCGACGCCGAACTGGTCGCCGCGGCGCGCTCCAGGATCGAGGAGCTCGACCGCGCGAAGGTCGACGCCGAGCTCGCGCGCTGGGCCGGCCTCGAAGCCCGCGGCCGATCGATCGACCAGCTCGACCCGATCTTCCGTGCCGCCGAGGAGGGGAGGGTCGAGACGCTCTTCGTCGCGCGGGAGGCCGAGCGCTGGGGGAGCTGGGAGCCGGACCTTCGCCGTCTGACCGTGCACGAGGCACGCGAGGAGGGCGACGAGGAGCTGCTCGACCGGGCCGTGGCCCGCACCCTCGCCCAGGGCGGCGAGGCGCACGCGCTGCCGCTCGCGCGCATGCCGGAGGGCCGTATCGCGGCGGCCATCCTGCGGTTCCCCGAACCGGCCTGAGCCGCGACACGCCGGAGCGCAGAGGAGAGCGACATGATTCGATTCGCGCGGCGATGCGGACTGAACCCGGCAACCCTGGCGATCGCAGTGGCGCTCGCCGGGGCCGCCGCTGCCGGGGCGGCGGAGTGGACGCTGAACGTCTACCTGCAGGAAGCTTTCCCGAAGCAGACCCGGACCAACGAGCAGATCGCCGAGATCAACGGCATGTTCGGCACCGACTTCGAGGACTGGGACGACATCCACAATCTCAGCCTCGGTACGCAGCTCCTGCGCGACGTTTCAGCGCGCTGGCGGGTGGGCGTCGAGGCCGACTGGAGCCGGGGGTCGATCAGCGGCAGCGCCGTGATCGAAACCGAGGCCGGCCCGGCGCGTCTCGAGTTCGAGCAGCGCTACTCGACTTTCGCCGATCTGCTCGTCGCTGCTCACTGGCGCCCATGCCGCGACTGCCGGCGCGTCGAGCCGTTCGTGCTGCTCGGCGCCGGGGTGGCGTGGGAGGAGGACCGCACCACGCTGACGCTGCGCAACGACTTCCTCGACGAGGACCTGCGCGTCGACCACGACGGCTTCTATCCGGTCGCCACCGCCGGCACCGGCATCGACGTGCCGCTGTCGGCGCGGCGCCGGACCTTCCTCCAGCTCGGCACGGCTTACTTCTGGGGCCGCCTCGAGGACACCGTGCCGATGCGCGGCTCGCTGGCCCCGGCCGCCGAGGTCGTCGCCGATACCGACTCGACGGGCCCCAACTACTGGATCGGAGTCGCCTGGCGCTTCGGCGGCCGGCGGTGACGTCGAGGACGGCCGGTGTCTCCGTGCGCGCCGTCGCCGGACGGCGCGACCTGCGGCGGTTCCTGCGCCTGCCGGGGCGCATCTACGCCGGCAACCCCGCCTGGGTCCCGCCGCTCGAGTCGGAGCGGCGCGCCCTCCTCGATCGCCGGCGCAACTCCTTCTTTCTTCACTCGGATGCCGCGCTGTTTCTCGCCGAGCGCGGCGGCGAGACGGTCGGGCGGATCGCCGCGATCGAGAATCGGCGGCATCTCGAGACGTACCACGACGGGACCGGCTTCTTCGGCCTCTTCGAGACGATCGACGACGCGCAGGTGGCGCGGGCGCTGATCGACGCCGCGGCCGGCTGGGTACGGGGGCGGGGTCTGGTGCGCCTGCGCGGACCGATGAGCCTGACGATCAACGACGAATGCGGGCTGCTCCTCGACGCCTTCGACCTGCCGCCGGTCTTCCTGATGCCCTACAACCCGCCCTGTTACGCCCGCCTGCTCGAAGGGTGCGGCCTGCGCAAGGTCCAGGATCTCTACGCCTTCCGGATGGACGTCCCGGCGGAGGTGCCGCCGGACGTCGAGCGCGCGGCGGCAGGCGCCGCGCGTAACGGCGTGACGGTGCGCAAGGCCGACTTCGGCCGCCTCGACGAGGAGCTCGCGCGGCTGCACGCGGTCCATTCGCGGGCGTGGGCGGCCAACTGGGGAGCCGTGCCGCTGACCGAGGAGGAGATCGCGGCGCTGGCCCGCGAGCTGCTGCCCTGGGCCGATCGCGACCTGGTGCTGTTCGCCGAGTTGCGGGGCGAGACGATCGGAGTCGCGGTGACGGTGCCCGATTTCAACCGCGCCATCGCTGCGGCGCGCGGACGCCTGCTGCCGTTCGGCTGGCTGCGGCTGCTGCGGGCGCGGCGCCGGATCGACAGCGTGCGCGTCCTCATCCTCGGCGTCCTCGACGGGCGGCGGCATCGGGGGGTCGACGCCGCGCTCTACGCCCGCACCATCGAGGAGGCGCGGCGCAAGGGCTATCGCTGGGGAGAGATGTCGTGGATCCTCGAGTCGAACCGCCCGATGCTCGCCGTGCTGGAACGCTTCGGCGCGCAGCGCTACAAGACCTACCGGATCTACGATCTCGACCTGTGAACGCGGATCGCGACACCCGCCGCGCGACCACCGCGATGCTGGTGGCCTACTGCGCCGCAGCCACGGCTCTGGTGCTGCTCGCCGGCCGGGGCAGCGGGCTGCCCGTCGCCGCGCTCGCCGGCCGGCATCTGCTGCTCGCCGGCCTCGCCGTCGCCCTGGCGCGAGTCGACCGCCCCGGTGCCGGCGGCGCGCTGCGCTGGCTCCACCGCTGGCTGCCGATGCTCGCGCTCCCCTGGCTCTACTCGGCGGCCGGGCAGATGCGCCATCTCGTCGTCCCGTCCGACCTCGACGCGCGGATCGCCGCCTGGGACGCCGCGCTCTTCCCGGGCGAGTGGTACCGCGTCGGCGCGCGGCTGTCGCCGGCGGCTCTCGAGGCGGCCCACGCCGCCTACGCGAGCTACTACCTGCTGCTGTTCGTGCCGGCCCTGCTGGCCGAACGCCGACGGCCGCGGGCGGTCGAGGGCTACTTGTGGGCGATGACCGCCACGATGCTCGCGCACTACGCGCTGCACTTCGTGCTGCCGGTCGCCGGGCCGATGGCGCGCGAGGGGATCACCGGCCGCGGCGTGCTGTTCGTGCCCCTCGTCGAATCGGCCTACCGCTCGTTCGATCGGGGCGGCTTCGCCTTCCCCAGCACCCACGTCGCCGCCGCCGTGGTGGCCGCGGCGTTCGCGGCGGGCCGACTGGCGTCGGCGCGCGGCCTGCTGTTCACCTTCTGGGTGACCGCCATCGCGGTTTCTACGGTCGTCTGCGGCTACCACTATCCGATCGACGTGCCGGCGGGCCTGCTCACCGGGGCACTCGGCTGGTACATCGGCGCGCGCCGGGCGAGCAGACGGGAGGGGTGGCACCCGGCTTGCGTTGCCGGGCGGGAAGAAGTTTCCGCCGGCGCGGCGGTGGGCGCGGCGCCGGATTCGGGGAGGAGGGGGTCATGAAGCGAAGAGTCCTGGGGTGCGGTCTCGGTGCGATCCTGCTGGTGAGCGCGGCGGCCTCGGCACGGCAACCGCTCCGCTCGTCGGACGGCGGGCGGGAGCCGCGCGCCATCCACGTCAGTGCGTGCGCCGAGCAGCTCGAGCGGCAGATCCGCTCCGAACACCCGCACACGGATGCGGTCGAGGTGTCCGGCGGCACGCTCTCGGACTGGGCCTGGTCGCGGTCGGAGAGCGCCGTCGCCGGCAGCGGCCGGATGCTGCGCGGCAAGACGTGGGACGAGTTCGACTTCGTCTGCCTGGTCGACGACCGCTCGGAGCGCGTCACGGCGCTCGAGTGGAGCGGTCCGCTCAACGGCGGCAAGCCGGTGCGCCCGGGAGCCGCGCGGCCGATGCGCCTGCTCGCGCCGCTGGCGCTCGAGGAGGCGCCGGCGCGCGCCTGCGTCGAGGCGGTCGGCGCGGCGATCCGGCGCGATCATCCGCGTTCGGGCCAGCTGCGCATCGAGACCGCGGCGCTGCGCCAGTGGCGCCGACCGGCGAACGCCATCGGCGTGCGCGGCGAAGGGGTCTTCGCCGGCCGGCGCGGCCAGCCCCACCCCTTCGAGTTCGGCTGCGTCTGGAGCGAACGCGGCGTCGTCGGCGAGGTCTTCTACGAGCTTCAGTGAGGGGCCGGGGAAGATTCTGCAATCGGGTCGGCGGAGGTGGCGGCGGGGCACCGGATGAGGGTCCGAAGGCCGCGCTGCCGCGCACTTCGCGGCGGGCATGCGGGTTGCTCTGGTATCCGGATGCCGGCCGGTCCCGGCCACCTCGTGGCGGTTCGTGGAGGTCTCCCGGGAGCGGTCGGCGATCGAAGCCGACACTCACCCGACCGGAGAGGAGAGATTCGATGACAAAGAGATCCTTGATCGCCTTTGCACTGATCGCGGCGCTCGTCGCCCTGCCGACGCTGGCCGCCGCGGACACCCTGGCGGACGGCACCACCACGCTCAAGGTCAAGCTCGCCCTGCTCACCAAGCTCGGCGCCGACAGCCTGAAGATCAACGTCGACTCGCGCGACGGGGCCGTGAGCCTGAACGGCACGGTGGCCAAGCGCGAGACCGCCGAACTGGCGAAGACGGTGGCCGAAGGGGTCGAGGGGGTGGCGAGAGTCGACAGCCATCTGAGCGTCGAGACCCCCCCCGCCGAGGGCGCCGTGACCCGCGCCGTCGGCGAAGCCGAAGCCGAGGTCAAGGACGGCATCCTGGAGAGCAGGGTTCGCCTCGCCCTGGTCGATCAGCTCGGCAGCGACGGTTTCCGCATCGGGACCGAGGCGGCGAACGGCGTGGTCACCCTGGAGTTCGGCGATGCGATCCCGGAAGAGCGCCGTTCGATGGCCGTCAAGGCCGTCGAAGGGGTCGAGGGCGTGACCAGGGTCCTCTCGATCGACAAGCACTGAAGACTCGACCCGTGTTGCCGGCGTCCGGCAACGGCCCGTCCGGAGTACCTTCCGGACGGGCCCTTTCCCGTGCGG